>JAUYFG010000278.1 GCA_030690985.1 Pseudomonadota bacterium
TCGCCGCTCCCGGCGGCGGACCGGGCGAACCGGGTACGGCTGGTGGGGGCGTCGGTTGTGGTGAGCGCCGCCAACCGCAGCGCATGGCGTGGCCGTGGCCTGATGCGGTTCGCTGGGCTCACCACATCCTACGATTCGTGCACCGTCACCGGCGGCGTGTTGCATGCCTCGCCCGGCGCAGTCGGCACTTCCCGAATCTCGAATTGCAGGGTTTCCAGGTCGGCCAGGATGTAGGTGGGTTTGGCGCCGACGCCGCCCACCGTGCCGGGATTGAGCAGGTGGGTGATGCCGCCGTTGACATTGCTGACCTGATGGATGCTGGCGCGGTGGTCGTGGCCGCAGCAAACCAGGTCGTAGTCGCCGGTAAGCGCCATCGCCGCCGCGTAATGCGGGTAATGCACCAGAAATGCGGTTCGCCCGGCCAGATGCAGCACGGCGTCCTGGCCGTGGTAGCGCACCACGCTGTCCGGTTCGTGGCTGAGCTTGCTCATGGCGTAGAGGTCACCCGTGTTGTTGCCGTGGATGACATGTACCGGCAGTTCGAACTTGCGCAGCACGCGCAAGGTGGTGGGCGCGACCACATCGCCGCAATGCAGGACCGCCTCGGCGCCGCGCGCCTTGGCGTCCTCCACGGCCTCTCCGAGCAGGCGGCGGTTGTCGTGGCTGTCGGAGAGGATGCAGACCTTCATCAGAACATCGGCTTTTCCGGCGCGGCCTTGTAGCGATCGACGCCGGCAATGATTTCGGCACGAGCCTCTTCCACGCCGTGCCAGCCATCCACTTTCACCCACTTGCCCGGCTCCAGATCCTTGTAGTGCTCGAAGAAGTGGGAAATCTGGTTGAGCAACAGCACGGGCAGATCTTCCGGCTGCTTCACGTTGCAGTACATGCTGCACAGTTTCTCCACCGGCACGGCGATGACCTTGGCATCCACCCCGGCCTCATCGGTCATTTTCAGCACGCCCACCGGCCGGCAGCGCACCACCACGCCGGTGATCAGCGGAATCGGGGTGACCACCAGCACGTCCACCGGGTCGCCGTCCTCGGACAGGGTGTGCGGCACATAGCCGTAATTGCAGGGGTAGTGCATCGCCGTGGACATGAAACGGTCGACGAACATGGCGCCAGTCGCTTTATCCACTTCGTATTTGATGGGTTCGCCGTGCGCCGGGATTTCGATAATGACGTTGATGTCGTCGGGCACGCTGCGGCCGGATGGGACGCGATCGAGGTTCATGTCGTGGGTCTCCTATGGAAAATGATGCGGCGCCGCATTATACGCGGCCCCCTTGCTACAATCGTCGCCCCCTGGACTCCCGCCACAAGCCATGCCGGATAAAGCAATCGGAGAAGTCGTGATACGCGGTATCACCACCCTGGGACGACCATTTCGCCCCAGCGACTGGGCTGACCGACTGGCCAGCATTGTGGGTCATGTCGGTCGCGACAATCGACTGCATTACTCGCCCGACGTGCAACCGGTCACCCGTGCGGGAGTGCGTTGCGTGGTGATCGACCGTGGTTTGGCTGAGCGGGATACCCGCATTTTCAAATTCCTTCTGGATTTCGCTCGTGAGAACGATCTGGAAGTGGTCGACGGGCGCAAGGAGCAACGCTGAGCGCGTCCGAATTGCGACAGCGGCGCAAAAAAATCGCCCGGCGTACCGGGCGATTTTTTTGCGCGTCAGAAAAGACTCAGGCCATTCCCTTGATGGCGGCGGAGAGGCGACTCTTTTGCCGGGAAGCCTTGTTCTTGTGCACGATACGTTTGTCGGCGAGGCTGTCCATGATGCTCATGTTGGCCTGCAGGGCAGCTTGGGCAGCACCCTTGTCACCGGCTTCGATTGCCTTGCGAACCTTCTTCACAGCGGTCCGGTAAGCCGAGCGCTGAGCCGTATTGTGCAAACGTAGCACGGTGTTCTGGCGGGCACGCTTCTTAGCCTGTGCACTATTGGCCATACGAGACTCCTTGAATTCTGCGAGAAAAATGAAACGCGCATGATACGGACTTGGCCTTGCTCAGGCAAGCCCAAAATGCGCCTTTGGGGTGGTAGGTTGGGCAAAGCGAAGCGTGCCCAACAAACCGTCGCGATGTCGGGCACGCTTTGCTTTGCCCAACCTACGTCGGTAAAGCCCAGTCACGGATGCTGCGCTCGATGCCGGTGGCGTCGAGGCCACATCGGGCCATGAGAACAGCGGGGTCGCCGTGCTCGACAAAGCGGTCGGGCAGGCCCAGGTGCAACAGCGGGATGGTGATGCCCATTTCCGCCAGAGCCTCGGCCACGGCGGAACCGGCGCCCCCCATCACGGCGTTTTCCTCGATCGTGGCCAGGCGCGCGTGGCTTTCCGCCAATTGCCGCAGCAGTTCCCGGTCCAGCGGTTTGACGAAGCGCATATCGGCAACACTGGCGTCGAGCGCTTCCGCCGCTTGCATGGCCGCGCCGAGCGGGGCGCCGAAGGCCAGGATGGCAATGTCCTTGCCGCTGCGCCGCAGCACGCCCTTGCCGATGGGGAAGGTCTCGAACGAAGCCGAGCATTCCGCGCCTGGCCCGGTGCCGCGCGGGTAGCGCACGGCGCTGGGGCCGTCGTAATGAAACGCAGTGGTGAGCAGGCAACGGCACTCGTTCTCGTCCGAGGGCACGGCGATCAGCAGGTTGGGGATGCAGCGCAAGAAGGTGAGATCGAAGGCGCCCGCATGGGTGGCACCGTCGGCGCCGACCAGGCCGGCGCGGTCAATGGCCAGCAGTACCGGCAGGCCTTGCAGGGCGACATCGTGGATCAACTGGTCGTAGGCGCGTTGCAGGAAGGTGGAGTAGATCGCCACCACCGGCTTCTGGCCTTCGCAGGCGAGGCCGGCGGCGAAGGTGAGGGCATGCTGTTCGGCGATGCCGACATCGAAATAGCGTTCCGGGAAGCGTTGGGTGAACTCGGTCATCCCGGAACCTTCGCACATGGCCGGGGTGATGCCGACCAGGCGCTCGTCGGCGGCAGCCATGTCGCACAGCCAGCGTCCGAACACTTCGGTATAGGTCGGACGTGGCGCCACCTTGGGCGTGACGCCCACTTCCACATTGAACTTGCCGACGCCGTGGTAGAGGCAGGGATTGGCTTCCGCGAGGTCGTAGCCCTTGCCTTTGCGGGTGACTACATGGAGGAACTGCGGGCCTTTCAGGGCGCGGATGTTGACTAGGGTGGGAATCAGGGCATCGAGGTCGTGGCCGTCGATGGGGCCCAGGTAGTTGAAGCCGAATTCCTCGAACAGGGTGCCGGGCGTGACCATGCCCTTGATGTGCTCTTCGGCCCGCCTGGCCAGTTCATACACGGGTGGCAGGTTGGACAGGATCTTCTCGCCCCGGCTGCGCAGGTTGTTGTAGAAGCGGCCGGAGAGCAGTTTGGTGAGATAGCTGTTGAGGGCGCCGACATTGGCGCTGATCGACATGTCGTTGTCGTTGAGGATGACCAGCAGGTTGGTATCCATCGCTCCGGCGTTGTTGAGCGCCTCGAAGGCCATGCCGGCGGTCATCGCACCATCACCGATCACCGCTACCACGCGCCGCTCCTCGCCCTTCAGGCGGGCGGCGACGGCCATGCCGAGGGCGGCGGAAATCGAAGTGCTGGAGTGGCCGGCGACAAAGGCGTCGTAGGGGCTTTCATCCCGCTTCGGGAAGCCCGAGAGGCCATCGGTCTGGCGTAGCGTGTGCATGCGCTCGCGCCGCCCGGTGAGGATCTTGTGCGCGTAGGTCTGGTGCCCGACATCCCAGACGATGCGGTCTTCCGGGGTATCGAACACCTTGTGCAGGGCCACGGTGAGTTCCACCACACCCAGGTTGGAGGCGAGATGGCCCCCGGTCTCGGCAACGCTGGAGAGGATGTACTGGCGCAACTCGTCAGACAATTCCTTGAGTTGCGCGCGATTCAGAGACTTGAGGTCGGCGGGGGAGGCGATGGTTTCGAGCAGGGACATATTCAATAGCGGCGTTCGACGATGAAGCGGGCGATCTGTGCCAGGCGTAAACCACGCTCGCCGAAGGGCTGGATGGCCTCCAGGGCGTCGTCCAGGAGTTCGTGCGCATAGGCGCGTGCTTCTTTCACGTTCATCAGGGTGAGATAAGTCGCTTTGCCCTGGGCGGCGTCCTTGCCGGCGGTCTTGCCCAGGGTGGCGGTGTCGGTCTCGGCGTCGAGCACATCGTCCATCACCTGGAACGCCAGACCGATGCAACGCGCATAGCGTTCCAGGCGTTCCCGGGTGCCGGTTTCCAGGGCGCCGCCGGCCAGCGCGCCGAGCAGCACAGCGGACTGGATCAGCGCGCCGGTCTTGTGGATGTGCATGAACTCCAGTTCGGCCAGATCCAGCGCGCGCCCGGTGGCCACCAAGTCCACCGCCTGGCCACCCGCCATGCCGCGTGAACCGGAAGCGCGCGCCAGCAGGCGCAGCATCTCGACCTGCACGCCGGCCTCGCTGGCCGCCACGGGATGGGCGAGCGTCTCGAAGGCCAGGCTTTGCAAGGCGTCGCCCACCAGCAGCGCGGTGGCTTCGTCGTAGGCCACATGGCAGGTGGGTTTGCCGCGACGCAGGTCGTCGTCGTCCATGCACGGCAGGTCGTCGTGGGTGAGCGAATAGACGTGGATCATCTCGACGGCGGCAGCCGCGCGGTCTATCCGTGCTACCTCAGTTCCCACCGCCTCGCCCGCCGCATAGGCCAGCATCGGCCGCACCCGCTTGCCGCCGCCCAGGCAGACGTAGCGCATGGCGGCATGGAGTTGTTCCGGTGCAATGTCAGCGTCCGGCAGCAATGCGGCGAGCACATTTTCCGTGCGCGTCTGGATGGCGCGCGACCAGGCGGCGAAATCAGTCATTACCCTCTCCCGTGTCCAGGCCCTTGAGCACGCCGTTATCGAGCACCTTCACCTGCTGATCGGCCGCGTCCAGCGTCTTCTGGCAGTAGGCCGCCAGTTCGCTTCCCCGCTTGTACGCCGCCAGTGCCGCTTCCAGATTGAGACGTCCGGATTCCATGTCCGCCACCAGGGTTTCCAGCTCCTGGAGCGCGCTTTCGAAATCCTTGGGTAGAGGGTTCTTTTCGGATTTGGCCATGGCAGGTGAGGGTTAAGTTGGTGGGCCCCCCGAGAGTCGAACTCGGCACCAATGGATTATGAGTCCACTGCTCTAACCAGGCATGAGCTAGAGGCCCTTCGGGGTTGCCCCCGAGTAAACCGGTTTATTCCAGGAAACTGCGCAGCCGCTCGGAACGCGAGGGGTGGCGCAGTTTACGCAATGCCTTGGCTTCTATCTGGCGGATGCGCTCGCGGGTGACATCGAATTGTTTGCCGACTTCTTCGAGGGTGTGGTCGGTGTTCATTTCGATGCCGAAGCGCATACGCAGCACCTTGGCTTCGCGCGGGGTCAGGCTGTCGAGAATTTCCTGGGTGACGAACTGGAGGCCGCTGTACATCGCGGCTTCGGCCGGCGCCAAGGTGGACTGGTCCTCGATGAAATCGCCCAGATGCGAGTCTTCGTCGTCGCCGATCGGGGTTTCCATGGAGATGGGCTCCTTGGAAATCTTCATGATCTTGCGAATCTTGTCCTCGGGCATTTCCATCTTTTCCGCCAGGGTGGCCGGGTCGGGTTCCAGTCCGGTTTCCTGCAGGATCTGGCGGCTGATGCGATTCATCTTGTTGATGGTTTCGATCATGTGCACCGGGATGCGGATGGTGCGCGCCTGGTCCCCGATGGAGCGGGTGATGGCCTGGCGAATCCACCAGGTGGCGTAGGTCGAGAATTTGTAGCCACGGCGGTACTCGAACTTGTCCACCGCCTTCATCAGGCCGATGTTGCCTTCCTGGATCAGGTCGAGGAATTGCAGGCCCCGGTTGGTGTATTTCTTGGCAATGGAGATCACCAGGCGCAGGTTGGCTTCGATCATTTCGCGCTTGGCGCGGCGGGCTTTGGCTTCGCCGGTGGACATCTTCTTGTTGACGTCCTTGAGCTCTTTCACCGAAATGCCGGCGCGGATTTGCAGTGCCGTGAGCTTTTCCTGGTGTTCGTTGACATCGAACTGCAAGCGCTCAAGCATTTCGTTGTTGCTCGATTTGGCCGCGATTTCCTGTACCACCCATTCCTGGGAGCCTTCGTTGCCGGGAAAGGTGCGGATGAAATGCTGGCGCGGCATGCTGCACTTGTTGACGGCGATGTCCATGATGCCGCGTTCGTGCGAGCGGACTTCCTCGACGATGCTGCGCACTGATTCACACAGATTGTCCACCTGACGGGCGGTGAAGCGGATGCGCATGAGGTGGGTGGAAATTTCTTCCAGCAGTTTCTGGTACTGCTTGCTGGCAAAGCCGTACTTGGCCAGCGCCGCTTGCATCCGGGTGTGGCACTTGCGGACTTCCGCGAAGCGTTCCAGGGCGTCGATCTTGAGCTGCGCCAGATTGGCCGCCGCGACCGCCGCGCCGCCATCGTCTTCCTCGTCATCCTCGCTTTCGCTGGCCTCGGCCTCTTCGCCCATGTCCATGACGATGTCTTCGCCGGAACTGTCGACCAGTCCGTCGATCAGGTCGTCGATCTTCATCTCTTCCTTCTCGACCTTGGTGACCAGGTCGAGAATTTGCGCGATGGTGAGCGGGCAGGCGGAAATGGCCAGCACCATGTTCTTGAGGCCTTCCTCGATACGCTTGGCGATTTCGATTTCGCCTTCGCGGGTGAGCAGGTCCTTGATCCCCATCTCACGCATGTACATGCGCACCGGGTCGGTCGTGCGGCCGAATTCGGCGTCCACGCTGGAGAGGGCGGCTTCCGCCTCCGCGACGGCATCCTCATCCGCCACCGGGGCGGGCGACTCGGACATCAGCAATTCTTCGGCCGCAGGCGCCTGGTCGAAGACCTGGATGCCCATGTCGTTGATCATGCTGATGACGCCCTCGATCTGCTCGGCGTCGAGAATCTCATCGGGCAGGTGGTCATTGATCTCGGCATAGGTCAGGTAACCCCGTTCCTTGCCGAGCATGATCAGATTCTTCAGAAGGGTGCGGCGGGTCTCCGCATCAACCTTGACTTCCGGCTTGGCGGCGGCCAGTTCGGCCGCGCTGGCTTTGCCCGCAGCCCCTTTTTTCTTGGAGGCGGCAGTGGCCGGTTTGCTTGGTTTGGGAGTCATTTTGACCGTCGTCGCCATTGTGGGATGCTCCGTGAGTATCTGCGGAAAAACGCGATAGTATACATGAGCTTGGGCATATTCCGCCCAGGCTTCGCTGCCGCATCGGACAAATCAGGTGGGGTCGGGTTTCCGCCGTTGCAAGGCCGCCAGCAGCCTTACTTTTTCCTCGGGAGTGAGTTCACTCGGTTTGCGTCCCGAGAGTTCCCGTGCCTGGGCGCGGCCGGCTTGGGTGGATAGGTTGTCGAGGGCGCCCTGGAAATCGGTCTCCAGGGCACATTCCTTATCCCAGGACTGGGAACCTGGCAGTGACTTTCCCTGATCCAGCAACAACCGTCCCTGACTTGATCCGGATCAGATCCGCTCGTGGTAATGGGCACAGGCCAGAGCACCCGCTGTGGTTAGGGGCCGTAAACGAATAACCAGAACGTTCTGGCCGCGTTGGCGGGCGCGCTGCGGCGTTGCCGGTCGCTTGCAGGGAACGGCCATGCTGCGCGCCCGGCGCCTTGCAGCACATCCCGCCAGCACACCCATAATCGTCCAAGTTATTCATTTACGGCCCCTTAACTGCGCAATGGATTGCCCATCCGGCATGCAAGTCATAACATACATGCAAACTAACGGAGACCGAAATGACCATTACCACCGTATCGTCACGCGATTTTGCTCGCGATCTTGCCAACGCGAAAAAGGCGGCCAGCGCCGGGCCGGTCTTTGTCACCGACCGGGGACGCCCTACCTATGCGCTGCTCAGGATCGAGGATTACTACAGGCTGGCGGGGGACAAGCCGAAAAGTCTGCTGGCGGTCATGGACGCCATACCTGGCGGCGACTTTGAGTTCGAGCCGCCGAAGCTGGCCGGCAACGATCTGAAGCCAGCGAACTTCGACTGAGCACCCATGTTTCTACTCGATACCAACGTCATTTCCGAGTTGCGCAACGGCAAACCGCAACAGTCTCTGGCGGTCCGCGCGTGGGCGGAGACGCTGCCGGCCAACCAGCTTTACCTATCTGCCATCACCGTGTTGGAACTGGAAATGGGCGTGCTGCGCATGGAGCGGAAAGATGTGCAGCAAGGCAAAATCCTGCGTGCCTGGGCCGAAATCGTTCTGCAACAGTTCGCTGGTCAGGTGCTGCCCTTCACGGGTGAAACCGCTCTGCTCTGCGCCGGCATGCACGTACCCGATCCACGAAGCTTCCGCGACTCCATGATTGCGGCGACAGCGCAGCAACACAGCCTGACTCTGGTGACGCGTAATGTTGCCGACTTCGAGGGACTGAGCATCAAGTTACTCAACCCGTGGGAGCTATAAGCTCGCACAAGGCACCCGGGTGCATGTGGGTCGCGACTCACGCCCCCGGCGCTTTCCGCCGCTGCAACGCTGCCAGCAACCGCGTCTTTTCCTCGGGGGTCATTTCGCTCGGTTTGCGTCCCGAGAGTTCCCGTGCCTGGGCGCGGCCGGCCTGGGCGGAGAGGGTGTTCAGCGCGCCCTGGAAATCGGCCTCCACATCGTAGTCTTCGTCCCAGGCCAGAAGGCCGGCGGCGGCGTGTTCCAGCACGGCTTGTTCTTCGCGTCCGCGAAAGTGCTCGACGATGTCGCGCGTGCTCAGTTCCGGATGCTCCCGCAGCAGGGCGACCAGGGTGGCCAGTGCTACCGCTTCCGGGCGTTCGCTTTCCGGCAATTCCGCCATACGGGTGGCGCGCGTGGTGTCGTGCAGCACGGCCTGCAAAGCGATCTGCCAGGCGGAAGGTTGCACGGCGGCGCGGCCATGCGGAGGGCGTTGTGTCGGCGCGCCGCGTGGTCCGCGTGCGGCGCGCGGCGCTTCCAGACCGGTCAGGCCGGCCAGGCGTTGCTGCAACATGCGCTTGAGCAAGGGTGCCTGGCCGAGTTTGTCGAGGTACGGTTCCATGAGCTTGGCCAGGCGCACCTGGCCTTCCTGCGAGCCGAGATCGGTTTGCGCGGTGAGTTCCGCAAACAGGAAGTCGGACAAAGGCATGGCGCCATCGCACAAAGCGCGGAAGGCGTCGGCGCCCTGGGTGCGGACATAACTGTCCGGGTCTTCCCCTTCCGGCAGGAACAGAAACGACAGGCGCTTGCCGTCCTGGGTCTGTGACAGGCTGTTTTCCAGGGCGCGCCAGGCGGCCTTGCGGCCGGCGTTGTCGCCGTCGAAGGCGAACACGATGTCGTCAGCCAGGCGCAGCAGACGGGTGGCCTGGTCGGCGGTGATGGCGGTGCCCAGGGTGGCGACGGCGTTTTGCACGCCATGCTGATCGAGCATCACCACATCCATATAGCCTTCCACCACGATCACCCGGCTGTCGCCCTGGATGGCGCGGCGATGTTCGTAAAGGCCATAGAGTTCGCGCCCCTTGTGGAACAGCGGGGTTTCCGGCGAGTTGAGATATTTCGGCTCGCCGGCGCCGATCACCCGGCCGCCGAAGGCGATGGCTTGGCCGCGTTCGTTGCGGATGGGGAACATCACGCGGTCGCGGAAGCGGTCGTAGCGTTTGTCCTCGTTGACGATGACCAGGCCGATTTCGGCCAGCAGCGGGTCTTGATAGTCGGCCAGCGCCTCGCGCAGGCTCTGCCAGCCTTCCGGCGCGTAGCCGATGCCGAAGCGCGCGGCGGTTTCGCCGGCGAGGCCGCGTTTCTTCAGGTATTCCACCACTTTCTCGTTGCCTTTCAGGCCCTTGCGGTAGTGGGTCGCGGCGGCTTCCATGCGCTCGAACATTTTCTCGCGGCGGCTTTCTTCTTCCGGTGGGCGGCGGCTGCCGTCATCCGGCACCTGCATGCCGACCTGGCCGGCGAGGTCCTTGACCGCTTCCACGAAGGGGATGCCGGCATGTTCCATGAGGAAGGTGATGGCCGTGCCATGCGCGCCGCAGCCGAAGCAGTGATAGAACTGCTTGGTCGGGCTGACCGAGAACGAGGGGGATTTTTCGTTGTGGAAGGGGCAGCGCGCCTGATAGTTGGCGCCGGCCTTCTTGAGCGGAACGTAACGCTCGATGACGGCGACGATGTCCGTGCGGTCGAGCAGTTGCTGGAGGAAATCCTGGGGAATCATGGTCGCCCGATTACTTCCCGGATTCCGCTACGCTGCATCCGGGCTACGCAGTCTCGCAGGTTGGGCAAAGCGCAGCGTGCCCAACACGCCTCGTTCAGCCCAGTGCGCTCTTCACCAGTCCGGACACGCTGTTCATGTCGGCGCGCCCGGCCAGTTTCGGCTTCAGCCAGGCCATCACCCGGCCCATGTCGCGCGGGCTGGCGGCGCCGGTTTCGGCCACGGCCTGCTTGACCAGCGCGGCGATTTCCTCGGCGGCCAGTGGTTGCGGCATGTAGGCGGTCAGGACGTCGATCTCGAACGCTTCCTGATCGGCCAGATCCTGGCGCCCGGCGGCCTGGTACTGGCTGAACGAATCCTTGCGCTGTTTCAGCTGCTTTTCGACGATGGCCACCACGGCGTCGTCGTCGAGTTCGATGCGCTCGTCCACTTCGCGCTGCTTCAGCGCCGCCAGCAACAGGCGGATGGCGCCCAGGCGCTGGGTATCCTTGGCACGCATGGCGTTCTTCATGTCTTCAGTGATTCGCTGCTTGAGGGACATGGCGTGATCTCGCGGTAGAGCAGAGCAAAAACAAACGAGCCTGATAAATCAGGCTCGTCACAAAGTCGGGAAATCCCGGCTCAGTACATCTTGGGCGGCAGGGTCTGGCTGCGCAGGCGCTTGTGCTGGCGCTTCACGGCGGCGGCCAGTTTGCGCTTGCGTTCCTGGGTGGGCTTCTCGTAGAACTCGCGAGCACGCAGCTCGGTCAGCAGGCCCATCTTTTCGATGGTGCGCTTGAAACGGCGCATGGCGACTTCAAACGGCTCATTTTCTTTAAGGCGAACGCTCGGCATCTAGATTCCTGGTTGCGGGAGGGCAAAAAAAGATGCGAGATTCTATATCAACCCTTGCCGACGTTTCAATAAAATTGCCGGCTCAATCTTTCATGGACTTGCCATGCTCGTTCTCGGCGTCGAATCTTCCTGCGATGAAACCGGCCTGGCCCTGTTCGATACCGAGCGTGGGCTGCTGACGCATGCCGTGCATAGCCAGGTCGCCATGCATGCCGAATATGGCGGCGTGGTGCCGGAACTGGCTTCGCGCGACCACATCCGCCGGGTGATTCCGCTCACTCGCCGGGTGCTGGCCGAGGCGGGCCTCGCCTTGAGCGATCTCGACGCCATTGCCTACACCCAGGGGCCGGGCCTGGCCGGGGCGCTGCTGGTGGGTGCCGGCTACGCCAATGCGCTGGCCCTGGCGCTGGGAATCCCGAGCATCGGTGTACATCACCTGGAAGGCCATCTGTTGTCGCCCCTGTTGGCGACGCCGCGCCCGGACTTTCCTTTCGTGGCCCTGCTGGTTTCCGGTGGCCATACCCAGTTGATGCGGGTGGACGGGGTCGGCCGCTACCAACTGCTCGGCGAGACGGTGGACGATGCCGCCGGTGAAGCCTTCGACAAGACCGCGCAGTTGTTGGGCCTCGACTACCCCGGTGGCCCGGCGCTGGCGAAACTGGCGGAAGGCGGCGAGCCCTATCGCTTCAAGCTGCCACGCCCGATGCTGCATTCCGGCGATCTGGATTTCAGTTTCTCCGGCCTGAAGACGGCGGTGCTGACCCTGGTGCGCAAGGAAGGCGAGGCGGCTCGGGTGGACATCGCCGCCGCTTTCCAGGCCGCAGCCGTTGATGTGCTGGCGGGAAAAAGCCTGAAGGCGCTGCGCGAGACCGGGTTGCATACGCTGGTGGTGGCGGGCGGCGTGGGTGCCAACCGTGCGCTGCGCGCACGCCTGGACGCGGAAGCGAAACAACAGGGCTTCGCGGTGTTCTACCCGCCCCTGGCGTTGTGTACCGACAACGGCGCCATGATTGCCTACGCCGGGGCGTTGCGCCTTGCCCACGGCGTGCCGGCCGACGGGCGTTTCACGGTGCGGCCGAGGTGGGAACTGGGGGAACTGACGGCGCCAAGGTAGGGCGGATGCCCGAAGGGCGATCCGCCACAGCATCGTGGGCGATCCGCCAACGCGCAGGTGCCTGTCGGAACCGCCTTCGGCGTTCCGACCTACGGCTTGAGAATGGGTTGCCCGATCAGGCGCAAGGCCTCGTGCGGGAACATCAGCACCAGCGACAAAATTCCCAGGATGGCGAGCACGAGCAGGGTGGAGAAGATGCTGGCCGGGCGCAGCCAGCCCCAGTAGCGGGCGGCCAGGAACACCATGTCTTTCTTGTGTTCGGTCATGCGTAGCCAGCCGCGCAGCAGCGACGCCACCAGCCAGACCCCGTAGCCGCCGGCCAGGGAGGCCAGTACCACACGGAACACCGTGAGCAGATCCCACTCGCGCACCCCCTTGTAGAACAGCGACACCGCGCCCACGCTCAGCGCCGCGCCGGCGGCCAGGACGATGTTGATGATCATGCGACGGCGTTCGCGCGCCAGGTCCTGCTGCCGCGTGATGAAGAAGTCGTCGATTTCCCTCTTGAAATACTCGGTTTTTTCCTCGACCAGGCCGGTGATTTCATGGCGCATCACGGCGATGCGCTGATCCAGGACATCGGAAAGTTTTACGGCGGCGTAATCCACCAGTTCGCGTACATCGTCCTTGGTGAACTGGCGCTGGCTGTGCAGTTCATTGGAAATCTTGTCGAGTTTCTGATCGATCTGCTGGCTGGCGTTGTCCACGACCTGCCCCATTCGTTCCCCGGCGCGGTCGACGGCCGCCTCGGAAGCGGCGATCAGGCTTTCGCGGGCGTAGTCGATGGTTTTTTCGAACATGGTCATCTCTTTTTGAACGCCCTTTGTTTGAAAGCCCTTTCTTCGCCGGAGAGCAACTTGCGAATGTTGCTGTGATGGCGCGCCAGCACCAGGCCGCCGAGCAGGGCCAGCAGACCGGTTTCCGGGCCGCCGCCGAGCAGCAGCCAGCCATAAAAAGGCATCAGGGTGGCGGCGACCAGGGCGGACAGCGAGGAGATGCGGGTGATGGCGAAAATGATCGCCCAGGTCGCCAGCGTCAGTCCGCCCAGGCGAGCATCCAGCGCCAACAGCACGCCCTGCGCGGTCGCCACGCCCTTGCCGCCCTTGAAGCCGAAGAACACCGGGAACAGATGCCCGAGGAAGGCGGCCAGCGCCGCCAGATAGGGGGTGTAGGCCGGCAAGCCCCAGGTTGTGGTTGCCCACTGCGCCAGCCAGACCGCGACATAACCCTTGAGCGCGTCGCCCAGCAGGGTGAGCACGGCGGCGGATTTACGCCCGGTACGCAGCATATTGGTGGCGCCGGGATTGCCGGAACCATGGCTGCGCGGATCGGGCAGGCCGTAGACGCGCGCGACCATGATCGCGAAGGAAACCGATCCGAGAAGGTAGGAGGCAACAAGAATCAACGTGAATTCAGTCATTTGCGCGGGCATTTGCGTAAAATGCGCGGCCATTTTGCGAATATCGGCCGGGGGTTGGATGGACATACTGTTTCTGCGGGATTTCCGCCTGGAGCTGATTATCGGGCTCTATGAATGGGAGCGCAAAGCACCGCAGCCGGTGATGATCGATCTGGAGATCGGGCTGTACGACCACAAGGCCGGCCACACTGACCAGATCGGCGACACCATTCACTATGGTCAAGTGGCTGAGCGCATCCGCGAAAGCGTGGCTCAGCGAGAGATTCGCCTAGTGGAAACCCTGGGCGAACACATCGCCGAGATCGTGCGCGGCGAATTCGGTGCGCCCTGGGTGAAAGTCACCGTGCGCAAGCTCGCCATCCTGCGCGGGGTAAAGGAGCTGGGCATCATCGTCGAGCGCGGCTCGCGGCTTTAGGCCACGGAGGCGGTCATCCCTGTAGCGCCGTAGGATGTGGTGAGCGCAGCGAACCGCATCAACCCGGCACACGCGGCCTGATGCGGTTCGCTGCGCTCACCACAT
>JAUYFG010000290.1 GCA_030690985.1 Pseudomonadota bacterium
GCGCGTATCCCGCCCGAGTTGTACATCGCCGTCGCGGAACTGCTGGCCTGGTTGTATCAGTTGGAACAGCGCGAAAGTCCCGCGTGACCGGGCACGCCGGAAAGTCGTACAAAACCTGGTTTTCTGCCTGCGCGGGAATGGCGCACGGAAAATTCGTTCTCGCGATAATTCCTTGAATTACTGTGAAGCAGCCACCCATCGCCACCCATCGCCACCCTGCGTAGGATGTGGTGAGCGATAGCGAACCGCATCGACCCGGCTGCCTGATGCGGTTCGCTATCGCTCACCACATCCTACGTTTCTGCCGTCCGTCGTGGGAGCGGGCTTGTCCGCGATGAGGCGTGGCCAATCGCGGGCAAGCCCGCTCCTACGGCACTGCCAACTGCTTTTTGTAGATTCAAGGGTTGGCTTGACGGCATCAGGGGGAAGTGCCCTTTTACCCCACTGAAAGTTAAACTGCGCGCGCCGCCAGCCCTGGTTTGACTCGATGCCGTCGACGCCGAGCAGGAGGAATTGAAGGTCTGGCAGCCTGCGGCGGGGGCACCAGCCGATTCCTGCGGCGCCGGCATCCCTGCCGATCATCCACACCTCACCACCTGAAAATCCCATGCAAATAGAAAGCCATAGCGCCGAAAGCTTCATCGCCGGCAAGGATGCCTCGCTGGAATCCTCCATCCTGTCCATGCAGGCCAAACTGGCGGCATTGGGTTTCCATATCGAGGAACGCTCCTGGCTGAACCCGGTGGCCAACGCCTGGTCGGTTCATATTCGCGATCGCGATTGCCCGTTGCTGTTCACCAACGGCAAGGGTGCTTCCGAGAAGGCCGCGCGGGCGAGTGCCTTGGGCGAGTTTTTCGAGCGTCTCGGCTGCAATTACTTCTGGTCGCATTACTACCTGGGCAGCACGCTGGCACAGCGCGCGTATGTCCACTATCCGCAAGAACAATGGTTTCCCCTGCCGGATGGCGACGCCTGGCCGGAAGGTTTGCTGGATGCGGATCTCCGCGCTTTCTACAACCCCGATGACGCAGTGCCCGCCGGCGCCCTGGTGGACCGCAATTCCGGCAACGCGGCGCGCGGCATCTGCGCCTTGCCCTACCAGCGCCGGCGCGATGGCGCCACGCTGTGGTTTCCGGTCAATCTGATCGGCAATCTGTATGTCAGCAACGGCATGTCGGCGGGTAATACGGCGGCCGAGGCGCGGGTTCAGGCGCTGTCCGAAATCTTTGAGCGGCATGTCAAATTCCGCATCATCGGCGAGGGCTTGTGTCTGCCCGACGTGCCGGAAGCGGTGATCGCCCGTTACCCGAAAATCGCGGCCGGCATCCGCGACCTGCGTGCTGCCGGCTTCGGCATCCTGGTCAAGGATGCTTCACTGGGCGGCCAATATCCGGTGATGAACGTGACCCTGCTGAATCCGCATGACCAGGGTTGCTTCTCCAGTTTCGGCGCGCATCCGCGTTTTGAGGTTGCGCTGGAGCGCGCGCTCACCGAACTGCTGCAAGGCCGCGCGCTGGATGCCCTGGGCGACTTCCCGGAGCCGGGCTTCGATCTCGATGAAATCGCCGATGCGCAGAACCTGGAAATCCATTTCGTCGATTCCAGCGGCATCATCAGTTGGGAGTTCCTCCGCTCGACGCCGGACTTCGACTTCGCGGACTGGGATTTCGGCGGGGTCGGCAAAACGACGGAGCAGGAATTTGCCTGGTTATGCGAGGCCATTCATGCCGATGAACGCGATATCTACATCGCCGATTTTGCGCATCTGGGCGTTTACTCCTGCCGCATCCTGGTGCCGGGCATGTCCGAGATCTATCCGCTCGATGACCTGGAATGGAACAACAACAGCGTCGGCAACCAATTGCACCAGGCCATCCTGCATCTGCCGCAACTGGAAGACGCGGAACTTCGGGTGTTGCTGGATACCCTGAACGCGCTCGGCCTCGATGAGCAGCGTCCGGTCGCCGCGTTGATCGGGTTGGCCGCAGATGCCGGCTCGCTCTGGCAAGACCTGCGCGTGGGCGAGCTGAAGGCACTGCTTGCCCTTGCCGTCCAGGATGCCGATGCCACCCGCGAAGGCTGCCAGTGGGTACGCCATTTCGAACAACTCGCGCCCGCGCGCAGACAGGTTTATCGCTGCATCGAAACGCTCCTGGAAATGGCAAATGCGGCAAATGCCGATTCCTATAGCGACAGCCTGCTGAGTTTGTACGGCGCCGACACCCTTGCTACCGCCCAGGCCATGCTGCGCGGCGAGCGACGCTTCTTCGGCCTGCAAGCGCCCGGCCTGGACCTGGCGGGTTGCGCCATGCACCAGCGTTTGCTGGCGGCTTATCGCAAGCTGGTGTTCAACGAGGTCGCGGTTTCGGCCACACGGTAACTGCTCAATCACTCACGGCAGAGCGTAGGTTGGGCAAAGCGAAGCGTGCCCAACATGGCGACGGGTTGTTGGGCACGCTTCGCTTTGCCCAACCTACGATTTCTGCACGTCTTTCGGCCCGGGCCGGTGTTTACCTGATGGCTTGCAGAAAGGCTTCGACATCGATCCTGGTTTGCGCGGCCAGTTTGTTGCATTCCACAGCGTCTTCGGCTCTGGCGGCGGTTTCGAGCAAGCGGGCACTGGCTTCGCCACGACACGCGGAGAAGGTGGCGAGGACACCTTTCAGGGTGTGTGCCGCGCGGGTGAGGAGTGGCCAATCGGAGGTTCGCAGGGCGGTGTCGATTTCGTCCAGGTAGTTGGCGGCATCGGCGAGGAACAGGTCGATCAGCATGGCGAGCAGTTCTTCGTCATCGGCGATGCGTGAGAGCGCGTCGGCGCGGTCGTAGATTGGCAGTTCTTTGTCTTGTTATGCGTGTTTCAATCCGCGCCCGGCCGGGAGGCCGGGCGATGCGCGCCGCGCCGGTGGCACCCGCCACGTCCTGGGAGTTTCAATCCGCGCCCGGCCGGGAGGCCGGGCGATGCTATGAATGGTCGACTACGGGCAGCAATTTGAGTCTGTTTCAATCCGCGCCCGGCCGGGAGGCCGGGCGATGCCAATGCCGCTCGATGTTTCCGGCGACCTTGAGAGTGTTTCAATCCGCGCCCGGCCGGGAGGCCGGGCGATGCATCCGCACTGATCCCTATCGGAAACGATTTTATCGTTTCAATCCGCGCCCGGCCGGGAGGCCGGGCGATGCATTGCACGGCCTCGCTCATCTTGCGTGTCAGGTGAGGTTTCAATCCGCGCCCGGCCGGGAGGCCGGGCGATGCCTCGCGAGGTTCAAGGCGCAGGCGTCGGGCGTGGGGTTTCAATCCGCGCCCGGCCGGGAGGCCGGGCGATGCCGTGCTCAAGACAGCAACCACCCACTACACGATCGTTTCAATCCGCGCCCGGCCGGGAGGCCGGGCGATGCGTGCCCAAGCCCTGCATGAACAGGGTGCGGAACTGTTTCAATCCGCGCCCGGCCGGGAGGCCGGGCGATGCACGCCAGTTCCACGCTTCCAGGGGGCGGAAAGCTCGTTTCAATCCGCGCCCGGCCGGGAGGCCGGGCGATGCGCCAGAAAGATGATGCAAAGCCAGCTGCTCCAGTGGTTTTGTCAGACGACAAGTAAAACCAACCCCCTGGCGACACGAAGAATTGACCCCCTGGGCCAATGACCAGGAGGTCACATGAAGCAAGCAAGAGAGCACCATCCCACCCTTTGCGCAGGCAAAGGAGAGCGGATGCAAGAACCGGAGACGATCCAACAGATGTTGGCTTTACACGCACTGGGCTGGGGCACGAAGCGGATCGCCGGCGAGCTGGGGGTGGCGCGCAACACCGTCAAGCGCTACCTC
>JAUYFG010000295.1 GCA_030690985.1 Pseudomonadota bacterium
CCAAGGTGCAGGCGAGACGCCTGCGCTACAGGGGCGGGCTTGTTTCGCGCTCACGGTCATGGCGGCCAGGCCGCCCCGAATGCTGCAACCAGGCGCCCTCTGTAGCGCAGGCGTCCCGCCTGCATCCAGCGCCAAGGTGCAGGCGAGACGCCTGCGCTACAGGGGCGGGCTTGTTTCGCGCTCACGGTCATGGCGGCCAGGCCGCCCCGAATGCTGCAACCAGGCGCCCTCTGTAGCGCAGGCGTCTCGCCTGCATCCAGTGCCATGGTGAAGGCGAGACGCCTGCGCTACAGGGGCGGGCTTGTTTCATGTTAAATCGCTGCGCATGGCGCACCCTACGTTCCAATGAACAATCTCGGATGAATAGAAACATCCCCATGAAATCCATCCTCATCACCGGCTGTTCCAGCGGCATCGGCCATGTCGTCGCCCACGGCCTGAAACGACGCGGCTGGCGGGTGTTCGCCGGCGCGCGCTTTGCGGACGACGTGGCGCGGCTTGAGGGAGAAGGTCTGGAAAGCCTGCTGCTCGATCTCAACGACTCCGCCGGCATTCGCGCCGCCGCCGAGGTGCTGGCGCGCACCGGCGGCACCCTGGATGCCCTGTTCAACAACGGCGGTTTCGGCCAGGTGGGGGCGGTGGAAGACCTCAGCCGCGACGCGCTGCGCGAGCAGTTCGAGACCAACCTGTTCGGCTGGGTGGAACTGAGCAACCTGATCATTCCCGCCATGCGCGCCCAGGGCCACGGCCGCATCGTCATGAACAGTTCGGTGCTGGGCTATGCCGCATTTCCCTATCGCGGCGCCTATGTCGCGGTGAAATTCGCCATCGAGGGCTTGAGCGACACCCTGCGCATGGAACTGGCCGGCGCCGGCATCTCGGTCAGCCTGATCGAGCCCGGCCCCATCGTTTCGCGCTTCCGGGAAAACTGCCTGCCGCACTTCGAGAAGCACATCGCCTGGCAGACCAGCGTGCATCGCGCCAGCTATGAAGCGCAGCTCGCGCGCCTGAAGAATCCCGGCCCGGCGGCGCCCTTCACCCTCGGCCCGGAAGCCGTGCTGGAGAAAGTGATTCATGCCCTGGAAAGCCCGCGCCCACGCGCCCGTTACCCCATCACCGTGCCGGCCATTGCGTTCTGGTGGCTGAAGCGGCTGCTCTCGACCCGGATGATGGACAAGCTGCTGCTGCGCGCTTCGGGTGAGGGTAAACGCTGAGGGCTGCTATCCTCGCGTTCAGTTTCGCTTCGACCTGAATCCATGTTTTCCGCTTTTCCCGACTGGCGCCAGCGCCTGCACGACCCCATCGCCGGCGGCATGCTGTTGTCGCTGAGCCTGCATCTTGTCCTGCTGGCATTGGTGCAACCGGTGCCCGGTGGCGGCGAGATGCAGTCGACGGTGATTAATGCGCGCCTGGCACTGCCGGCAGCGGAGACACCGCAAGCCATTCCAGACCTCAAGCCGGAGCTGGAGCCTCCCGCCGTGGTGGTGGCGCAACCGGTCGTAGCGCCGGTAACGGCAGCGCAGCCCTTGTTGACCAGCAACGTGCCTTCTCCGGCCCCGCCCTTGCCGGTCGCGCCCACGCCTTTCGTGCCGACAGTGCCTACCCCCACTCCGGTACCGGCCGCCGCACCGGTCAGCCCGCCGGAAGCAAAGCCGGCCAGTGCGCCCGCCACCGCTGCCGTCGCCACCGCGACAGCACACAACGGGCCAAGCACGCCGTTCAGCATCGGTATCGACACCACCTGGTACGTCGCGCGCCAGGTCGACAGGCATGCCCGTTCAGTGGGCAGCATCGTTCCCGACTACCCGGATGAAGCGCGGCGGCGTAACAAGGAAGGCACCCTCAAGCTGATGGTGAAGATCGACGATCTCGGCCGGGTGCGCGATGTGGAAGTCGTCGAGGCGGACCTGCCCGGCGTGTTCGACGAAGCCGCCCTGGAGGCTTTTCGCAATGCCCGTTTTCAACCCGCCATGAAGGACGGCCGCCCGGTGCGCTATCAGGCGTATATCCGGGTGGTGTTCAAGCTGCGGGATTGAAGCGGTGGCTTCCAGCCGGCTGTTTTGGTTGGCAAAGGCGAGGAACGTAGGATGTGGTGAGCGCAGCGAACCGCATCATGCCGCGCGTGCCAGGTTGATGCGGTTCGCTGCGCTCACCACATCCTACGATGCCAAGTAGAACCGTGAAACCAGCTTGGGTCGTCATTCCCGAGTGCTTTTATCGGGAATCCAGTTCGTTCATCAAACCAAGAGTGAAAAGCCAGCCAGAT
This sequence comes from Pseudomonadota bacterium, assembly GCA_030690985.1. Taxonomy (GTDB): domain Bacteria; phylum Pseudomonadota; class Gammaproteobacteria; order Burkholderiales; family Thiobacillaceae; genus PFJX01. Next base: position 2,267 of record JAUYFG010000295.1, read on the forward strand.
GGCGGAACTGGATTCCCGATAAAACCACTCGGGAATGACGGATTCAAAACGGTTATGCGTGATTACTTACTTCGCGTAATACAAAAAATTCTCGTAAGAAGACTCAGCCACCCGGAACCACTGGATCTGGCTGTCGCGGAATTTCGTCCACTCCTTATAGATGCGCGCGAAATCCGGGTTCTTCGCGGCCTCCGCGTCGTACAACTGAAAGGCCGTGTCGCGGGCGGCGACCATGACGTCCTTGGGGTAGGCGTGCAGCTTCACCCCCTGTTTCACCAGACGCATCAGGGCGGGCGGGTTCTTGAAGTCATATTCCGCCAGCATGTTGACGTTGGCTTCGGCGCAGGCGGTTTCAAAAGCCTGTTTGTAAGCCTCCGGTAGCTCGTTCCACTTCGCGCTGTTGACGTAGAACGACAACTGCGGGCCGCCTTCCCACCAGCCGGGGTAGTAGTAGTGCTTGGCGATCTTGTGGAAGCCGAGTTTCTCGTCGTCGTAAGGGCCCACCCACTCGGCTGCGTCGAGGGCGCCGCGTTCCAGGGAAGGGTAGATGTCGCCGCCGGCCAGGGTCTGCGGCACCGCCCCCAGTTGCGCCATGATCTGACCGCCGATGCCGGGAATGCGCATCTTCAAGCCCTTGAGATCGGCCAGGGATTTAATCTCCTTGCGGAACCACCCCCCCATCTGCACCCCGGTATTGCCGCCGGGGAACTGCACGATGTTGTGTTTCTTGAACAGCTCACGCATCAGTTGCATGCCGCCGCCGAAATACATCCAGGCATTCTGCTGTCGCGCGGTCAGGCCGAAGGGCAGGGCGCAATCGAAAGCAAACGCCATGTTCTTGCCGACGTAGTAATAACTGGCCGAGTGGCCGCATTCCACGGTGCCCTGCTGCACCGCGTCCAGCACCTGCAAGCCCGGCACCAGCTCGCCGCCGGCATGCACACGCAACTGAAACTTGCCGCCGGTGATCTTGTTCAAGCGGTCGGATAGCAGATCCGAGGCGCCGAAAATGGTGTCCAGGCTCTTGGGAAAGCTGGAGGCCAGATGCCACTTGATCGCCGGGCCATCGGCAAACGCCTTCGGAGCCAGCGCGGTAGCGGCCAGGCCTAAGCCGGCACCCGCGCCTTTAAGAAAATCACGTCGTTGCATGGAAGTGCTCCTGATGGGTGAGGGTGATGTAGTGATGTAGCGCCGGCTTCCAGCCGGCTGTTTTAAAGCAGCCCTGTAATCCGGGCCACGCCAAGTAGAACCGTGAAACCAGCTTGGGTCGTCATTCCCGAGTGCTTTTATCGGGAATCCAGTTCGTTCATCAAACCAAGGGTTAAAGGCCAGTCAGGTGGTGGAACTGGATTCCCGATAAAAGCACTCGGGAATGACGGATTAAAAATGGTTATGCGTGATTATTTACTACGCCACCTGCGCCATCTCACGCGGACGAATCCGCACGATGACATCGATGCTGTCCGCCACCATGCCCTCGGGCAGCGCGGGCATGCCGGCGAGGTGCAGGTTGTCGTCGCAAATGTCGGTCAGTTCGCCGCTGGCCATGTTGTAGAAGTGATGATGCGGCGCCGTATTCGGGTCGTAGAACACCCGGCTCGGGTCCACGATCACCTCGCGGATCAGCTTTTTTTCCAGGAACAGGCGCAGGGAGTTGTAGACCGTCGCCTTGGAAACCTCGCTGTAGCGCGCATTGACGATCGCCAGCAGTTGATCGGCTGCAAGATGCTCGTGGCGCGAGAACAATACCCCGGCAATCTCGATGCGTTGATGCGTGGGCGCAATGCCATGATCGCGTAGCAACTCGGCAATTTCACTCCGCAGCATCGGGACTCGCATTCTTGTCGGCATGGGAATACCTGTCGGTTCATTGAGTTACGGCATTTTAGGGGGGTAATTAAACCGTGTCTAACCAATGCCGATCCTCGCAGCAGCGTAGGGTCGTAGGATGGGTTGAGCGATAGCGAAACCCATCAATTCCATCCGCACCGTCGCATGATGGGTTTCGCTATCGCTCAACCCATCCTACCGGGCTACCGGGCTTCCACGCGTAGGGTGCCACATCGACCAGCGCCGCCGTCCCCAACATGCGCTGCAGCAACACCTCGCCCGCCGCCGGCGCCATCGTCACGCCGTAGCGGAAATGGCCGCTGTTCACATACAGATTTTCCAGCGCGGGATGCCGGTCTATGGTCGGCACATTGCCTGGCGAGCCGGGGCGCAAGCCGGCCCATTGGGTGACGATCTCCGCCTGACGCAAAGCCGGCAGCACGCCATAGGCGAAATCCAGTAGTTCCGCCCGCGCCTGGGCCGTGGTGGACTGGTCGAACCCCACCTCCTCCAGGGTGCTGCCGACCAGGATGTGGCCGTCCGCGCGCGGCACCAGATAATGCCCGCGCCGGTAGACCACGCAAGGGAACAGGCCCGGTGCCGCCTTGAACAACACGATCTGGCCGCGCACCGGCGCGATCTCGGGCGCGTTGCCCAACTCCGCCAGCAAGCCACCCGTCCAGGCGCCCGCCGTCACCACCACGCTGTCGGCGCTGAATAAACCGTTCGGTGTTTCAACCCCCGTTACCTTGGGGCCAATCGTCAGCAGACGGGTGGCCGGCGTGTGCTCGTGTAGCACGACTCCCGCCCGCAACGCCGTCACGCGCAAGGCCTGCATCACGCGCGGATTGCGCGCCTGCGCCACGTCTGGCAGCCAGATCACGTTGGCGGCGGTTTCCGCGATGCGAGCGAACGTAAAGGGCAGTTGCGCCACCGCTTCGTCCTGTTCGCCGCACCAGGCCAGCGCGTTTTCACGCCGCTCCACATCCAGCACCGCCATCCCGCTAGGGAGATATTCCGGGTCGATCCCGCTTGCCGTGAGCAGGTGTTCCGCCCAGCCTGGCCACAGCGCGCGCCCGCGCCGCGCCAGGGCATTCACCTCCGGGCCGTAGTCCCACGGCAGCAGCAAGGACAGAATGCCCGCCCCCGCCCAGGACGACTCCCGCCCGGTGGCGCCCCGTTCGAGCACGTGGACCTCCAGCCCCGCCTGTCGGAGCATGAGTGCGGAAAGCAGGCCGTTGATGCCGCCGCCGAGGATGAGGCAGGAATTCATGATGGGTCGGAGTCAAAGGTGAAGCGTTAACGTGAAACAACCGCCCGTAGGAGCGGGCTTGCCCGCGATTTTCGGCCTCGGTGCAGGTACGAACGCCTCAATCGCGGGCAAGCCCGCTCCTACGACGGGTTTTATCATGCGGGGCGGATCGAAAAGAGTTCTGTAGGATGTGGTGAGCGCAGCGAACCGCATCAAATGGCGCGACCGTGGTCGATGCGGTTCGCTGCGCTCACCACATCCTACGCGGTTGATTACAGGTAAGCCCGGTGCCGTTCATCGTGGCAGAATCGCCGTTCGTCGTGTGCCTGCCACGGCACGGCGCTGCGGCGGCTAGGATAGCAGAGCCAAAACCCACAGCCCATCGAGAGCACCCGGCACCATGCGCCACACCCCGGCAAACACCTTGCAACGCGGCCTCACCCTGATCGAACTGCTGGTCACCATGAGCATTGCCGTGATTCTGCTCACCATCGGGGTGCCTTCGTTTGTCGACATGATCACTTCCAATACGGCCACCAGTTATGCCAACGATTTGTTGGGCGATATTAATTACGCGCGGAGCGAGGCGATAACGCGGGGATGCAGGGTGGTGGTGTGCAAGGGAACGGCGACGGCGGTGGGTTCAGACTGCACGATCGGTAACTGGGAAGATGGCTGGAAGGTGTTCGAGAGTTGCGATAACGATCAAACCGTCGCTGCCGTGAGTGAAGTGCTCCGCGTCCATGCCGCGTTGTCTACGGGTTGGACTCTCACGGGCAACGGGAATGTGCCGAACTACCTGGAATTTCGCCCGACCGGCCTCTCGGCAACCTTCAACAACCTGGGAACCGGGACTTTTACCCTCTGCAAAGACGCCCAGGTGCAAACGGGAAACGCCGTCACGGTAAACAAAACCGGGCGGGCCAGAGTGGATGATGGAGGGTGTCCCTGAAATGAGCATCACCCGGAAATCCTTAGTTGATCTCAAGCGCTTTCCTGAAGGGCTGGTTCAGTGGCGTAGGTTGGGCAAAGCGCAGCGTGCCCAACAAACCGCATCCATGTTGGGCACGCTTCGCTTTGCCCAACCTACGCAATGCCAATTCCGCCAATCCGGCCTCACCCTGCTGGAAATCATGATTACGGTGGTCATCCTCTCCCTCGGCCTGCTCGGTCTGGCCGGCTTGCAATTGACCGGCCTCAAGAACAACCGCGACGCCTACAACAATGCCGTCGCCGGGCAGGCGGTGCAGGACATCGCGGAGCGCATCCGGGCGGACCGGGTGGGGATGGCGGCGAACCGCTACGACAGCCTCTTCGACGGCAATGCCATCGGCGCCGACGCAAGCAAATGCGATGACACTGACGCAGATACTTTGGTCAGGTTCAAGGATCGCGCCGCCTGCCAACTGGCGGCATTGCCGGGGGGTTCGGCGCGAGTGCGCGAGGTGACCGCCGGTTCCAATATCTTCTACGTCGCTGTGCGTTGGACCGACCCGCAACTGAATGGCGTCGATAGCTGGACGGCCGATACCACCACCAATCCGGCCACCACCGCCTGCGGCGCGGTCGCCGCCGACACCCGGTGCTACTACAGCGCGTTCCGGCCATGAGACGCTTTCCTCCCGCCCAGTCCGGCCTCTCCCTGATCGAGCTCATGGTCGCCATGACCCTGGGGCTGATGATCACCGTGTCGCTGGGCTACATTCTGATGGGCAGCAGCTCCACCTACCGCACCCAGAGCGCCAGCGCGCGGGTACAGGACACCGGACGCTTCGCCCTGGAATTCATCGGCCGCAACCTGCGCATGGCCGGGCGCACCGACATCACCCCGCTGTCCAGCGACAACCGCGTGGGTTTGCCGGGCGGCACGGTGCCGATCACGGGCACCGATAGTGGCGTCGCGGATACCTTGACCGTGAGCTATCAGCTATCGACGCTGAACGGAGACGTCATTCAGGATTGCAACGGCAATAGCGCCCAAATCGCGAAGACCGAAATCAAAAATTCGAGCGGAGCGAGTTACGCCCCTCAACTCTGGTATGGCAACGTAACCAACATAATCAGCCGGAATGGAACGGATATCCAATGCCTGGGCAATGGTGCCGCCCAGGCGCCACAGCCTTTCGCCGAAGGTGTGGAAGAACTGCAAGTTGTCTACGGCGTGGACACCACCGGCGACGACACCGTCGATAGCTGGTCGACGACTGTGCCAGGCAATCTGACCCAGATCGTGGCGGTGCAGGTCTGCATCCTGGTGCGCTCGGAGGGCAACGGCGTCGTCAGCACGGCGCAGACATACCGGAATTGTGCCGGCACCAGCGTCACCGCCGGCGACACCCGGTTGCGCCGCACCTTCACCTCCGTCTTCACCCTGCGCAACCGCGTCAACCTTTTGCCGCAGTGACGCCATGACATTCCTCACGCCATCGAACCCGCGCGGAAACGCCCGCTCTCCCCGTAGGAGCGGCCTTGGCCGCGAATGGTCGCCATCCTCGCGTGTCAGCAACGTAGCCCGGATGGAGCTTCGCGGAATCCGGGGCCTGTGGCTCGCCATCGTGTGCCGGTTTCGCTGCGTCTCCCCGGATTCCGCTACGCTGCATCCGGGCTACGCGGGCTCTCCCCGTAGGAGCGGCCTTGGCCGCGAATGGCCGCCATCCTCGCGTGTCAGCAAGGTAGCGAACGTAGCCCGGATGGAGCTTCGCGGAATCCGGGGCCTGTGGCTCGCCACCGTGTGCCGGTTTCGCGGCGTCTCCCCGGATTCCGCTACGCTGCATCCGGGCTACGCGGGCTACGCAGGCTACGCGGGCTCGATCAAGTTCCGGCAATCCGGCGCCGCGCTCATCACCAGCCTCATCTTCCTCACCATCCTCACCATCCTCGGTATGAGTTCCCTGGGCACCGCCCTGCTGGAAAGCCGCATGGCCGGCAATGCGCGCGACCGCAACATCGCCTTTCAGGCCGCCGAGATGGGGCTGCGCGATGCCGAGTTGTATATCCGTGATTCCGGCCGCATCGTCGGTGTGAACGAGGAGGGCTACAACACCACGGCCACCTGTGCGCCGACTACGGGCAATTGCGATGGCCAAACCTGCTTATATGGCCTTTGCTACAACGGCGGCAGCATGGAGGTCAATACTTCGGCTCCCGCCTGGTACGAGGCTGACGAGGCTGTCTGGCAGGACGAAGCGAAATGGGCTAACGCCGTGCAATATGCGCACGGGTCAGCCACGGCGGGAGTAACAGGCGGCACAAAAAAGTTTGGCTATGCCGGAACAACCCCCGTTCTTACTTTCAACATCAACTGCGGCCAGATACCCGGCAATTGCCTTTATTCACAGCCGGCTCAATTGCCCCTGGTTCGCCGCCAGCCGGAATATTTGATCGAGGCCTACGAAAAGAATGTGGGCGGTCTGCGTTATTACTATCGAATTACCGTGCGTGGCTATGGCATGCGCACCGGCACACGCGTCATGGTTCAGGAAGTCTATACGCCCTGATTACTGGAGAAATCAAAATGACAAAAAACATGGTCATAAAATGTATTGCTGCGGGCAGCGGCATCATTGCGGCATTTACAGTGGGCGCTGCGGGACTCGCGTTGTCCGACGCCCCGATGTTCGTCACCGAAACGCTGGAGCCGAATGTCATCATTTCGCCGGTTTACAGGTATGAGTACAACGAGGTCTCCCTAATCGATCCACCCAGTGCGGAATATGTGGCCTGTGGTGGAATAGTTGTCCCCGGAATAACTTGTACTACGACCGGGGTGGAGCCGGCCAATATATTGCTATTACCCGACTGGACCGTCTCCACGTTCAATAGCAGCCTGAATTACGGCTGGAGAGTCACACCCTGGCCTCGTGCCTGTGTCACTGCCAATAATGCCGATTGTCGGTTGGGTTCAACAGGCAAGCTTTACAGCCAGATTGCCGTGTACCCAAATGATAGTGCAATAGAGACCTCCACCTCGGGCGGGACTATTGAAAATCTGTTTCCATTGCATTATCTGTATACTAGTCTTCCCAGTCCGGTTGATTACAACCTCCCTAGAGAGGAGCCTTATCCGGATGCGGAGGGCGGGGCGCTGGGTGCCACGGTGATTGATGGAAACAACCGGGGCAAGACGCGTTATCTCAGATCGAACAAGAATTTTCTCTATTTCAATGAGGCAGTGGCTAATCTGACCGGACGGACAGGTGTTGCACTCCGGGGCTATGAAGCCTGGCCCAGTCTGGGTGGGTATACCTTTACTGGCTATGCGGATTCCACCAGTGCCGCGACAGCTTTTTACAATCCACTAAAAAGAACCCAATCCGTCGTGAATGCTGCGGGGGCTACGGTTACCGTGGATATCACGGCCAATCTGGCCAGCGCCGGGACCAGCTTTCTTTACGCTTATCCTGGTGCCGGTACGACTTTTGATGCAGCCATCGTCAATCAACCTGTCCACATCGGCCAATACTGGAATCACAATGGTCTGGATGTCCACGACACTGGTGCCGTCTGGAAATCGACGAGTTATGCAGGCAGGAATTGGGATGGTTCCGGTGGTTTGACAGCCATGAGCGATGCCAACAAGATCAACTTCGCCCATTGGTTTACCTACTGGCGTTCTTCTTATCTTGCCACCCGTGGAATATTGTCGAATCTGATCTTCGAATTGGACCGGGCGGATATTCTGGATAGATTTCGAGTGGGCATTCATTATCAGCGCCACACCAGTGTGCCAACACTTAGTTATATATGCGCTTTTCCGGTTGGGACTGGTTTGTACGGGTCTACATTTGACCCTGCTTGCTTTACAACAATTCAAACTCTCCAGATTACCTACCCGCTTGATGTAAAAACAGTCAAGGGGGCCGCTTTGGTTAATGCCCTTGCTCAGGATATATTCGCTTCGGGTTCGATATTTACCGCCTATGGCCAGAATTCGGAAACGACCGGTACGCTCCCTCCCATCTATGGCCACAAACGAGTCACCAATTATTTCCAGACTACCGCGCCCTATCGCGATGATCCCAGTGACTCCAACTCAACTCCACGATCCTGCCGCCGGAATTATGAAATCATCGTGACCCCGGATTACATCGGATTGCGTCATGACTCGGCTCCGAACATCGGGACGGTGAGCGATCAATATGAGGCGACGCTCGAGGCAAAGTATCAGGATGGCGTTGCCAATCAATGGGGGGATGTGGGCGCTTATGGCTGGGTAACGGATCTGATGCCGAGTTTGGACAACACGCTGTTGCCAGGCGTGCGTGATTCGCAGACACAACAGCACCTCGTGCGCTATGTCGTCGGCCCGAGAGCGGCGGGCATCAAATTCCCGGACACCACAGATACCTTCACGGAAGCCGATACGGTGCTGAACACCATGAGTTCGACGGCATGGGCGGCATCCCGGACTGCTTTTGGGGGCAGCGCAAAATTGCAGTACAGCATCGACGATCTCTGGCACATGGCATTGAATAGCCGTGGGTTCTTTTATCAAAGTAATGATGTCCGCGATACCGTGGAGAAACTGCTGGCTGCCTTCAATGATGTCCTGGTGCGCAATGTTTCCGGTTCGGCGGTGGCGACCAATGCCACTTCATTGCAATTGGGTGGGCGGGTTTATCAGGCGACGGTTGAAACAGATTGGAAAGGCCATTTGTTGGCTTACAACATCACGCCGGTAACGACCACGGTCAATAATGTCAGCAAGACCGTGTTGACGCTGGATTACGGCTCTCCGGCCTGGGACCTGGCCGAGAAAGTTTCCGCCATGGCCCAGAGTGCCCGCAATGTATTGACCTTCAACGGTACTGCGGGCGTGCCTTTTCGTTGGGCCAATCTCAATACGGCCGCGCAAGACCTGTTGAAATTAAATGTGCCGGTCGGTATTACTGCGCCGAATGACTATGGCAATGATTTGGTCGAATACCTGCGCGGCAGTGGTGAATGCGAAGATGGCGCCTCCACGACTTGTACTTCCGGTGTGCCTTATACTTTCCGCCGCCGCAATCTCGAAAGGACGGGTAATGGTCTGCTTCCTTATACCGCCGCCAACCCCAATGGCCGCAATGTATTGGGCGATATAGCCAATTCCAGCCCCTGGTATACGTCAGCCCCGACGGCCGGTTTGTCGGATGTGGACTACCCCGGCTACAACCAGCACCGCACCACCCACAAGGCGCGGGGCAATGTGCTCTATGTCGGTTCCAATGACGGTATGGTGCATGCGGTCGATGCCGGCACGACATCGAGCGCGGGGTCGGAATTGTTCGCCTATGTGCCGTCATTCGTGCATTACACGGATACCACGGCTGGCGTCATTGCCTGCTCCGATGCCCGTAATCACGGTCTGCAATGCCTCGCCGATTCTGCTTACGGCCATAAGTTCTACGCCGATGGCTCTCCATTCAGCGCCGAGGCTGATCTTGGCGCGGACGGCTGGAGAACCGTGCTGGCCGGGGGGGCCAACAAGGGCGGCAAAGGCTATTACCTGCTGGATGTGACGAATGTGGGAAAAACGACGGCCGTCACCGAGGCGGATGCGGCCAGCATCGTGCGCTGGGAATTCACCCACCCCGATCTCCATTACACCTTCAATCTTCCCGTTACCGTTCAGACCGGCGGCCAGGCGCGCCAGATCGCTCGTATGAATGATGGCAAATGGGCGCTGATCGTCGGTAATGGCTATCCGGAGGCCGCTTTGAAACAGGCCTGTCTTTTCATTATCTATTTGTCCGGGCCGACAGGCGCCAGCAATACCTGGGTTGAGAATACCGACTATCGAAAACTATGCGTTGGGGTGAATGACTACAGCACCGACGGCGGCCTCGGCACCAATGGCCTGTCCACCCCCACGCCGGTGGATATCAATGGTGACGGCAATGTGGATGTCATCTATGCGGGTGACCTGAATGGCAATATGTGGCGTTTCAATGTCACATCGGCCACGGCTGCCGATTGGGCGGTGGACTATGCCGGCGCCCCCTTGTTCGTGGCCAAGAATGCCGCCCCCCAGCGCCAACCGATCATCGCTCCACCGGAAGTGATGCCGCATACGCAAGGTACCACCTCCGGCCATTTGCTGTTGTTCGGTACCGGCAAGTTCATCGAAGGGACCGATCGCACCAATGCGGATGAGCAAACCTTCTACGGGGTGTGGGATCGGGGTGCGGTAGGATTTTCCAATCTGACTCGCGCCAATTTGCATGATTCGGGAGTCGACACGCAGGCCACTCTGGGCAGCCTCACTTACCGCACCATGAGCGGAACATCGACACCGGCCTATTGCACCGACGCCACACTGGTTGCTTGCAACACAGCCTTCAAACACCTGGGCTGGTATTGGGACATGTCGGTGTCAGGCGAGCGCCTGACCGGGCGGGTGAACCTGATCAGTGGCACGGTGCTTTTCAATACGTTCTACCCCGCCACTTCAGGCGGCACGTTGGACCCTTGTCAATACGGTGGGGATGGTTGGCTCATGGGTTTGAATGCGACGACCGGCCTGATGGAAGGCCAGTTCCCGGTCTTCGACCTGAACCAGGATGGCGTACTGGACAGTTCGGATACCAGTGCAGCCGGCATAAGGATAGGTGCCGCGTTGGGCGGCACGACTTTCGCGCGCGGGCTGGGTGAAGGGAAGATTGGAATCTATTCCCCGACCAATCTGGGTACAGCCGCCAGCGAGGGTAAAAAAATGACGACTAACGTCAATGTCCCTCCGGGGACGACCGGACGGGTATCCTGGATCGAGTTGCTGGATTGATCCGTTGGGGGCCGGCTACGAGTCGCCGGCCTCCCGAGGACAAGGATCACTGTCAGGAAGGCCGGTTGCAGGTAAAGTGCGCCGTCAGGTGGATCATAAGTAGAACAGTGAAACCAGCTTGGGTCGTCATTCCCGAGTGCTTTTATCGGGAATCCAGGGCCGTAGCATCGACCACGGTTGCGCTAGTTGATGCGGTTCGCTGCGCTCACCACATCCTACTGGGCTGGGCTACCGTAGTAGCTGTCTGTGACTACCGGATAAGCACGGAACAGTGAAACCAGATTGAGTCGTCATTCCCGAGTGCTTTTATCGGGAATCCAGTTCGTTCATCAAACAAAGTGTTAAAGGCCAGTCAGATGGCGGAACTGGATTCCCGATAAAAGCACTCGGGAATGACGGATTCAAAACGGTTATGTGTGATTACTTCAGAGGGATAAAACATGAACAAAGGCTTTACTTTGATCGAATTGTTGGTGGCGATCATGATCGTCGGCATCCTGAGCGCGGTGGCGGTGAGTTCCTACCAGGACTACACCCTGCGGGCACAGCGGGCAGATGCGAAGGCGGTGCTGCTGGAGGTGGCGGGGTGGATGGAGCGGAACTACACGGCGACGGGGAGTTACAGCCTGTTGCCTGATGGGGTCACCGCTATCAGCAACACCAGTTTCACAGATGCCGCCGGGGCTTTGTATTCACTCAGGTCTTCCCCGAAGGATGGCACCCCGCGATACGCCATCCGCTTCTCCGCCGTAGTGGCGCAGGCCTTCACGTTGGAAGCGACTCCAGCTACTGCCGATTCCCAATGTGGCAATCTGACCCTTAACAACCAAGGCGTGCAGGGGCTTTCCGGGACTCACTCAGGCACAGCCGCCGACTGCTGGCAGCGCTGACCGCACACCGTAGGTTGGGCAAAGCGA
>JAUYFG010000010.1 GCA_030690985.1 Pseudomonadota bacterium
CACCCTTCGCTCCTATCTCGCCACCCCCCACAAGCAGGGCGCCAATCCATTTCTCGCTTTGACCCTGGCTTTCCAGGGCCACACGCCACAGCCCCGCTTCGCCTGACCAACAGATCAACTACGGCTACCTGAGTAGTTACGCCGGCGTCTTTAAAACAGCCGGCTGGAAGCCGGCGCTACGGGGAAGGCATGTTGCTTCGGCACGATTTGCTGCTGCGTGCCGCTCAGTTCCTGACCACCGGATTGCCTTCGCCGATCCAGCGGCTGATGCCGTTGCGCACGTTGTAGACCTTCGTGTAGCCCATCTTCTCCATCAACTCGCGCGCCAATGAGTCGGTGCGGTTGCCGGTGCGGCAGATGACGATGACGGGTTGCTCGCGCGGTACTTCCCGCGTGAAGGTGGGGAGGAAATCCGCTGCGTTATTCATATCGATGACCGGCCTGGTTTCCAATTACTGCAACGCCCGCAGTGCAGCGATACGTTCTTCCAGCGGCGGGTGGGTCATGAACAGGCGCTTGATGCCGCCGCCACCGCCACCGGCGATGCCGAAGGCCGCCATTTTTTCCGGCAGGGGTGCCGGATGCAGCGAATTGAGGCGTTGCAGCGCGGCGATCATGTTGTGCTTGCCGGCGAGGGTGGCGCCGCCGCTGTCGGCGATGAACTCGCGGCGCCGCGAGAACCACATGACGATGATCGAGGCGAGAACGCCCAGCACCATTTCGGCGATGATCATGGTGACGAAAAATGCCGGGCCGGTGCCGCGTTCGGTCTTGAACACCACCTTGTCCACCACGTAGCCGATGACCCGGGAGAAGAACATGACGAAGGTGTTCACCACGCCCTGGATCAGCGCCAGGGTCACCATGTCGCCATTGGCGGCGTGCGATACCTCATGGCCCAGCACCGCTTCCGCCTCTTCCCGCGTCATTTGATTGAGCAACCCGGTGGAGACGGCGATCAGCGAGCTGTTCTTGCTCATGCCGGTGGCGAAGGCGTTGACATCGGGCGACTCGTAGATGCCGACTTCCGGCATCTTGATGCCCGCTTGCGCCGAGTATTTGCGGATGGTTTCCACCAGCCAGCGTTCAGTCAAATTCGCAGTCGAGTTCGACGACACATCGATGACTTGCACGCCCATCGACTTTTTCGCCATCCACTTGGAAATGGCCAGCGAGATGAACGAGCCGCCGAAGCCCATCACCGCCGCGAAAATCAGCAGCGAGGTCAGGTTGAGGCCTTGTTCGTTGAGGTAAGGCTCGACGCCGAGCAGGCGCATGGTGACGGACAGCACCAGCACGATGGCCAGGTTGGTGGCGAGGAAAAGCAGAATGCGTTTCATGGGGTCTCCTTGGGGTTCTCTAAAAAAATCAGTGGTCGTTGGATTTCGTGAGTCTATCCATCAGTGGCGTAGGTTGGGTAACGCGCAGGGCCGGCGGGCAGGTCACGCCGATCAAACCGCATACCGGCGAGGGTAGCGTGCGCCGTGCGCACGATTGGACTACGGAGGAGCTCGTAGGAGCGGGCTTGCCCGCGATTGACGGCGGTTATCGCGGGCAAGCCCGCTCCTACGGCAACGCGTTACCCACTACGAATCACATAGAGCCGAAAAATCCGAATTATCATGATGCGTAATTCGTATTTATCGATTCATGGAAGACCCTTCATGCTCAATTTCAAGCACCTCCATTATTTCTTCGCCGTGGCCAAGGCCGGCGCGGTCAACCGCGCTGCGGAAAAGCTCCATCTCACGCCGCAGACGCTGTCCGGCCAGTTGACGCTATTCGAGCAAAGGTTGGGCGTGTCGCTGTTCCGCCGCACCGGGCGGCGGCTGGAACTGACCGATACCGGGCGCCTGGTCCTGTCCTACGCCGAGGAACTGTTCCAGGTGAGCGCGGAACTGGAAGAAGCCTTGCGCGGCCGCCCTGAGGAAAAAGCGTTTCCGTTCCGGGTGGGGATCGCCGATGTGGTGCCCAAATCCATCGCCCACCGCTTGCTGGCCCCGGCGCTCGCCTTGCCGGAACCGGTGCGTCTGGTGTGCCGGGAAGACCGGCTCGACCGCCTGTTGGGGGAGCTGGCCGTGCACCGCCTGGACATGGTGCTGGCCGACAGCCCGATGCCGCCGGGCATGGATGTGAAAGGCTACAGCCACCCCCTGGGCGAATGCGGCGTCACTTTCTTCGCCACACCTGACCTGGCCGCGCGCCTCCCCGGCACTTTCCCCGAACAACTCGATGGCGCGCCCCTGCTCATTCCCGGCGAGGACAGCGCCCTGCGCGCGCCGCTGACACGTTGGCTGGAACGCTGCAACCTGCGCCCGCGCATCGTCGGCGAATTCGACGACAGCGCGCTGATGAAGGCTTTCGGCAAGGCCGGCGCCGGCGTTTTTCCCGCACCGTCGGTCACTCGCCAGGAAGTGGAAAGCCAGTATGGCGTGGTGATGCTGGGAGAAACGCTGGAGATCAGGGAACGCTTCTACGCCATCTCGGTGGAGCGAAAAATCGCCCATCCCGCCGTGCGGGCGGTGAGCGAGGGCGCGCGCGCGGGCATGTTTGCGGAAAAGAGCGAGTGACCGGGCGGTTGTAGATGTCCTTGCGCTTGTCGTAGAGCGGGATGGTGGTGCCGCTGATGCGGTTCTTCAGCAGGTTGTCCAGGTTCACGTCGGCCACCACGCGCTCGCGCAGGCTTCGTTCTACCGCTCGCGAGCCGGCGGTGAAGCCTTGATCTCGTCGAGGCCGAGGGGCCGTCCCAGCAGGGGCTGTTCCCGGTAGGACAGCCATTTCTTGAGCACCTGGCAGCCGCCCAGGGGGTATTCCGACACAGGTTCCGGGATGTCACGCCGGCAGGCGCGGTCATTCAGGTGCACGTCCACCCTGCGGCTCCCCAGCCGGGTCAGGCGTCGTGCCGGATATCGCAGCCAGTATTCCATCCGCCAGCCACGCGCGATTGCGCGCAGTACGCCGATCGCGACCAGATCGTCGATACAGATAGGCGCGGAAAAACATCACCAAGTTCGGCGTATGAAAAGAAAAGGCCGCTACTTTCAATAGCGGCCTTCCTGTTGAAGCCGGCTTCAGGAGCGCCGGCTTCCGGGGCGGATCAATAGCGGTAATGCTCCGCCTTGTACGGCCCGGTCTTGGGCACGCCGATGTAGGCGGCCTGCTGGTCGGTCAGTTCGCTCAGTTGCGCGTTGAGCTTCTTCAATTGCAGGCGCGCGACTTTTTCGTCCAGGTGCTTGGGCAGGGTGTAGACGCCGACCGGGTAGCGCTCCGGATGCAGGAACAGTTCGATCTGGGCGATGGTCTGGTTGGCGAAGCTGGAAGACATCACGTAGGACGGGTGGCCGGTGGCGCAGCCGAGGTTCACCAGACGGCCTTTCGCCAACAGGATGATGCGATGGCCGTCGGGGAAGATGACGTGATCGACTTGCGGCTTGATTTCATCCCACTCGTACTTCTCGATGCCGGCGACGTCGATTTCGTTGTCGAAGTGGCCGATGTTGCAGACGATGGCCTGGTCGCGCATTGCAGCCATGTGGTCGTGGGTGATGACGTGGAAGTTGCCGGTGGCGGTGACGAAGATGTCGGCCTTGTCGGCGGCGTAATCCATTGTGACCACGCGATAGCCTTCCATCGCGGCCTGCAGGGCACAGATCGGGTCGACTTCGGTGACCCAGACTTGCGCGGACAGCGCGCGCAGGGCCTGGCAAGAACCTTTGCCGACGTCGCCGTAGCCGCACACCAGCGCGACCTTGCCGGCGATCATCACGTCGGTGGCGCGCTTGATGCCGTCCACCAGCGATTCGCGGCAGCCGTAGAGGTTGTCGAACTTGGACTTGGTGACGGAATCGTTGACGTTGATGCCGGGGAACTTGAGTTCGCCGCGCTCGTGCATCTGATAGAGGCGGTGCACGCCGGTAGTGGTTTCCTCGGTGACGCCCTTGATCTGCGCCAGACGGGTGGAATACCAGGTCGGATCGACGGCGATCTTGGCCTTGATCGCGGCGTACAGGACGGTTTCTTCCTCGCTGGTCGGCTTGGCGACGACACTGAGGTCGGTCTCGGCGCGGGTGCCCAGGTGCAGCAGCAGGGTGGCATCGCCGCCGTCGTCGAGGATCATGTTGCTAAAGACTTTTTCACCACTCGCCGCCGCCGGCCACTCGAAGATGCGGTGGGTGTAATCCCAGTATTCGACCAGCGACTCGCCCTTGACCGCGTAGACCGGCACGCCGGTCGCGGCGATGGCGGCGGCGGCGTGATCCTGGGTGGAGAAGATGTTGCAGGAAGCCCAGCGCACTTCGGCACCCAGTGCGGTCAGGGTTTCGATCAGCACGGCGGTCTGGATGGTCATGTGCAGCGAGCCGGTGATGCGCGCGCCTTGCAGCGGCTGGCTGGCGGCATATTCCTCGCGGATGGCCATGAGGCCGGGCATTTCCGTCTCGGCAATGCGGATTTCCTTGCGGCCCCAGTCAGCCAGGGCCAGATCGGCGACTTTGTAGTCGGTGAAGTTTGTAGCCACAGCGTTCATGCGAACTCCTTGAACTTGCGGCCGGGAGAGGGGGCGCACTCACCTGGCGCACCCGTGCCCGGCACAGGTTGAACAGGTGAGCGCAGTTTTGAACCGAGCCTGACGGACAACCGTTGCAGCGCTCCTCGGTGGGGCGGGATTATCCCGACTCCCGCCCATATCGCAAAGCCGGTTCAGGCCAGATTCAGGCAAATTCGCGCCACCCCCGCGAAGGCATCGCGCTATGCAACTGTGCATGGCTCGGAGAACCGCCCCATGCCATGAAACAACGATGTAGGTTGGGCTGAGGGACGAAGCCCAACAACAGTGCGGCTGGCGTGGGGATGTTGGGCTTCGTCCCTCAGCCCAACCTACGTGGGACCCGAATGCCGGCTGTTTCACAGTAACCGTGCGCCCAACAAAAAGCCCGGCCGAGGCCGGGCTGCGCGAGAGGGGGTTGTGTAGCGTTTAGAAGTGGAATACGGCGCCAAGTGAATACAGATCGACGTCGTGTTTATTGAAGTTGTTTCCGCCGCCAACATCCTGGAAGCGGTCCCATTCGGCCCGCAGGCCCATCTGCTTGCTGATCTGCCAGTTCACGCCGAGGCCGTAGGCCAAGTCGGTGCCATCGTCGCTGGCGTTGGCCGAGGCCAGCGTAGTCGACGCGGTTGCTTCGAGGTTCCAGGCGAAAACGCCCGCCTTGGCGAAGACGGCAAATGTCTCGTTTACCGGTAGGATGCCCACGGCGGAAAGCAGGAAACCATCCCCATCCGTTTTCGAGCGATAGGGGCTTCCCGCCAGGGTGGCGTAGGTGGCATTGCCGGTGAATGAACCCAGACCCACATAGGCTGCCTCGACTGCGAAATTCTTGTTCACTTGGTAACCGCCGAACAGCTTCCAGCCGGTGTCCGAGTCGTCCACCGAAGCCACGACGCCGGTCGCACCGAGCGCTTCCAGGTCGGATTTGAGTTGGCCCGCGTCGGAGTCAACCGTGGATTGCCCCAGAGACACCCCGGCATACCAGCCGCTATCCGCAGCCATCGCCGCGACGGAACTGCCGGCCAGCAGCAGGGTGGCGAGGCTTGAAACGATCAATTTGGTACGAAGCATTTTCTTTCTCCCGATGGTTTGAACAAGGTTTTCCTTACGGATACGGCCTGATTTCGGTCGCAATACTACGTTATGCGTAATTTGTTGTGCGTAATTAATGGTATTGTTTTTGCGAAAAACGTAAGTAGTTTGCATATTCGCCGCATGAATATCGGCGGCACGATCAAGGCTCTGCGAGAACAACGTGGCTGGTCCCAGGAAGAGTTGGGCTGGCGCGTAAGTTCATCGTCGGCAAACATTTCCCGCATCGAAACGGGTAAACACGGCCCCGGGCCTGATGTCCTCGAAGCCTTGGCCAAGGCTTTCGAGCTCAAGGTCTATGAACTGTTCGCTTTGGCCGAGGGCGAACCACTGCACCTGGTTGCCCGTCTCCCTGACCAAGCCGAGGAATTGCTGCTCCAGTCCTTCCGGGCGATGAGCGAGGAACGACGGCTACTGCTGCTGCAGGTGGGCGCCCAGTTTGCACAGCCAGGCTAAGTAGGAAGGTCTTCCCTGTAGCGCCGGCTGATAAAGCCCCTGATGAAGCCCCTAAGCGAAGGACTAAGCCGCCAAAAGACGGCGGCCAAGTCCCTGCTTATACCCTTCGGCAATCCTTGCCGGCGGGATATAAAAAAACGGCTCTATGTGATTCGTAATGGGTAACGCGCAGGGCCGGCGGGCAGGTCACGCCGATCAACCTGCATACCGGCGATGGTAGCGTGCGCTGTGCGCACGATTGGACGTGTCCCATGGGATACCGTGCCCTGCGGGACAAAAATCGTGCGCACAGCGCACGCTACGGAGTTCGTAGGAGCGGGCTTGCCCGCGATTGGCGGCGGTTATCGCGGGCAGCGGAGTCGTTGCCGCTTCAGCGGCTTTACGAATCCGGCGTGCCCCTTGCGGGTGCAAGCCCGCTCCTACGGCAACGCGTTACCCACTACGAATCACATAGCGCCAAAAAAACGCCGGCAAGGATACCGGCGCTACAGTAGGGATTCGATTTTCGGCTGCGGGCCGATGACTTCGCTTTCAAGCCACGTCAGTCCCTGCGTACAACTCGGCAATCGGCAGCGCCACGCCGACGCTGGCGAATTCCACCACGTCGCCGGGCTCATAGGTGATGTAGAGCCAACCTATATCGCCTTGGCAGCGGTAGATCTCGACCTGTTGCGTGTCCTGGCTGACCAGGACGTATTCCTGGAGCGAGGGCAGGCGACGGTAGGCGTGCAGCTTCTCGCGCCGGTCGGTGGCTTCGGTGCTGGGCGAGAGGACTTCGACCACCAGCAGCGGGTTGCTCACCACCTGGGATTCGTTGGCGGCGCTGGCCTGTTCGGAACAGGTGGCCATCACATCCGGGTAGTAATAGGCGCTGTCTCGGGCGACGTGGAGTTTCACGTCGTTCATGAAGACCTGGCAGGGTCTGCCTTTCAATGCCAGGGAGAGCGAGATGTAGGCATTCCCGGCTACCCGGTTGTGCCGCAGCGTTCCCCCCGACATGGCGTAAGCCTCGCCCCCCACGTATTCATGGCGGAACGGCGCGGTTTCCTCGAAGGCGAGGTACTCGGCTTCGGAAAGTATTTGTTTTTCCGCGAGTTGCATGACGCGCTCCTCAGTGATTAAGCAACGGCCTGGGGTCCAGCCCATATTCGGATTGCGCGCGCTCGCCCTCGGCGCCGAAGAATCGTGCCTCGCCTGTTTCCAGGACGATCCACACTTCCCTGGCGCCGGCCTCCAGGTAGAGGCGGGTCTTGAAGTGAAGTTCTTCCTCGGAATTGGAGGGGGAGCGCACCTCGACGCAGATTTCCGGGGCACGTGGGTAGGGCGTTTCGTAGCCGTGGCGGTTGAAAAAGGCATCTGAAAACCAGGCCACGTCGGCCACTTTTACCCCTTCTGGGGTGGCGACTGAACATTCCATGAGGGTGCGTCCTTGCGGAAGCTTCTCCAGCAGGGTGGCGAGCACCGATTGCAGCCGGCCATGCCGATTACTGGCTGGACTCAAGACCACGTTTCCCCATTTGTCGAGTTCGATCTTGTACGGCAGGTCTCTGAGCGACTTGTCGGATAGCACTTCAGCCCACTGCATGATGGCCCCCTATTTCCGTTGCGCAGGAGGTGGTGAGGCACGAACCGCATCACCCTCACCTGACGTCCCATGCCCGGCACGGGTTGAACAAGCGAGCGCGGTTTTGAATCGAGCCTGACGGAATAGCCGTTGCAGCGCTCCTCGGTGGGCCGGGATTATCCCGACTCCCGGCGCAATCGCAAAGTCGGCTTGCACCAGATTCATGCCACTGCAAGAAACCAGGCGCGATCAACTCCGCGATGCCTGATGCGGGATGCCCGCCTGCTTCGACTGAAAGAGGGGTGATGATTCACCGCAATTTTCCGCTATCCTCGCCACGCCCACCGTAGCCACATACCACCCGTCTTTCCGTAGGAGAAAACATCGTGTCCGAAGAAAAAACAGCAGCCCCGAAGCGAATCACGAAGAAAGCCGTAGCCGTTGCAGAAACAGCCAAGCCCAGGAAAGCCGCAGCGGCTGCGCCCAAGGCTGTAAGCACGCCTCCCGTGAAAACCGCCGCCAAGGCTGTCAGCAAGGCGCCCGCTGCGGCCAAAGCCGCAACTGCCAAGCCCGCTGGCGAGGCCAAGAAGAAAGCACCCGCTGCCAAAAAGCTCGTCGACAAGCCCGCCGCGCCCTCGGCGGAGGAACGCCAGCGCTGGATCGCCACCGCAGCCTACCATCGTGCCGAGAAACGCGGATTTGCTGCGGGTTACGAGGTGCAGGACTGGTTTGACGCAGAAGTGGAAATCGACGCACTCGTCGGCAAAGCCTGATCCGACACAGGGCTTGAGGGTTTGCCGGTCGTATTTCCAGGCAAACCTCGCATAGAGGCCAGTGTCAGGTTTTCGTGAAAAGATAATCCGACACTGACTGGCTCCGTGATTCCCTGTAGGTGCGAATTTATTGGCTCTATGTGATTCGTAGTGGGTAACGCGCAGGGCTGGCGGGCAGGTCACGCCGATCAAACCGCATACCGGCGAGGGTAGCGTGCGCTGCGCGCACGATTGGACGTGTCCCATGGGATACCGTGCCCTGCGGGACAAAAATCGTGCGCACAGCGCACGCTACGGTGGAGTTCGTAGGAGCGGGCTTGCCCGCGATTGACGGCGGTTATCGCGGGCAGCGGAGTCGTTGCCGCTTCAGCGGCTTCACGAATCCGGCGTACCCCTTGCGGGTGCAAGCCCGCTCCTACGGCAACGCGTTACCCACTACGAATCACATAGAGCCAATTTATTCGCACCTACGAGCAAGCGCCTGGCTTACATCCCACTCAGGCTGAAGTACTCCAGCAGGCTCAAGCCGGAAATGGCGGAGAGGAAACCGAGCACCGTGCGGGCGAGCGGCTGTTGGCTCAGGTTGGCGAAGACGCCGACGTTGATGGTGCGGATCTGGTTCACCATTTCGTCGACCTGGCTGACCAGGCCGCCCTCACCTTCTCCCAGCAGTTGCATGCGGTAGCGCGCGAGACGGCGCAGGGCTTCCGAGCGCACGCTTTCCGCGACCCGGCGCAGGCGCCAGGCCGACCCCAGCAGCACGGCCACGGTGAAACCCACCAGCAGATAGAGTGAGAGCGGCACCACCCAATGGTCGAACAAACTGCTTTGCGCGAAGAACAGCAGGAACAGGATCAGGAAGGGGTAATAAACCAGGCGCTGCACCGGCTCGGTGGCGCGCGCCAGGAGTTGCACATCCATCCAGTCGTCGTACAGACATTCCATGCAGGCGTCGGGCATGCCGAAGCGATTCAGGCTGTGCGCCGGCCAGCGGGTTTCGCCGGCGAGGGCACGGGCCATGGCGATGGCGTGGCGGGTCACGCGCAGGACATAGACCAAGAGCCACAGGAAGGCCGAGATCGACATGACCGCGAAGCCGTAATCCAGCGCGCGCATGGTGAAACTGCGCACCGGCGCGCGGGGAAAGCCGTAGGCCATGAAGATCGCCACGCCCAGAACCCAGAACATCAGGATCACGAGCAGATAAGGGCGGGCACTGTGCAGGAAGGGCGGCGGCTTGAGTGACTGTTTGCCCAGTGCGCGCCGCAGCAGGGAACGGCTGTCATGCGGTCGCGCCAGGCTGAGCCGGGGTTCGTGCCCGAGCGCGCGGAGGAAGTCACGCCACACCGCCAGGGTGGAGCGGCGCGACACGGTATCCGGATCGACCCGCCGCACGCCTTTGAAGTAACGCGCCATGCAGCGCCGCCCGCACGCCGCCAGGGTGTCTTGCGCGCGTGCCAGCAGGCACAGGGCGAGCAGGCCCGCCGCCAGGCGGATTAATTCGGTGGGCCAGGCGCTGCCGCCCTCCACCCAGCCAAACGGTTCCCCGGCCGGCATCGGCAGACAAGCCACGAAACCGGCTGTGAGCAGAGCCAGGGCGGCACCGCCGTAGACCCAGCGGCGACGACGACGCGGCTGGCGCAGGGTGCGGCGCCAGTCGGGATAAAGCAGCGCCAGCAACAGCGCGCCGCTGGTCAGCGTGGTCAACACCCAGCCCAGCCGCCACAGTGGTAGTTCGTGGGCGGCGGCAGCCTGGGGATTGGCGCAGTGGCCGGGAAAATCCGTACAACCGCCCGCTACCGTGTTCAGGGGGACGAACTGGCTGCGCCCCACCTCGAATAACCGTGCCTGGCGCCAGGTTGCGTGATTGCTAGTGCCGCCCGCCATCTCCGCCAGCACCGCCCGCGTGGTTGCGTAGGCGGCCGTCTGGTAGCTGTCACGGAACGGCGGCGCATCGCCCTGTACCGGCGGCGCCAGTCTGAGGCCATAGCCGGAGGCGACCAGCAGGTTCCGTGTATAGCGGTTGTCGGCCGGGTGCAGCATGGCCGCATCCAGGTCGGTGGTGAAGAAGAGGGCATCCGGAATGGCGCCGCGCATGGCTTCCAGGGCAAGCAGTTTGTCGTGGTAGTCGTCGCCGAGGATGCCGATGGCGCGTATCCCCGGCCTGCCCGCGCGTTGCAGTTCGCTTTGCCGACGCAACAGGTCTTGCGCCAGGCGGCGCAGGTAGTCGATCTGGGCATCGCCTTCCGGGCGCTCGATGGCGGTCTTTTCGTCCTTGCCGGATTTGTCTTCCTTGCTGGAGCCGCCCGCCCGTTTGCCATCGACCCCGCGCAGATAGCCGGTTTTCAGCACCTCGACCCGGTATGGTCGCAGGGCATCCTCCAGCGCCGCCGAGAGGCCGCGCGCATAGGCCGTGTCGCGCTGCCCGACCAGGGCCACGGTGATGCCCGCCGTTCCGAGCACGGGCAGGTTCCTTCCGGGCAACTCCTTGCCACGCCAGGCCGGCCAGCGCCCGTCGATGCCGCGTGCCGCCAGTTCACCCGCCAGCGCCCGCGCCAGTTGCGCATCGTCGGCAATCTGACTGGTGAAGCCGCCGAATTTCCCGGCCAAGGCGGCATCGTGGCTGGTCGCACCGGCTTGCAGCTTGTCCGGGGCCAGGGTGGCGAAGGGGGAGTGCCAGTGCAGGCGCTGGGCAAAGTCCGGCGCGGCTTTCTCGTCCAGCAATCCTCGCAATGTCCCGCTCGAAGCCGGGCCGATCAGATGCAGATCGCAACTGGGCGGCAGCCCCTGCAGCAAGCCCTGCATGCGCGCCAGCAGCGGCGCCGGGCCGCCTTCCTGCGGGCGCTGCCCGAGCGCGGCTTCATCCAGCCAGAGCAGCAGAATATGGCGCTTCGCGATGGACAGACCGTCGCTGGTCGCGCGCGTGTGCCACTCGAACGGCAGCAGTTTGGGCAGGCCGGGTTCGACATAGCCGATGTGCTCGGCATCTTCCGGCGCGTAGCCGGCCGTGCCCAGGGCGGAAACCACGGCATAGCGAATGCGGCGGCGGAATTCCTCCGCCCCCACGTAGGGCGAACCCGGCAGCAGGATGCCCAGCGCGGCGACTGTGCAATCCTCGTTCGCGGCACATTTCTTCCTCGCCTGTTCGCTCAGCCAGTCCAGCGTGTGGCCGTCGCCGGGATGCTTGTCCTGGTGCCGCGCGACCGCCGAGAACGGGTCTTGCCAGAGGCGCGCTTCCGCCTGTTGCACGCCGACGCTGTCCACCCCGGCCAGCGGCTGGTCCGGCCGTGTGCCGATCAGCGGCCAGGGCGTGAAGATGGCGCCCATCGCCAGCATCAGCGCCAGCAGAAACTGGGGCCAGACGCCTT
This sequence comes from Pseudomonadota bacterium, assembly GCA_030690985.1. Classification (GTDB taxonomy): domain Bacteria; phylum Pseudomonadota; class Gammaproteobacteria; order Burkholderiales; family Thiobacillaceae; genus PFJX01. The sequence continues at coordinate 11,797 of JAUYFG010000010.1, forward strand.
GGCCAGGGGAGGCGGTCGGGTCGGACATGCTCAGTTGACGGTTTGCAAAGTGATTCTCGATAGCGCAAGCAGTGCCGTGCCCCTGCAATCCGGGATGAATGCCATCGCTTCACGCCTCCATCAGCGCGTCCGGATTCCAGGCCGAGATGACAAAGCGCAGCGTGCCACGGATGCCGGGCGTGGTGATGCTGTCGAAGGGAATACGCACATCCACCTTGCCACCTTTGAGGCTTTTGGTATCGATCTCGGTATCGGCCGCGCTCATGCCCTGGTCCTGCCAGGCATAGTGGACTTTCCATTTATCACCCTCTGCCGCAGGGGGAACCATTTCCAGCACGATCGAATTGCGGAACAGATAGCCGCCCTCGTAATGCTCATTCACCCAGAGTTTGCGGTCGATCTCGTAATCAGGCACACGCACTCCGAGCGCCATGCTGTAGGCAAGCGAATTCCGTTTCTTGTTGATGCGCGAGCGATTCGCCAGAAACACCGACGACAAATACAACGAGCCGTTCTTCTTCGGTGCGCTTTGCCATTCCTCGTGGGTAAGACAGGCAACTGAATCTTCCTCGGCGGTGCGCCGCGTGAGATACCACAATTTCCCACGCGGCGACGCCAGCAATTCAAATTGATACAGCGCATTGATCTTGCGCCCGTCACTCACGGCATTCTGCACCTCGGTCGGCAGGCGTATTTCCGCCACATCGACCCAGAGATCGACCCGCACATTGCCGAACAGAAAGCGAGTGAGGTTCTGATAAGCCTCTTCACTGTTGACTATGCCAAAAAAACCCGAATGGGCACGATACGCAAATGCCTTGGCACACGGAGCGCCCGGCGCACCGTTGGCTTTGAGTCCGGTCAGCGTTGCGTTTTGAATGCGCACCAGGCCGTCGCTGCCGTGGCCGGCAAAGGTGCGCGATGCACCCAGCGCCACCTCGTAATCCATGCGGTTGCTGCCAACCATGCAGAAGACGCGTTCCGGGGAAAAAAGCGCCTCGGGAATCCAGGCGACACTGTCTGTTTTTTCATAGGCGGCTTTGATGTCGAGATAGCGCGCCATGTTTTTTCGGTTGAAGTTATCCATGTCGGCAAGACTCAACCAGGACGGCACATTGATTCCCGCCATCTCGATGCCGTCGTGTGGCGTCGCATAAGTGAACAACTTGTCGACATACTGCCTGGCATTCTTGACATCAAGCTTCGGGTTCTGCAGAAGGCCACGGCAGACCAGCCCGCCCATCGAATGCGCCACCAGATAGCAGCGAAATGCATCGGGCGTGATGCCGTTATCGGGATTGGCACAAACCAGATCACGTACACGCAATATCAGTTCGCCCAGTCTGGTGGAGAAATCTTCAATTGGCGGGGTCTTGCCCAGGCCAAGCAGACGCGATGATTCGTCGTAATAGCGGTAAATGACGATCGAGCGGCTGGTGAGCTTGTTGTCCGGGTCCGCACTCCATTCCGGATCGAGAATGTCATAGCCATCCTCATATACATCCCGATAATTGAAATCCGACGCGAGTCGCACTACCGGCGATTCGAAATGGTATTTTCGCGGCTGTCTGGATTTGTCGGGCACGGCGCGATATACGGTCGAACCTATATTGAATCCACAGAAAGGATCGGCAGTGGTTTCGTCGATCTCGGAAGGTGTCATGGCATAGCCGCGCACATAAATGATCGGGTGAAACGGTGTGTTCTTGTTAGGCATGACGTTCTCCTCTTGTGATCGCGGGGTGTGCGGTTTTTTCGGGGTGTTGAAAACCTGCATGAATTTGCGTCGATGCCACTTCGACACCCTCAGTGCCAATCGCCTCGCCGTTCAAGCCGCTTGCAAATAGCGGCCGTGGCACCACCCCACCAGGTCCATCACGCCGCTCACCTCGTCCAGCACATCGACCTTCCACCACAGGCCGTTCTGTTCCAGCGCCTGTACCCGGGTGCCCGCCGGGATGGGGCTGCCCGCGAGGATGGGGTGCTCGGTGCCGGGACCGCTACGCACGTTGAGCGCGGCGCTGCTGGTGAAGATCGGCAGATCGTCTTCCTGGCGGCCGAAGAGGCGGGCGCGCAGGCTGGCCAGCGGGAAGTCGGGGCCGGGGTCGCTCTTGCGGCCGGGGGCGATGTCGTCGTGGCCGATGATGTCCTGCAAGCCGTAGTGCGCAATCAGGGCCTGGGAAACACTGAAGGCGGCATCGATCTGCTCCGGGGTGTAGGTCTGCCAACCGCTGGGAGGCAGGCCGGGGGCATCGTTCTTGTGGCGGGCGACACGCACCTGATCGTCCGGAACGACGATCTTGAGCGGCGAAATCCATTTCCCGGCGATGTGGTCGAGCCGGCCGACGTTGTCCAGTTCGATACCTGTCGTGAGGTGGTTGAGGCCGCTTACCCCTTGCCAGATCGATGCGCCGGCGTGCCAGGCGACGACATTGAACGGCACCAGTTGGGTGATCTTGCCGTCGCGGCCGATGACCAGATGCGCGGAGGCTTTGGCCTGCGGGTTGACCAGCCAGCTGATGCTGCTTTCGGCGCTACGCCCGGCGGTGTAGTGCATCACCAGCCAGCGCGGCTGCATGACGCCGCCTTTATTGGGACTGGCCAGGTAGGGAATGGCGGTACCGTCATCCTGGACCAGGCGGTGATTGCGGATTTTCATGGGAACTCCTTGTTCGTTGCGGGTAGCGGCGCAAGGGTGTTTTAGCAAGGATAGTGCCAGGACGGCATAGGTGCGAATGCGGTCGGCAGCACGGGTGGGGCGCGGGTCTGCCGGGGCATGGATGACCCGGTCAGGCAGCCTGGTGGGTCAGAAAATACCCGCCTGGAAAAAGAATGGGGACAGGGTAAATCCCCGCGCTTGGTTGGCAGCGTCCCTGCTTTGCTGTTTCATGTGAGCATTCCCGTGCATTTCAGAAGTGGTCTCTCGATGGACATCCTGTTGCTCGCTTCCCCTGTCGGCACACCGCCACGCAAACTCGATCGGATCGATTCCTGCCCGAGTGAGGGCTTTGTCTGGCTGGACTTCACCCGTGGGCAGGCGACCAACTGGCATGAAACGGTGGAACGTCTGGGTTGCGGCCCGCTGCACGAAGGCCATGTGCGCGATAGCCTGAACCCCGCGCATCCCTCTTTCTTCGACAGCACCAGCAACTACGACATGGTGATATTTCGCGGCCTGGCGCCGGATATCGAAGACGACCAATTCAACACCCATGCAGTCGCCTTATTCCTGTTCGACCGGGTTCTGGTGACGGTGCAGCCGGGCGACAGTCGCTCCATAAAGGCGGTGAAGGAGCGCCTGCTCGACCAGAACGGACGCGCGCCGGCCGATCCGGCGGCATTGCTGCACCTGCTCCTCAACGCGATGGTGGATCGCTTCCTGGCGTTGCGTGAACCGCTCACCCAGCAGATGGAAGTGTGGATGGAACGTCTGCTCGATCCGCGTCGGCGCACCAGCAAGTGGTATCGGGTGATGAGCCACCGCAGCCAGTTGCGGCGCCTGGAAGTCCTCTGCGACGAACAGGAAGACGCCCTGGTCACCTGGCGCGACAACACCCGCCTGGAGATCGCCGAGAGTCTTTATGTCCGCTATACCGATCTGCTGGAGCACATCCGCCGCGTAGCCAAATTCGCCCGCGGCCAGCAACATGAAGTGGAAGGGCTGATGCAGTTGCATTTCGCCGCGCTGTCGAACCGCACCAACGAAATCATGCGCGTGCTCACCGTGCTCTCGGCCATCTTCCTGCCGCTCACCCTGGTCGCCGGCATCTACGGCATGAATTTCGAGTTCATGCCGGAACTGCATACCCGCCACGGCTACTTCTACACCCTCGGCGGCATGGTCTTGCTCGCTGCGGCGCTGCTGGGGTGGTTTCGCTGGAAAAAGTGGTTCTGAGCAAGGTTGGAGGTAGGTTGGGCAAAGCGAAGCGTGCCCAACATTGCGACGGGTTGTTGGGCACGCTTCGCTTTGCCCAACCTACGTCGCTGGAAGAAATGGTTCTGAGGACGACGTCCGGCCGCAGCCGCCATCCCGGATTCCGCTGATGAAGCCCCTAAGCGAAGGACTAAGCCGCCAAAAGACGGCGGCCAAGTCCCTGCTTATGCGCTGCATCCGGGCTACGAGTGCTCAACGCAAACTCAGCGCCAGCCAGAACATGCGCCGGGTGATCTCGGCCTTCAGCGCCGGGCTGGTGCGTGGGTGGGCACGATGCGGTGGCGCCACCTCCCTGGCCTGCAAGGTCGGCACATGGATCGGCCGTTCCAGTTGCGCCGCCTGCGCGACCCCAACCGACAACAGCATGCACAGCAGAACATTTTTCATGATCGTCTCCGGCTTTGCCGCCTCTCGCCCCATGCGGGAGACCGTAAAGCCAGACTAGGCAGCCAGGGTTGCGCGGGTAAGCAACCCGGTTGCGACCGGGTTGGCCTACCAGGTTGGCTGGTGGAGACAAGGCTTTGACGGTAAGTAATTGCTCGCCTTGCCAGGACCGGAGAGGGCGGATAAGTTAGCGCCGCAATCGTTTCCGTTGCGCCGGCATCCTTGTTCCGGCGCATTCCGGCCGCATATGGCACCCGTTCAAGGCCATCACATCGAGGTAACAAGCATGACTGTCTGGACCGATTTTCTGGTCGCTCAGGGCGCCACATTGGACGGCGAGGTTGTCGCCGACTTCGCCGCCGCCGCCGATGAGCTGCTCGCCGCGCGCGACGCCGCCGTCCTCGCCGACCTCTCCCACTACGGCCTGATTGGCCTCGCAGGCGAGGACGCGCAAACCTTCCTGCATGCCCTGATCAGCAACGATCTGCGCAACCTGCGCGAGAACGCCGCCGTGTTCGCCGCCCTGCTCTCGCCCAAGGGCCGCATGCTGGCCAACTTCCTGGTGCTGAAGCGCGGCGGCAATCTCCTGGTGCTGCTGCCCGCTTCCTTGCGTGAGGCCATCCAGAAACGCCTGGCCATGTACATCCTGCGCGCCAAGGTGAAAGCGCGTGACGCCGGCGGCGAATGGGTGCGCCTGGGGATCGCAGGGCCCGGCTCCGATGCCGCCGTGGCCGCTCTGCTCGGCCAGGCAGTGCCGGAGGGCATCATGAGCATGGCGCAGGCGGAATCGGCCTTTGCCATTCGCCTGGGCGATGCGCGCTTCGATCTGTTCGTGGCCCCCGCTGCCGCCCCGGCCGCCTGGGCCAGCCTGGCCGCCACCCACCGCGCGGTGGGCGCGCCGGCCTGGGACTGGCTGCTGGTGAATGCCGGCATTCCCGCCGTGCTGCCGGCCACGCAGGACCATTTCGTGCCGCAGATGGCGAACATGGAAGTGCTGGGTGGGGTGAGCTTCAACAAGGGCTGCTATCCCGGCCAGGAAATCGTGGCACGCAGCCAGTATCTGGGCAAGGTCAAACGACGTTTGTTCCTGGCCCATGTCGACGCCGAGGCGAAGCCGGGTGACGAACTGTTCAGCCCGGATCTGCCGGATCAATCCGCCGGCAGCATCGCCAACGCCGCTCCGGCACCCGGCGGCGGCTTCGATGTGCTGGCCGTGGTCCATAGCAGCAGCATGGAAGCCGGCGAAGTACATCTGGGCAGCCGCGACGGCCCGCGCCTCGCCTTCCGGCCTCTGCCCTATCCGGTGTGAGCTTCGGCTACTACATCGGGTATCGGGTGTACGCCGACGAGCGCGAAACCGAGACCGTCATCCGCCACATGATGGCGCGCCTGGCTGCCGCAGCGGTGTCAGCGGCCGGCTCCTGAAAAAACGCGAGGAGCCGCGTCCCCGTATAATCCGGCGATGCCCAATCGCCCCCCCTCCCCCGAACAGCCGTCGCTCGACTCCGCAACGAGCGGTGCCCCCGACAATCTCGCCTTCGAACAACTGCCGCTGACGCCCGCCGCGCTGGCGAACCTGCGCCAGCTTGGCTACCTGAACATGACGCCGATCCAGGCGGCCAGCCTGCCGCTGACCCTGGCGGGGCATGACCTGATCGCCCAGGCGAAGACCGGCAGCGGCAAGACGGCGGCGTTCGCGCTGCCTCTGTTGGCGAATCTGAATCCACGCAGCTTCGCGGTACAGGCCATGGTGCTGTGCCCGACCCGCGAGCTGGCCGATCAGGTGACCCAGGAAATCCGCCGCCTGGCGCGCGCCGAGGACAACATCAAGATTCTTGCCCTGGTCGGCGGCACCACCATGCGCCCGCAGATGGCCAGCCTGGAACACGGCGCCCATATCGTGGTGGGCACGCCGGGCCGCATCCTGGACCACCTGCAACGCGGCAGCCTGAATCTGGACGCGCTCAACACCCTGGTGTTCGACGAGGCCGACCGGATGCTCGACATGGGCTTCTTCGACGACATGGTGTTCGTGGCGAAGCAGTGCCCGAACAAGCGCCAGACCCTGCTGTTCTCCGCCACTTTCCCGGAGAGCATCGAAAAACTGGCCCACCAGTTCCTCCGCCAGCCCAAGGAAGTGAAGCTGCTGGAGCGGCACGAGAGCGACAAGATTCGCCAGCGTTTCTATGAGGTGGCGAACGAGGAGCGGCTGGAAGCGGTCGCCCGCCTGCTCAACCACTTCCGCCCGGTCAGCAGCCTGGCCTTCTGCAATACCCGGCAGCAATGCCGCGACTTGTTGAAAGTGCTGCGCGCCCAGGGTTTCCACGCCCTGGCGCTGCATGGCGAACTGGAACAGCGGGAACGCGACCAGGTGCTGATCCAGTTCGCCAACCGCAGTTGTTCGGTGCTGGTGGCCACCGACGTGGCCGCGCGCGGGCTGGACATCGCCCAACTGGAAGCGGTCATCAACGTCGATGTGACGCCCGACCCCGAGGTCTACATCCACCGCATCGGCCGCACCGGCCGCGCCGATCAGGATGGCTGGGCGCTGAGCCTGGCCAGCCCCAACCAGATGCGCCGCGTCGCCAACATCGTCAAGGAATTGGGCACCGAGGTGGAGTGGCACCCCATCGACGAGCTCCCCGCGAGTGGTGGCAAACCCGGTGGCAAACCCGGCGATGAACCGCTGCTGCCGCCGATGACGACCTTGCAGATTCTGGGTGGCCGCAAGGACAAGATCCGCCCCGGCGACGTGCTCGGCGCCCTCACCGGCGAGGCCGGGTTCACTGCGGCCCAGATCGGCAAGATCAATGTCGGCGAGTTCCACACCTATGTCGCGGTGGCGCGCGACATCGCCCAGGAAGCGCAACGCCGGCTGATGGCCGGCAAGCTGAAGGGCAAGACGGTGAAAGTCCGCATTCTTGATATTCCCAGCGAGGCGCAGACGGAAACCGTATCCCGCGCCAATGCCGGCATCCGGCGACGGCCGCAGTAGCGCCGGCGCCCACGCCGGCGGGTTTTAAAATAAGCCCGCGCGGCCCCGGCGCGACCGCAAGCCTGTTTCACGAAACCAATCCGAGACTCGATCATGAAATGGCTGTTCAGAACTTTCTTCAAAACCTTGCGCCTGGTATTGGGCCCCGTGCTGTTGCTGCGTGAGCGGTTGACCGCGCCCGATGGGCTGGTGCGTGCGCCGGAAGCGCAACAGGACGTGGACCGGCAATGCCGCGATCTGGCGCTGTACCAGTTCAAGACTTGCCCGTTCTGCATCAAGGTGCGCCAGGAGATGCGTCGCCTGGCGCTCGACATCGAACAGCGCGACGCCCAGCACGACACCGGCAACCGCGCGGCCCTGTTGCAGGGTGGCGGGAAGCCTGCCGTACCCTGCCTGTGGATTCGTGACGAGCAGGGAAATGAACGCTGGATGTACGAATCCGGCGACATCATGGCCTACCTGCGTGGGCGCTTCGCCGTTTGAGCGCCACCCTGCTACCGGCCGAATATCGCCGCACGATCGGCAGCGAGGAAATCGCCGGCCTGCCGATCAGGCGTTACGAAGGCGAAGTCATGGTGGTCGCCACAGCGGACGAACTTGAGCGGGCGATGGCCGATATCCGCCAGGAACGGGTCGTCGGTTTCGATACCGAGACACGCCCCGCCTTCCATAAGGGCGAGGACTATCTGCCCTGTCTGGTGCAGTTGGCGACGGCCCGCAGGGTGTATCTGTGGCAATTGCAGCGACTGGATTTTTCCCACGCGCTCACCGAGGTTCTGGGCAACCCGGACATCATCAAGACCGGCGTGGCGCTGGCCGGTGACATCGGCCAACTCAAGCGCCTGTTCCCACTGCAACCGGCTGCCGTCGTGGACCTGGGCCAGGTGGCCAGACGCCACGGCAACCGCCAGACCGGCCTGCGCAACCTGACCGCGCTGTTCCTGGGCAGCCGCATCCCGAAAGGGGTGCGCACCACCAACTGGTCCGTGCCGCGTTTAACGCCCGCACAAATCGGCTACGCCGCCACCGACGCCTGGGCCGGCCGCGAACTCTATTTGTGCTTTGAAAGGCTGGGATTGCTGGCGCATCAAGCGTAGGTCGAGTTAGGCGCAGCCGTAACCCGACATCCGGTGGAGCGTCGGGTTACGCCGTCGCTAACCCGACCTACCGGTCGCCGCCTGGGTAAAGTGTCGTAGTCGCATGATCCTGGATTCCTCAGTTGATCGCTCCCTGACCACCGGGACGCCGCATGGATACAGGCGCGGGAGCGTCCGATGGCATCCACCCTTCGGGTGACCCCGCAAGGTCGTCGTAGGAGCGGGCTTGCCCGCGATACCACGGTGGCTATCGCGGGCAAGCCCGCTCCTACGACGCGGTCAACTGAGGTTTCTAGGATGATGGGTTTCGCTATCGCTCAACCCATCCTACCGAGAGGTGGCCAGCCTGGGACGGTGCGCGCGGCGCACCCTACATGCCTACCCCCGCATCAATGCGATCAAATCATCGGTAGACGGCAGCGCCGTGGTTTCCTCGCCGGACAACACGCCTTCGGCGAGCGCGCGTTTGTCGTGGTGCAGATCGACGATGCGTTCCTCGATGGTGCCCTTGCCGACCAGGCGGTACACGGTCACCGGGCGCAACTGGCCCATGCGGTGGGCGCGGCCCATGGCTTGATCTTCGGCGGCGGGGTTCCACCAGGGATCGGTGATGACCACGTAATCGGCGGCGGTGAGATTGAGGCCGAAGCCACCGGCTTTCAGGCTGATTAAAAACAGGTCGCCCTCGCCGGCCTGGAAAGCGGCGACGCGGCGGGTGCGTTCCGCCGCCGGAGTGGCACCGTCGAGGTATTGATAGGCGATGCCGGCGGCCTCCAGCGGTGCGCGCAACAGGGTGAGGAAATCGACGAACTGGCTGAACACCAGCGCCTTGTGGCCGTTGGCGGCGAGTTCGGCGGCCAGTTCCGCGAAGGCCAATACCTTGGCGCCGGGCAACTTGATTTCCGGGGTGGTCAGGCGCGGGTCGCAGGCGGCGCGGCGCAAGCGGGTGAGTTGCGCCAGGATGTTCAGCCGCGCTTCACCCGGCGCGCCGCTGGCCAGTGCGCGTCCGGCCTCGGCCAGGGCTTGCCGGCGCAGGGCTTCGTAATGCGCGGCCTCATGCGCCTCGGGTTCGATCAGGAGGTTCAGTTCGGTGCGTGGCGGCAGTTCCTGCAAGACTTCCGATTTCGTTCGGCGCAGCACGAAGGGCGCGATCAGGCGGCGCAGCAGGTGTTGCGCCTCGCGCGAGCGGTTGCGCTCGATTGGGGTGGCGAAGCGTTCGTTGAAGCGCGCCAGGGTGCCGAGCAGGCCGGGGCTGGCGAAACGCATGATCGACCAGAGTTCCGCCAGGCGGTTTTCCACCGGCGTACCGGACAGCGCCAGGCGGAAATCGGCATCCAGCTCGAACACCGCTTGCGAGCGCTTGGCGCTGGCGTTCTTGATCGCCTGCGCCTCGTCGGCGATCAGGGTGTGCCAGACCCGTCCCGCGAAACGCTCCTTCGCTTGCAGCACCAGGGTGTAGGAGACGATCACCACATCCATCGCCCCGGCTTCGCTGACCAGGGTTTCCCGATCGCTCTCGCCGTAGATTTGCGCGTTCAGGCTGGGCGCGAAACGGCGGGTTTCCGCCAGCCAGTTGCCGCACACCGAGGTGGGGGCGATGACTAGCGCCGCGCCCTTGCCGCCGCGCGCCAGCATGACGGCGAGGGCTTGCAGGGTCTTGCCCAGGCCCATGTCGTCGGCCAGGCAACCGCCGAGGCCGGCGGCAGCCAGGCGCATCGCCCACTGGTAGCCGTCTTCCTGATACGGGCGCAGTTCGGCTTGCAGGCTCTTCGGCAGCTTCGGCGTTTCCTTCTGCGCGGCGCGCAGGCGCGCGAGGGCGGCGCGGAATTCAAGGTCCGATTTCACCTCCATGCCGTCGAGGGCGTCGTCCAGCCAGGATGCGGCGATCTGCGGGATACGGGCGCCGTGCTTGTCCATCTCCACCACGGCGGCGAGGTCGGCCAGGCGATCCTTGAGGCTTTGGGTGAGCGCGGCATAAACGCCGTTGCCCATCGGGATGAAGCGGCTCTTCTGCCGGGCGGCGTCGAGCAGCGCGGTGAAGGCCAGCACCAGGCCGTCGTCCAGGGTGGCCTGGCCGCCGACGCGGAACCAGTCGCGTTCGCCGGTTACTTGCAAACCCAGTTGCGCGGCATCGACGCGAACCACCCGTACCGGCTTGCCCTTGGGCCACTCCACCGCCGCCACGGCGGGCAGGCTGGGCAGAATTTCCACCATCGCCAGCGCCTGTTCCGGGTCGCTCACCCGCCATTCGCAAGCGCCATCCGGCGCGTCCAGGAAGGGCAGGGCATCGAGCACAGCGTTCAGGTGCGCACGTTCCATGTCGAGGTCGCGTTTTGTGCCCACCGTCTCGGCGCCGATGGCGGCCATGATCCGGTGGCGCCCACTCGCCGGCGGCAGGCGCGGGCCTTCCGTGCCAAGCGGGGTGACCACCAGACGCAGCAGCAGGTCGTCGCCGGAGGGCGAGAGTTCCGCGTGCAAGCGGCTTTCCGGCTCGACCTCGCGGGTGGCCTGGGCGCTGTCGGCATGCACCTGGAAATGCCGCGCCAGGACTTCCAGCGATTGCTTCAATTCTTCCTGTGCGGCGGCCGGCACGGCAAAGCGCCCGGACACCAGTTGCGCCGCGCGGCGTTGCGCGGCGGACAGGCGTATCACCTGAAAACGCTGCGGCGATTCCTGGACCACGCTGATCAGGCGCAGGGCTTCCGCTTCGCGGCGGTCGTCGGCATCGGCGTAATAGACATATGCGCCGCTCGTCTCCGGGTGCGGCGCGGGCGTCACCTTCATGCGGTAGTGCTCGCCCTCGCGCAGCACTTCCAGGGTCGGCGTGCCTTCCACCAGTTCGACCAGACGATCCGGGGCGTCTGCCAGCACCACGGCGGGATGGCCGATCAGGGCGACGATGGCGGCGGCGCGGTCGAGGTTGAAACGTTTCGCGTAGGCGCGATCCTGCTTGAGCGCGCGCGCCACTTTGGCGTCCCAGGGCGGCAGGCGTTCGTTGCCGGCGAGTTTGCCGAGCGAAAGCGGTTTCGCCTTGCCCCAGCCGCGCAAGCCGCGTTTCTGTTCCAGCGGCGTGATGTCGAGCAGGGCATCGTCCTTGCCCAGCGACAGCGCCCAGAGGATGCGCGCGGATTCGCTTTGAGCACCGCTCCCCACGCCTTCCCCGGCCAGGGCTTGCAGCGCGGCCAGCACCTCGCGCCATTGCTCGCCACGGCCGGCGACAAAAAACCCGGCCGGTGGTTCGTTGCCGCGCAGCACTTCCAGCGCCGCTTCCACCTGGCCCGCCAGCCAATCGAGCTTGCAGCGCAACAGGTGGTTGCGCGTCATCAGGGCGACCTCCTCGGCGACCTTGCGCCGCTGGTCGTTCATCCCCAGCGCCTCCGGCCCCAGCCAGGCCGCCAGCAACAACCGCCAGAGATCGCGCCAGTCCGGACGCTCTTTGTAGTTGCTGAGGCCGGAGAGGAAGGCATCGGCCTCGACCGGCGCATCGCCCAGGCGCACCGAGAGGGCATGCACCCATACACCCCAGGGGTCATAAGGGCTGGGTTCGCGCTTGCCGGCCTCGCCGATGCAGAACTTGCGCGCCAGTTCCAGATGCTTCGACGATTGCTGGGCGATCAGTGCCAGCGGGTACTGCCAGATCACGGCCTCGGGGAAAATGCGTTTGCGCGCGCCCATCTCGACCTGGCGCAGTTTGATCGCCGCTTCGAAACCCTGTTGCGCCTCCGGGTAGCGGGCCTGCTGGTTGAGCAGGGCGGCACGCAGCGCCTGGGCACCGCCGTTGTTCAAGCCCTCCAGCGCGAGTTGCGCGCGCACGCTATCGCCACGCAACAGGAAGAGATCGGCCAGCGCCAGGCGCAGCGCCACCGGCAGGGCGGCGGCATCGGCATCGAAACGCGCCACCGCCAGATCGCAGGGCAGGGCCATATCCAGACGCCAGAACGCGACCATCAGCGCCACCGCGCGGAACAGCAGCTCCCAGCGCGTCTCCGGCACGATGCGCTCGAACGTGGCCGCGTCGAAGCCCTCGAAAATCGCCTCGTTGATCAGAGCATCCCAGTCGCGCGCGCTATTCTGGATGGCGCGGACGATGGTTTTGAATTCATCCGCCGGCATGCCGGCCAGCAGCGCCAGACGCAGCAGGGGCACCGTGCCGGCATGGCTCACCGACCAGTAGTAACTGCGCCGATCGCCCTGATAGCCGACGAACGGGAACAGCGCCGCGCGCAGCGCATCGCCGGGATAGGCATCGAGCAGATGGCGATAGAGCGGAACCCGCAGCTTGTCATGCAGGCGCACATAGCCGTTCTGGTTGGGCATATCGAGCAGCAGACCGTGCCCGCGCAGATCCTGGAAAGCGCTCTTGACGTCCTCCGCCGTAAATGCGCGGCCATCGGCCCGCTTCAAACTGAGCGGGCGCAGCAGGTTGTAGGCATCGGTGCGCGACCGCCAGGTCCACAGCAAGGCCAGCGCCAGGGCGATGTTGAAAGTGTTGGGGGAGAGGGTGACGGTGGGAGAAGAGGGTGACATGGCTGTACAAGAAAAAGGGCAGTGAGACGGCGGCAACTTCACCGCGATGTTAAAGGCATCACGGAATTTCACCAGAGCAGCGAATTCGGAAGCCCGGCAAAGTTGCCGTAACGCCTTGATCGAGCAAAGAACGTCCAGCGTTCAGCCTTAGAATTGCGGGCGGCGTTGATTCAACATGGCTCAGATAGCCTGGGGACAAGAGATGGAACGATTTTTCAACACAGCGGGACCGATCATTCCGACCGATCACTACCACATCCCCTCGTTCGAACGGGTGGACTGGGACGAGATCCAGAACCTGATCGCGCGGAAACGCTATTTCCTGCTGCACGCCCCGCGCCAGACCGGCAAGACCAGCGCCCTGCTGGAAATGATGCAGGCGCTCAACGAGGTGGGGAAATACCGGGCGCTTTACGCGAATATCGAAGGTGCGCAGGCCGCCCGCAACGATGTCGAAGCCGGCATCGCCACCGTCTGCAATGCCCTGGTGCGTTCCGCCGATGTCTATCTGCAAGAAAAGCGGCTGAGCGCCTGGCTCAATGCCGAGGGCAAGGCCATGCCCGCGCAGGATCGCTTCAGCGCCCTGCTGGCGCACTGGGCCGGCATCAGCGACAAACCCATCGTCCTGTTCCTCGACGAAGCCGACGCCCTGATCGGCGACACCCTGGTTTCCCTGCTGCGCCAGATTCGCGCCGGCTACGCGCAACGTCCCAACGCCTTCCCGCAATCCATCGTCCTGTGCGGCCTGCGCGACATCAAGGACTACCGCATCCACGTCGCCAACGGCGATGTCATCACCGGCGGCTCGGCGTTCAACATCAAGGCGAAATCCCTGCGCCTGGGCAACTTCAGCGAAGCCGAGGTGCGCGCGCTCTACCAGCAGCACACCACGGCCACCGGGCAGACCTTCGCTGAGGCCATCTTTGTGGAGGCCTGGGCAGACACCCGCGGCCAGCCCTGGCTGGTCAACGCCCTGGCCCACGAAATGACCTGGGAAGACCGCGCCGCCCGCGACCGTGCCACCCCGATCACCCTGGAACGCTACCTCGCCGCGCGCGAGCGGCTGATCTACTCACGCGCCACCCACCTCGACCAGCTCACCGACAAACTCCGGGAGCCGCGCGTGCATGGCGTCATTTCCGCCCTGCTTTCCGGCGAACAGACCGAACTGCTGGTGCCCCACGACGACCTGCAATACGTCGAAGACCTCGGCCTCATCGTCCGCAAGCCGCAACTGCACATCAGCAACCGCATCTACCGGGAAGTCATCCCGCGCGAACTCACTTCGGTGACGCAGGACACCATGGTGCAGCAGCAATCCTGGTACCTCACCCCCGACCGCCACCTGGACATGGCCAAGCTCCTCGCCGCCTTCCAGCAGTTCTTCAGGGAGAACTCGGAGAGCTGGATCGAACGCTTCGACTACAAGGAAGCCGGCCCGCAACTGCTGATGCAGGCCTTTCTGCAACGCATCATCAACGGCGGCGGCCGAATCAACCGCGAATACGGCTTGGGCCGGCGCCGCACCGACCTCCTGATCGAATGGCCGGTGAATGAGGCCGCAGGCTTCCACGGCGAGGTGCAGCGCATCGTCATCGAACTCAAGCTGCAACACGGCACATTGGAGGCCGTGCTCGACAAGGGACTCGAACAAACCGCCGACTACGCCGACAAGTGCCGCGCCGACGAAGCCCATCTGCTCCTCTTCAACCGCAATCCGAACGTGAGTTGGGACGACAAGATCTGGCGGCGGACGCTGGAAAACCAGGGACGGAGCATCGACGTCTGGGGCGCCTAGCCAAGGAAACGACATGGAAAAATTCTTCAATACGGCGGGGCCGATGAAGGCCGAGATTCACTACTGCATCCCCTCGTTCGAGCGAATCGACTGGGACGAGATGCAAGTGCTCATCGCCAGCCAGAAATATTTCCTGCTGCACGCCCCGCGCCAGACCGGCAAGACCAGCGCCCTCCTGGAAATGATGCAGGCGCTCAACGAGGCCGGGAAATACCGGGCGCTGTACGCCAATATCGAAGGTGCGCAGGCCGCGCGCAACGATGTCGAAGCCGGCATCGCCACCGTCTGCAATGCCCTGGTGCGTTCCGCCGATGTCTATCTGCAAGAAAAGCGGCTGAGCGCCTGGCTCAACGCCGAGGGCAAGGCCATGCCCGCGCAGGACCGCTTCAGCGCCCTGCTGGCGCACTGGGCCGGCATCAGCGACAAACCCATCGTCCTGTTCCTCGATGAGGCCGACGCCCTGATCGGCGACACCCTCGTCTCCCTGCTGCGCCAGATTCGCGCCGGCTATGCCCAGCGCCCCAACGCCTTCCCGCAATCCATCGTCCTGTGCGGCCTGCGCGACATCAAGGACTATCGCATCCACGTCGCCAACGGCGATGTCATCACCGGCGGCTCCGCCTTCAACATCAAGGCCGAGTCGCTACGCCTGGGCAACTTCACCGAGACCGAGGTGCGCGCGCTCTACCAACAGCACACCACGGCCACCGGCCAGACCTTCGCTGAGGCCATCTTTGTGGATGTCTGGGCGGACACCCGCGGCCAGCCCTGGCTGGTCAACGCCCTCGCCCACGAAATGACCTGGAAGGACCGCTCCGCCCGCGACCGTGCCACCCCGATCACCCTGGAACGCTACCTCGCCGCGCGCGAACGGCTGATCTACTCACGCGCCACCCACCTCGACCAGCTCACCGACAAACTCCGGGAGCCGCGCGTGCATGGCGTCATCTCGGCCTTGCTCTCGGGCGAACAAACCGAACTGCTGGTGCCCCACGACGACCTGCAATACGTCGAAGACCTCGGCCTCATCGTGCGTAAACCGCAGATGCGCATCAGCAACCGCATCTACCAGGAAATCATCCCGCGCGAACTGATCTCGGTGACTCAGGACACCATGGTGCAGCAACAGTCCTGGTACCTCAGCCGCGAGCGCCGCCTGGACCTGCCCAAGCTGCTCGCCGCCTTCCAGCAATTCTTCCGCGAGAACTCGGAGTCCTGGATCGAGCGCTTCGACTACAAGGAAGCCGGCCCGCAACTGCTGATGCAAGCTTTCCTGCAACGCATCATCAACGGCGGCGGCCGGCTCAACCGCGAATACGGCCTGGGCCGCCGCCGCACCGACCTGCTGATCGAATGGCCGGTGAATGAGGCAGAGGGCTTCCACGGCGAGGTGCAGCGCATCGTCATCGAACTCAAGTTGCTGCGCGGCGCTCTGGAAACCGTGCTGGAAAAAGGCCTGCGGCAAACCGCCGAATACGCCGACGCGGCGCAGGCCGATGAGGCCCACCTGGTCATATTCAACCGCGATGCCGCAGTGAGTTGGGACGACAAAATCTGGCACCAGGGACGGGAATTCCAGGGGCGGATGATCGGGGTGTGGGGGGCGTGATGCCCGCTCGCGCCGCGCCGAGTCTCGGATATAAACCATACCCCATGCGACTCACCCCTGAACAAAGCGAAATCATCCGTCATGCCGCGCGCGAAACATTCGGGCCGGAAACGCAGGTTTGGCTGTTCGGCTCCCGCGTCGACGACGGCAAACGCGGCGGCGACATCGACCTCCTGATCCAGCCCGCGCTACCCCGCATGGCAACCGCCCTCACCGACAAGCTGCGCCTGCTCGGCGCGTTGGAGCGGCGACTGGGAGAACGCAGAATCGACGTCATCATCGAAGCCCCCGGCGACACCCGTCCCATCGTCCAGATCGCGCACGCAACCGGGATCAGGCTATGACCGCCACACAGGAACAAGCCGCCCTGCGCCACGCGCATCAACTTTGCCTGGGGCACCGTGAGGCATTGCAGGATGCGCTCGCCGACCTCGGCCAGCGTGGCCTCGCCGGCGAAGACCTGGATCGCCTGAACACGCAAGACCGCCGTTTGCTCGACCAGTTCGCTTATCGCTATACCCGCTTGCAAGATGACATGGGCAACCGACTCTTCCCCGCCGTGCTACGCGCGCTGGGCGAAGAAATCGCCGCCATGCCGGTGCTGGATCGCCTGAACCGACTGGAACAACTGGGCTGGCTGCCTTCCGCCGATGCATGGGCCGACCTGCGCCGCATTCGCAACGAATTCACCCACGATTACCCGGAAAGCGCCGGAGATCGCCTTTCCAGGCTGCAATTGGCCATCCAGGCGGCATCCAGGCTCCTGGAAGTGCTGGCGGGAATCGACCGGAACATCGCGCAGCGGTTTCCAGAAATGGCGGCATGAGACTCAGCACACAACAAACCCAGGCACTCCGCCAGCTCGCGCAGCGCCTGGCTGGGGATCAGGCGCACCTGCGGCTGTTCGGCGAACCATTCACCCTGGAGCGCGCTGGCCAGCTCGAACACGATCCCGACCTGGCGGAACGGGTCGATGCCTTCGTCGGCCGCCTGCAGGACACCCAGGGCGACAAATTGCTGCCCCGCCTGCTTGCCGCCCTGGGTGAAATCGAACGGCGCGATTGGGCCTGATGCAGCGTCGCGGGAGGGCAAGCGCATCGCCTGGCCGAACGCGCCACACCAACGCTTGTGCCGGCGTTTCGGGCGTGGCCGAAGGCACAAGGCAGTCCGGCTGCCAGCCACCGGAGTGGCTTGCCAGCGCGAATACCTTGCATATTGATCGTCTAATGCACAATATGCGCGGCATATGATTCCACGTCTGCTGTCCACCTCCTTGCGTGAGCGCCTGGCTTATTACCCTGGCGTGGTCTTGCTGGGTCCGCGCCAGGTAGGCAAAACCACGCTGGCTCGCAGCCTGGCCGAGACCTATCCCGGCACTGTCCTGCTGGATTTGGAGCGTAGCGCCGACCGGGCGCGTCTGGCCCGGCCCGATCTGTTCTTCGCCAACAATCGGGATCATCTGGTCGTGCTCGACGAGGTGCAGAACGCGCCGGACATCTTTGCCGCCCTGCGCCCTGAAATCGACCACGACCGCCGCCCTGGCCGCTTCCTGCTGCTGGGGTCGGCTTCAGGAAAACTGCTCAGGCAAAGTTCCGAGTCCCTGGCCGGGCGCGTCGCCTATCTCGAATTGACCCCGTTGTTGGCGGCGGAACTACCTGATGATTCCCACTCACTGCAACGATTGCTGCTGCGCGGCGGTTTTCCCCTGAGCTACGCAGCACCTTCCGATGAATTGTCCTTTCTCTGGCGCGAGGATTTCACCCGCACCTTTCTGGAACGCGACCTGCCACAACTGGGCGTGACCATTCCAGCCGAAACCCTGCGTCGCTTCTGGCGCATGTTGGCGCACCTGCATGGACAGCTTTTCAATGCTTCGCGGATCGGCCAGTCCCTGGGCGGCATCGCCCATAGCACGGTGGCACGCTATCTCGATCTGCTGGTACAGACGATGCTGGTGCGCCGACTGGAGCCGCTGCATGCCAACCTGGGCAAACGTCTGGTCAAGTCGCCCAAGGTCTATGTACGCGATAGCGGAATGCTGCACCTGCTGCTCGGCATCCAGACCTTGAACGACCTGCATGGCCATCCCGTCGTCGGCGCCGCCTGGGAGGGCTTCGTCGTCGAACAGCTATTCGCCCATGCGCCATTGGGCGCGGACATCACCTTCTACCGGACAGCGGCCGGCGCCGAACTGGACATTGTTGTCACCCTGGGTGGCCGCCACTATGCCTTCGAAGCCAAGTTTTCCTCCGCGCCCAAACCGACCAGGGGCTTCTGGCAAGCGCTCGATGATCTGGATGTGGAGCGGGCCTGGGTGGTGGCGCCGGTGGAGGCCGAATACCCCCTGGATGAACGGGTGGACGTGGTGCCGGTGCAGCGGCTGCGTGAGATAGTCGGGGCCTTGGGTCATGTGTGAATATACGGATCACTCATCGGTTACGCGTGCTGGACCGCAAGGAGGGCACCAATCTGGCGCACCTGCCGATTCACGACATCACGCTCAAGGAAGGCCAATTACCACGATGCCAGTCCCTGACCCACTGCTCTGTCTGCGCTCCCTGAGTTCAGTCCGTCTTAACTGTTGCTCCGGTAAAATAGCCGCGCTAGCCGGGGGTTGAGCATGGAACAAGTTGAATACAAACAGATAGTTGCGCACCTTGATGGCCTTACGGACGAACAGTTCGATGCTTTGCTGGAGATGCTGCGCCAGCGGAAGGAGACAGACGGCATGAAACGCCTTGTGATGGCGCGCTTCCACGGCGTCGCCACAAAGTACCTGGGCTGGCGGCGCCTGCTTGACCGCTTCAAAGACAGCCTCACGCCCCAGCGGATTCTGTTTCACGCGCTTCGGGCCTCCTACCAGTGATGCCATACACGGTTAAGACGAACTCAGCCGAAGAGCGGGTATGGCTCGACATGATCGAGATGCGAAACCTTTCCTCGCATGTCTACGACGAGCAGGAAGTTTCGAAGATTCTTACCGAGCTCGATCGCTACCTTGCCGCATTTGAAGCGATTCAAACTCGGTTGAGCAAGACGCTGGCACCAACACTTAATGACAATCAGGCAGATGTACGTTGAAATGACTAACAAAACACAAAAAATCGCCCTGATTACTCGGTTCTTAAACTGAATTGGTGCTGACCCCGTTCCCCAATAATCATGCAAAGCCAGCCCGCGATTTTTGAAGAGTACGAAATTCGTCGCATCTATGATGATGCGTCCGAAACCTGGTGGTTTTCAGTCGTCGACATCATTCAGGTGCTGACCCAGCAGGCGGATTACCAGACGGCACGCAAGTACTGGAACAAGCTGAAGGAGCGCTTGGGCAAGGAAGGCAGTGAGTCGGTGACAAATTGTCACCGACTGAAATTGCCTGCCGCCGATGGTAAAAACTATCTCACTGATGTGGCTACCGCCGAAACCCTGCTGCGGCTGGTGCAGTCCGTTCCCAGTCCAAAAGCCGAGCCGATCAAACTGTGGCTGGCCAGGGTGGGTTATGAACGCATGCAAGAGATGACCGACCCCGGCCTTTCTCTCGCGCGCGCCCGCGAAACCTGGCAGCAGCACGGGCGTAGCGAAAAATGGATACAGCAGCGCATGACCGGGCAGGAAACGCGCAACAAGCTGACCGATTACTGGAGCGAGCACGACATCAAAAAAGGCGAGGAATTCGCCATCCTCACCAACATCATTCATCGGGAATGGTCCGGCGTGAGCGTGAAAGCGCACAAAGATTTGAAAGGCCTCAAGACTCAGAATCTCCGCGACCACATGAGCGAAGCGGAGTTGATATTTACCGCATTGGCTGAACTTTCGACGCGCCAGATTGCCGAGAGCAAGGACGCTACCGGAATGGAAGAAAATGAATCGGCGGCAAAGACCGGCGGACATATCGCGAAACGTGCGCGGCTGGAGTTGGAGGAGAAAACGGGAAAGTCCGTTGTCAGCGGAGAAAATTATTTGCCGCCGCCAGGCAAGCGTCGGCTGAACAAGAAATGAACGAGCAGAGCGCAAGCATGACAACCGAAACGGTGTCTGACCCCCACGGCACTACAGTAACGGCAGCAGTAACGGTGTCTAACCCTGTTTTCACCGGCTTCCAGCCGGCGTCTTATAACAACCGCCTGTAAAGACGCCGGCTGGAAGCTGACGCTACATGGCGTGCGAGGCACTTCCATGGAATCAATAAGTTGGGATGTGTTTCTGGAGAGGTGCCCTGGATGAGTTACCCCCCCTCATCCTGGCTCCGCTACCTGCCCGCACCCATGCGCGCCAGAATCGAGCACCGCCCCAACCTGCAAAAAGCGCTTACAAATACTGGCTGGTTGTTTGGCGACAAGATTCTGCGCATGGGAGTGGGACTGTTTGTTGGTGCATGGATCGCGAGGCATCTCGGACCAACAGACTACGGCGCGTTGGGCTATGCGCTCGCGCTTGTTGCCATATTCCAGACTGCCGCCACGCTTGGTCTTGACAATATAAGTATTCGCGACATGTCACGGCCTGGAAGCCAGCCCGAAGTGATACTTGGCACACTTTCTCGCTTACGGGTGGGATCAGCAATAATTGCCGGTCTGTGCGCCAGCATCACAATTTTGTTGCCGGAGTCGCACGAAAGCGGGCGCGCTACTGCTCTACTTTTGGTCTGCTGCCTGCCTTTTTACGCTGTTGACATCATCGATCTCAGATTCCAGAGCCGACTTGAATCCCGATACACAGTGCTTGCCAAAGGAACTGCGTTTATCGTCGGTGCAATACTCAAAATATTTCTGTTGATTACCGGTGCCCCGCTAACTGCCTTCGCTCTCGCCATCTTGTTCGAAGTATCGATTGGCGGACTCGCGCTGGGTTATGCGTACAAACTCAAACGTATTGATGCGAATTGGGAATGGAACCGAACACTCGCAGTAAAGATGCTTGCAGAAGGATTCCCTATATTTCTAGCCGGTATAGCACTGACACTTTATACACACAACCTTCGGCGACATCATGGCTTTCCGCATCCGTAAAGGATTCATGAGCAGTGATGATGGCAAGGGTAACGGTGTCTGACCCTCATGGCACTAAGTTAAGCCCTGGATACCCGTTTTTCGAGGATTTCCCTCCTTGCCTGCCGTCTTGGTGTCATGAGTAATGGCAGGTTTTTCGGTCTTCGTTTCTTTGCTCGTGGCTCCACCCGATTGGGGCGTATGG
>JAUYFG010000013.1 GCA_030690985.1 Pseudomonadota bacterium
TGAGGCGACCATGATCATGGTCAATTCATCCCGGGCGGCCAAAAGCGCAACCGCGGCCGCCGGGAGAATCGATCGCCGTCCCTTTTAACGTGAAACAACCACGCCTCTGTAGCGCAGGCGTCCCGCCTGCATTCAGCGCCAAGAGCAGGCGAGGACGCCTGCGCTACAGGGGCGTCCGGTTTCATCATTCGGGGCGGCCTGGCCGCCATGCCAGTTAGGTCAACCCTTTACGCCGGCCGTTTGGCGCGCACGATCTGGTAGGCGCGGAACAGGTAGCCGAACGGCGCGCTCCAGATGTGAACCAGACGGGTGAACGGGAAGAACAGGAACACGCTTAGCCCCAGGAAGATGTGCATCTTGTAGACGCTATCGACATTGCGCAGCAGTTCCGGATTGGGTTGCAGCATCACCACGCTTTGTACCCATTCAGCCAGACGCAACATCACGGTGGCGTCGCCATGTTCGGCATGGCCGATGGAGACCGGCAGGGTGGACAACCCCATCACCAGGGTGAGCATGATCCAGCCCAGGATGTTGATGTCCATCCAGCGGCTGGCGGCGCGCACCCGCTTGTTGAACATGCGGCGCATCCAGAGGATGACGCCACCGATCAAGGCCAGGGTGCCGAAGATCGCGCCGGCGAAGATGGCGATGCCCTGGTGCGCCATGTCGGAGACACCCAGCGCCGTGAACACGCCATGCGGCGTCAGCAGACCGACGAAGTGGCCGAAGAAAATGGCGATCACCCCGATGTGGAAAAAGTTGCTGGCCAGGCGCATGCCGTTCTTGGAGAGCAGTTGGCTGGAATCGCTTTTCCAGGTGTATTGCTCGTGGTCGAAACGAATCCAGCTACCCAATACGAAGGTGACCAGACAGAGGTAGGGGTAAACCCCAAAGAGGATTTGATGCAGGTCCATGATTTGCTCCTTATGGGTTAGCCGTAGGGTGCGCCGCGCGCACCTTCTCCGGCTGGGTGGTGCGCACGGCGCACCCTACGAAATTCGGCCGAGGTCACGCCGCCGCCCGCACCAGCAGGCTGCGTTGTTCGACGAGGCGGATGAGGGGGGCGTAGGGGCTTTGTGCCTCTTCCAGGTTGCTGGCGAGCTGGTTCAATATCTTGGCCCACTGCGACAAGAAGAGACGCGCCTCCTCCGGTTCGAGATAGGTGGCGAATTCCAGCATCAGCGGCAGATAGTCCGGAATTTCATTGCTGGCACCTTCATTCGCCGCCTCATCTTTTGTCACCATCTCCAGGCCGTACTCCTTGTAGAACACGGACAAGTCGATCAGCGCCGGACCCCGATTCTTGTCGTCACCGAACAAGTGGTGGGTGAGATTCAGGGCATGTTCCGGGGTGAGGTCGAAGGTCTGCACATAGGCCGCCTGCACCTCGGTCAGATCGAGGCTTTCCAGATGATTGAGAAAGCGGTCCAGCACCAGCCATTCGGCGGCCTCGAAACCGCGCTTTATTTCAACGCGCAGTTCCGGGATGGCCGCCATCAGGGGCTCGTCCGGGTAATCGAGCAGTTTGGCTAAAACTTTGTAGAACATGGTGTTCTCCTTAACGCTCGTCTGCGGACGGGGCCGGATCGCGGGATTCCACGGTTTCCTTGCGCCGCTCCGGGAACAGGGAATTCGCGGAAATGCCGGGCGAGGAATCGTTGCCGAAGGTGAAGCCGTTCTGGCCCTGGAAGGCATAGAAATCTTCCAGTCGGACTTCTTCGTGGCCGGAAGGGATCACGAAGCGGTCTTCGTAGTTGGCGATGGCCAGGTAGCGATACATCTCCAGCGCCATCTCCACACTCATGCCGATCTCGTCCAGGGCGCGGGTATCGGCCTTGCCTTCGACGTGGATGGAACGCTGGTAGGCGCGCATCGCGATCATCCGTTTCAGGGCGGAGACGATGGGGGCTTCCTTGCCGGCGGTGAGCAGGTTGGCCAGGTATTTCACCGGCAGGCGCAGGTTTTCCACCGGCGGGATGACGCTGCCCGGATCGGAAGACAGCCCGCCCTGGTCGATGTGCGATTGCACCGGCGACAGCGGCGGCACATACCAGACCATCGGCAGGGTGCGGAACTCAGGGTGCATCGGGAAGGCGATCTTCCAGTCCACCGCCATCTTGTAGATGGGCGATTTCTGCGCGGCGATGATCCAGTCTTCCTGGATACCGTCGCGACGCGCGGCGGCAATGACCTCCGGATCATTCGGGTCGAGGAAGATGTCGAGCTGGGCCTGATACAAGTCCTGCTCGTCAGGCACCGAGGCCAGGGCTTCGATCTTGTCGGCGTCGTACAACATGATGCCGTTGTAGCGGATACGGCCGACGCAGGACTCGGAACACACCGTGGGCATGCCGGATTCGACACGCGGATAGCAGCCGATGCACTTCTCGGCCTTGCCCGATTCCCAGTTGTAATACACCTTCTTGTAAGGGCAGGAGGAGACGCACATGCGCCAACCACGGCACTTGTCCTGGTCCACCAACACAATGCCGTCTTCCTCGCGCTTGTACATCGAGCCGGACGGGCAGGAAGCCACACAAGCCGGGTTGATGCAGTGGTTGCAGATGCGCGGCAGATACATGTGGAAGGTGTTCTCGAACTGCTTGTAGATCTCCTTCTCCAGGTTATGCATGTTGCTGTCCTTGGAGCGCTTCTCGAACTCGCCGGCAAGGTCGTCTTCCCAGTTCGGGCCCCAGGTGATCTTTTCCATTTTCTCGCCGGTGATCTGTGACACCGGGCGCGCGGTGGGCGCGGCTTCCGAGAGGGGAGCGTTCTGCAGATGCGCGTAATCGAAGGTAAACGGCTCGTAGTAATCGTCGATTTCCGGCATATCCGGGTTGGCGAAGATATTGGCCAACCGCGCCAGTTTGGAGCCGGATTTCAATTGCAGCTTGCCGTCTTTCAATTCCCAGCCGCCACGCCATTTCTTCTGGTCTTCCCAATCCTTGGGATAGCCGATGCCAGGCTTGGACTCGACGTTGTTGAACCAGACGTACTCGACGCCCTTGCGGTTGGTCCACACGTTCTTGCAAGTAACGGAACAGGTGTGGCAGCCGATGCACTTGTCCAGGTTGAAGACGAATGCGAATTGCGCTCTGACTTTCATTTCACGCTCCTTGTAGGGTGCGCCATGCGCACCATTTCAAGCGGTGCGCACGGCGCACCCTACCTATCTTGTTAACCACCGAGGCTCTCGGGATGCGCGCTGGTTTGTTTAGCCAGCCATGAGACCCGTAACCTCTGAACCTCGGCGGTTAAACCCTTTGAATCCCCTCTCCCAACCGTGGGAGAGGGAGAAAAAACTTACTTCGACCCCACTCCAGGCGGGTTCAATTGCGCGTCCCGTTCCGGCGTCAGCGGCCGCTCCAGCCAGTCGATGTTCTGATCCTCGACCTTGTGCAGCACCACCACTTCGTCGCGCTGGCAGCCCACCGTGCCGTAGTAGTTGAAACCGTAGGCAAGCTGGACATAGCCACCGACCATGTTGGTGGGCTTGACGATGACCCGGGTGACCGAGTTGAGGATGCCGCCGCGTTTTCCCGTGGAGGGCGAACCGGGCACGTTCACGTTCTTCTCCTGAGCGTGGTACATCATCGCCATGCCACGGGGAACCCGTTGCGAGACCACCGCTCTGGCCATCGTTGCACCGTTGGCGTTGATGGCTTCGACCCAGTCGTTGTCGGCGATGCCCACGCTCTTGGCGTCGTCCTCCGAAATCCACACATAAGGACCGCCACGGAACAGGTTCAACATCCGCAGGTTGTCCTGATAGGTGGAGTGGATGCCCCACTTGGAGTGCGGCGTGATCCAGGACAGGGTCAGGTGCGGCTTCTTCAGTACGCTGGCCGGTACCTTTTCCTTGGCCTTCATGTCCACCGGCGGCCGGAAGGTGCAGAAGCCCTCGCCGAAGTCGAGGAACCACTCATGGTCCTGATAGAAGTGGGCACGTCCGGTCAGGGTGCGGAACGGAATGTGCTCGTGGATGTTGGTGTAGCCGGCGGTGTAGGACACATGTTCCGACTCGATCCCGGACCAGGTCGGCGCGGTGATGATCTTGCGCGGCTGCGCCTGGATGTCGCGGAAGGTGATCTTGTCTTCCTGGCGCCCGGCGTAGAGGTGGTGATGGGACAAGCCGGTTTTCTTCGACAACGCCGTCCACGACTTGTGCGCCACTTCGCCGTTGGTTTCCGGCGCCATGCGCATCACCGAATCGCACACCGCGATGTCTTCCTCAAGGCTGGGCATACCGAAGGAAACGCCGGGCTCTTTCACCGTGTAATTGAGCTTCTTCAGTTCCTCGTATTCCTGCTCGGTGTTCCAGTCGATGCCCTTGATGTTGTTGCCGAGCTTGACCATGAGCGGGCCGAGGCCGATGAACTTGCTGTAGGTGCTGGCGAAATCACGCTCCACCAACTTAATCAGCGGCATGGTCTTGCCGGGGATCGGCTCGCAATCGCCGCGCTTCCAGTCTTTCACCTGGCCGAGGGGTTGGGCCATCTCGAAGGGCGAGTCGTGTTGCATCGGCAAGGCGACCAGATCCTTACGGACACCCAGGTGCTTGGCCGCGAGTTTCGAGAAGGACTTGGCCAGCGCCTTGAAAATCTGCCAGTCGGACTTCGATTCCCAGCCCGGGCTCACCGCTTCCGAGAGCGGATGGATGAACGGGTGCATGTCCGTGGTGTTGAGGTCGTGCTTCTCGTACCAGGTCGCGGTGGGCAGGATGATGTCGGAGTAGGCGCCGGTGGAATTGAGGCGGAAGTTGATGTCCACCATCAGGTCCAGCTTGGCGGTCGGCCCCTTCTCGTGCCACTTCACTTCCTTGCAGTTATTCCCGTCGCCCCCCTCTTGCAGGACGCCGTTCTGCGCGCCCAGCAGGTGCTTGAGGAAGTACTCGTGGCCCTTGGCGGAGGTGCCGATCAGGTTGGCGCGCCAGACGATCAGGTTACGCGGCCAGTTGACCGGGTTGTCCGGGTCGGCGAAGGACACATCCAGGGCGCCAGACTTGAGTTGCTCGGCGATGTACTTGGCGGCCCCGGCTTCGTCGGTGGCACCGGCTTTTTCAGCCTCGGCGGCCAGTTCCAGCGGGTTGCGGTTGAAATGCGGTGCCGACGGCAGCCAACCCATGCGGGTGGCGGCGACGTTGTAGTCGGCCAGGCTATAACCCTTGTTGCGGTTTTTGCCGGCGGGGGACAGCAGATCGTCGGCCTTGACCGCCTCGTAGCGCCACTGGTCGGTGTGGAAATACCAGTAGGAAGTGGAGTTCATGTGGCGTGGCGGACGGTGCCAATCGAGACCGAAGGCGATCGGCGCCCAGCCGGCTTGGGGACGCAGCTTTTCCTGGCCCACGTAATGCGCCCAGCCGCCGCCGCTTTTGCCCACACAGCCGCACAGGTGCAGCAGGTTCATGATCGAACGGTAGGACAGGTCGTTGTGATACCAGTGGTTGATCGCCGCGCCCATGATGATCATGGACTTGCCCTTGGTCTTGGCGGCGTTGTCGGCGAACTCGCGGCCGGTGCGGATCAGGTCGGCGCGCTTCACGCCGGTGACCTTCTCGGCCCAGGCCGGGGTGTAGGCGACATCGGCCTGGTCGTAGGAACTGGCGACATTGCCGCCACCGAGGCCACGGTCGATACCGTACTGGGCGATCTGCAGATCAAACACGGAAGTAACCAGCGCTTCTGTGCCGTCGGCCAGTTTCACCCGGCGCGCCGGCACATTGCGATAGAGCAGGTCAGGCTCGTCCTCGGTGAAGTGGGGGAAGCCCACCGAGACGATTTCCACCCCGGCCTTGTTCTGGCAGGTGAGTTCGGCGCACATGGCGGAGCCGTCGGATTGCTTTTCCAGCAGGTTCCATTTGCCTACGTTTTTTTCACCTTCGGCCCAGCGGAAACCGATAGAGCCGTTGGGCACCACGAATGCGCCGGACAGCTCGTCCCAGACGATGGTCTTCCACTCGGGGTTGTTGGTCTCACTCATGCCGCCCAGGTCGGAGGCGCGCAGGTTGCGGTCGGTGAAATAGGCAACCTCGGCGCCCCCTTCGTGCTCGCGCAGGACGACCTGCATCGGCAGGTCGGTGTACTTGCGGGCGTATTCCTGGAAGTACGGGGTCTGCCGGTCGATGTAGAACTCGCGCAGCGCGACATGGCCCATCGCCAGGAAGGCGGCGGAGTCGGTACCCTGCTTCACCGGCATCCAGAGGTCGGCGAACTTGACGTATTCGGCGTAGTCCGGCGCCATCGACACGATCTTGGTGCCCTTGTAGCGGGTCTCGATGGCGAAGTGTGCGTCCGGGGTGCGGGTCATCGGCAGGTTGGCGCCGGTGATGATCAGGTAGGTCGAGTTGTACCAGTCGGCCGCTTCCGGCACGTCGGTCTGCTCACCCCAGGTTTGCGGGCTGGCGGCCGGCAGGTCGCAGTACCAGTCATAGAAGGAACCGCAGACGGCGCCGATCAGGCTGAGGTAACGCGAACCGGCGGCGTAAGAAATCATCGACATGGCGGGAATCGGCGAGAAACCGTAGATCCGGTCCGGGCCCCACTTGTTGATGGTGTAGACGTTGGCGGCGGCGACGATTTCGGTGATTTCGTCCCAGTGGGTCCGCACGAAGCCGCCGAGGCCGCGCACGCTGGTGTATTTCAGGCGCTTGGCCGGGTCGGCCTGAATGGCCGCCCAGGCTTCCACCGGATCTTTGCCGGTCTTGCGCTCGGCGCGGTAGAGGTCGAGCAGACGGCCGCGAATCATCGGATGCTTGATCCGGTGCGGGCTGTACAGATACCAGGAGAACGACGCGCCACGCTGGCAGCCGCGCGGCTCGTGGTTGGGCAGGTCGTCGCGAGTGCGCGGGTAATCGGTTTGCTGCATCTCGAACGACACCAGGCCGTTCTTGACGAAAATCTTCCAGGAACAGCCGCCGGTACAGTTCACGCCGTGGGTGGAACGCACCACCTTGTCATGGCGCCAGCGGTTGCGATAAGCGTCTTCCCACTTGCGGTCTTCGATGGTCATCACACCGTGGCCACCGGAGAACGGCTCGCGCGGGTGGGTGAAGTAGGTCAGGCGGTCGAGAAAGTGACTCATTGTTTAGCTCCTTGCGGTTTCCGTAGGTTGGGCAAAGCGCAGCGTGCCCAACATGGCGGTGGAAGGGTCGTTGGGCACGCCTGCGGCTTTGCCCAACCTACGGGGTTACGGGTTTTTGATCTCGCTGTTCTTGCGCAGGTAGAACCACCAGTTGATGACCAGGCACACCGCGTAGAACACGGCGAAGCCGTACATGGCCATCTCGGGAGTGCCGGCCTTGATCTGGCCGCCAATCACCACCGGGGCGATGAAGGCGCCGTAGGCGGCGACCGCCGAGGTCCAGCCCAGCACCGGGCCAGCCTGTTGACGGTCGAAGATGACGCCGACGGAACGGAAGGTGGAACCGTTACCGATACCGGTGGCGGCGAACAGCACCACGAAGGTGATCAGGAAGGGCATGAAGAACACTTCGGGCGTGGCTGACTGGTACGCCTGCATCATGATGTAGCCGGCGTAGGCGGAGGCCGCGACCATGACCACGGAGATGATCTGGGTGACGATGGCGCCACCCACCTTGTCGGCGATCCAGCCGCCCACCGGGCGAATCAGGGCGCCAACGAAGGGGCCGATCCAGGCGTAGGTCAGCGCCGAGGGTCCGTTGGGGTTCTTGACGTGTTCCCATACCCCGGCGGCGTTGAGCATGTGCATGTCGCCGAAGATCACCTTGATCGACAGGGGCACGGCCATGGAGAAACCGATGAACGAGCCGAAGGTGACGATGTACAGCGCGGTCATGGACCAGGTGTGCTTGTTCTTGAAGATGGCGAATTGCTTGTCGATGTTGGCCTTCATTTCACCGAAAGCGGCCAACTTCATCACCAGCAGGGTCGCCGCGATGATCAGCGGCAGCGCCACCCACATGTTGAGCAGGCCCAGGCCGGTCGGCGCCGGCAGGTAGAGATAGAGGCCGACGATGGCGGTGAGGAAGGCCAGGCCATAGAGCCAGAGCACTTTGATGAAGGCCACGATGGTGCCGCCGATCTTCGGGGAGATGACCAGCAGGTTGTTCATGCCGAAGAAGCCGAGGAAAGCCAGGGGAATCAGGAACACCAGCCAGACGAAGCCGGCGTTCTGAATCCAGGTCATGGTGCCGGCGGTGATCTTGCCGAAGATCCAGCCGGAGTCCTTGGCCAGGGCCATGGGATCGCCGGCGATTGCGCCGAATACACCCATGGTCATCACCAGCGGAATCAATATCTGCATGGTGGTGACACCGAAGTTGCCGAGACCGGCATTCATACCCAGCGCCGTGCCTTGCAGACGCTTCGGGAAGAAGGTGCTGATGTTGGACATGGAGCAGGCGAAGTTGCCGCCGCCGATGCCGGACAGCAGCGCCAGCAACTGGAACGTGATCAGCGGCGTGGTCTGGTCCATCAACGCGAAGCCGGTGCCGACAGCCGGGATCATCAACAGCGCCGTAGTCAGGAAGATGGTATTGCGACCGCCCGCAAGACGAATCATGAACGAGGCGGGAATGCGCAGGGTGGCGCCGGCCAGGCCGGCGATGGCAGTCAGGGTGAACAGCTCATCCTGCTTGAAGGGGAAGCCCAGGTTGGACATCTGCACGGTGATGATTCCCCACATCAGCCAGATGGCGAAACCCATCAGCAGACTGGGAATGGAAATCCACAGGTTGCGGTAGGCCACACTCTTGCCGGTGGATTCCCAGAATTTCTGGTCTTCGACGTCCCAGTCCTTGATATTTGTGCTCATGCTTGGCTCCGTGGGTTGGGTTGAACGGTGCGCGCGGCGCACCCTACGAGGGCATCGGTGGTTGGGTAGGGTGCGCCGTGCGCACCAAGGGTTGGTTGCGTGAGCGGCATGGCGTGGCTCATTCCATGCCGTCCGCCGCAATGGCGGGCTTCTTGATCAGGTCCAGCTTGCGAACCTCAGTGGTGTACATCCAGATCAGCGACACCCAGACCACGCCATACATCAGCATGAAAGCGGAAGAGCGGATGCCGGTGAGATCGACCAGGGCGCCGAACATGATCGGCAGCAGGAAGCCGCCCATGCCGCCGACCAGGCCGACGATGCCGGAGATGACGCCGATATTGTGCGGGTACTCGTCGGAGATGTACTTGAACACCGAGGCCTTGCCGAAGGCGAAGGCGACGCCGACGGTGAACAACAGCGCGGTGAAGATTTCCGGGCCGAGATGGATATGGTAGGTCTGCGGGCCGGTCACGGTCTTCACGGTGAATTCGGTCTGCGGGTAGGACATGATGAACAGGCAGATCCAGGACACCCAGAGCACCCACCAGGTCACCCGGTGCGCGCCCCACTTGTCCGACATCCAGCCGCCCACCGCGCGCAGCACACCGCCCGGCAGCGAGAAGGCCGCCGCCAGCAGCGCCGCCGTCTTCAGATCGAAGCCGTATTCGGTGACGTAGTACTTGGTCATCCACAACGCCAGCCCGACGTAGCCGCCGAACACGATGGAGTAGTACTGGCAGTACTTCCACACGACCGGGTCTTTCAGCGCCTGAAGCTGCTCGCGCACGGTGACGTGGGCAGGCACCTTGTGCGCCGGGTCGTCGTAGGTGAAGAACCAGAACAGGATGGCGGTGACCAGCATGGCGGCGGCGTAGACCTGCGGCACCATGGTCCAGCCGTAGGCCATGACGATGGCCGGCGCGACCAGTTTGGTGACCGCCGCGCCCGAGTTGCCGGCGCCGAACACGCCCATCGCCATGCCCTGGCGTTCCTTCTCGTACCAGCGCGCGCAGTAGGCGATACCGACCGAGAAGGAGCCGCCGGCCAGGCCGACGAACAGGCCGATGGTCAGGAAGTGCCAGAATTCCGTGGCGAATTCCATCAGCCAGATCGGCCCGACGGTGGACAACATCAGGACAAAGAAGACGATGCGGCCACCGAACTTGTCAGTCCACATGCCCAAGGGCAGGCGAATCAGCGAGCCGGTCAGGACTGGAGTTGCGATCAGAATGCCGAACTGGGTTTCGTTGAGGCCGAGTTGCGCCTTGATGGGAATGCCGATGACGGCAAACATCATCCACACGGCGAAACAGACCGTGAAAGCCAGCGTGCTCATCACGAGCACGGAAAGCTGCTGTTGCGAACGAGGTGTCATTGCGTCTCCCATCAGATCAAAAAACCGTGATGTCCGAAATGGATGGGGCGCAGTTTCCGCGTCTGGGAAACGCCATGAAAGAGGGGGTAGAACGGCATCAGGAGCAGCGAATACCCCCTAAGCGGTACGGTGGTAGGTGATTAAGTTGCTGTTATATATACAATTATTGAAACTCGGCCAATCCCGTTGCTTGACCTTGGCGCGGTGTGGGTATTTCCTCAACCCGAACACGAGGCTAAAAGGAGTAGCAGGTCTCCTATTCGCAATCTGCTGAAATTCGCCTCTCGATACAAACCCTTACACGCCGATGCGCAAAACCCGCCCCAAGCTCCTTTCCTGGAAGATTCTGCAAAACTCCCTGATTCTGCGCATAGGCGGCGCCATCGCGGCCATCGCCTTGCTGGCGGTGCTGGGCATGTCGGTGTCGGGGCTGGTAGCGGAATCCACCCAGGGCAGCGGCGAGGCGATCAACCGGGCAGGCAGCCTGCGCATGCAGAGCTGGCGCATGGCCAGCCTCTATCTCGCCGCACCCCTGTCGGCGGGGCACGATGGCGCCGCACGCATGGCCAAAGCCATTGCTACCTTCGAGGCCACACTCGCCGACCCGGCCATTCATGCCATGTTGCCGCGCGCGGGCGACACGCAACTGGTCACGACCTGGCAACACATCCTCAAGGAATGGCGGCTCACCATCCGTCCGCGTTTCCAGGCGGTGGCTGACGGGCAAGCGGCGCACCCCGAAATGACCGCCCGCGCCGCCCTGCTCGCCGACATGACCCGCTTCGTCGATCACCTCGACCGACTGGTCAAACAGATGGAAAACACCACCGAGGCCAAGATCCGCGTCATGCGACTGGTGCTGGGTGTCGCCTTGCTGCTCACCGTGATGGTGGTACTCCTCACCGTCTGGCTGATCCACATGCATCTGGTGCAACCCCTGAAACGCCTGCTGGCGCTATCCAGCAGCGTCGGCCAGGGCGATCTTTCGGCGCGCACGCTCTACACCGGGGAAGACGAACTGGGCCAACTCGGGCGCGCCTTCAATCTGATGGCGGAAGATCTGTCCAAGCTCTACCTGGACATGGAACAGCGGGTGCAACAAAAAACGGCGGAGCTGACTCGCAGCAACCAATCGCTGGAACTGCTCTACCACTCCATCGCCCGCCTGCACGGCGCGCCGCCCGGACGCGAAGCCTATATGGCGGTATTGCGCGACATCGAGGAACTGCTCGGTCTGGGCCACGGCATCGTCTGTCTGGGCGAGCACGGCGGCAGCGGTGGCCGGGCGGTGGCGAGCACCATGCAGGCCGGCGACGCCAATCCCTGCGCCAAGACGGAATGCCTGTGGTGCCACGCCAGTGAACAGACCCGCATCAGCATCACGGAAAACTTCCACCGCCATCTCACCCTGCCCCTGTCCGACGCCGAGCGCCAATACGGCGTGCTGATCCTGGAAATCCCCGAAGGCAAGCAACTGGATGCCTGGCAGGTGCAGTTGCTGGAGGCGCTGTCACGCCACATCGGCGTCGCCATCGGCGCCGAGCGGCGGATCGAACAGAACCGCCGCGTCGCCCTGCTGGAAGAACGCGCGGTCATCGCCCGCGAACTGCACGACTCCCTGGCGCAATCGCTGGCCTACATGAAAATCCAGGTCAGCCGCCTGAAAGCCGCCATGACGACCTGCCCCGGGGTGACCACCCTCACCGACGAAGTGCTGGAGGAATTGCGTACCGGCCTCTCCGCCGCCTATACCCAGTTGCGCGAACTTCTCTCCACCTTCCGTCTCAAGATGGAAGGCCAGAACCTGCATTCCGCGCTGGAACAAACCGTGGCCGAATTCGCCCAGCGCGGCGAGCTGGAGATCGAACTCGATATGGCTCTGGACCCCTGCCCGCTCTCGCCCAACGAGGAAATCCATGTCTTGCAGATCGTCCGCGAAGCGCTTGCCAATGTGCTGCACCACGCCAACGCCACGCGCGCGCGCGTTATCCTCTCCTGCCAGCCGGAAGGCACGGTACGCCTCCTGGTGGACGACAATGGCAAAGGCATCGTCAAACCGGCCGACCCGCACCACTACGGCATGACCATCATGGAAGAGCGCGCGCGCACCCTGCATGGCCGCCTGAACTTTGAAGCGCTAGCGGAAGAAGGTACCCGCGTGGCGCTGGAATTCACCCCGAGCAACCCCGTAGCCCGGATGAAGCGATAGCGGAATCCGGGAGCTTGTGCACATTTTCCCCGGATTCCGCTAACGCTTCATCCGGGCTACAGCGTCCATCCGGGCTACAGCATCCATCCAGGCTACGACTTATCAGGAGCACCCATGACCGACACCACACAACGCCTGCTCATCATCGACGACCACCCTCTGTTCCGCCGTGGCGTCATGCAACTGGTGCAGATGGCCGGCCAGTTCGAAGTGGTGGGGGAAGCCTCCAGTGGCCAGGAAGGCATCGACATGGCAAAACGCCTCGAACCGGACATGGTCCTGCTCGACCTCAACATGAAAGACATGAGCGGGCTGGACGTGCTCAAAGTGCTGAAATCCTGGGACAACGATCCGCGCGTGGTCATGCTTACCGTCTCCGACCAGGCGGAAGACCTGATCGGCGCCCTGCGTGCCGGCGCCGACGGCTATCTCTTGAAGGAGATGGACCCGGAAGAACTGGTCGGCAAACTCAAGGAAGCCGCCGCCGGCCAGGTCACGCTGACCGAACGCCTCACCCGCCTGCTCGCCCACTCCCTGCGCGAAGACAACCGCCCGAAAGACCCGGACCAGGCCGGCCTCACCGAACAGGAAGGCCGCATCCTGGAGCAGATTTCCCTGGGCAAGAGCAACAAGCTGATCGCCCGCGAACTCAACATCGCCGAAGGCACGGTCAAGGTCCACGTCAAACACCTGCTGCGCAAACTCAACCTGCGCTCAAGAGTGGAAGCGGCCGTGTGGGCGGTAGAGAAGAAACGCGGCGGGTAGGTGCTCTATCGCGTAGCCCAACAACAATGCAAACAGGTGACCCGCTCCTGTTCCTGTTCAAACAGTAGGTGGTTACTTCAAGTTCCTGACGACATCTTCCGTCGTAATCCAGTAACCATGCACACGCCGCATCGGCATCCCGATCCCCTTGAACAGCATGTCCCCCGCACCCAACAGTTTTTCCGCACCAACCTCGTCCAGAATAATTCCGGACTCGGTGTGCCTCTGAACCTTCAAGGCAATCCGGGTTGGACAGTTGCTGCGCAATAGGCCGGTAAAGGTTTTTGCATCGGGGCGCTGGGTTGCCAGAACAAGGTGTATGCCCGCCGCGCGGGATTTCTGCGCGAGTTCTACCAGCCGGTTTTCGGCCTGTTTGTTCTGCATGATCAAATCGGCCAGTTCGTCCACTGCGACGACGATCCAGCCCCCCTCGAAGCCGCGTTCGCGCGCCGCCGCGATGTCTTTGACACCCAGAGCAGAAAATCGCTGATAGCGCGAATTCATTTCGTCGATCAAGGTATCGAGCAAGGCCATTGCTTCTGTGGAACTGGTGGCGATTTCACCGAAGAGGCAGGCACAGCCCTGCCAGTTGGAGAACTCGACCTGCTTGGGGTCGATCAGGGCAAGCTGGATCGGTTTTTTTCTGGAGGCCGCAAGCAGGCTCAACAGCAGCGCGTTCATGCAAACGCTCTTGCCGCTGCCGGTTGTTCCACCGATCAACAGGTGCGGCGCTTCGGCAAGATCGAAGACCACCGGCATTCCTGCGACATCGACCCCCGGTGTGACGGGAAGGCGCATTGCGTTATCGGCGAACCCGTCAGCCACACGATCAAACTGGTCACAGCCCACCACGCGCCATTCCGCCTTGGGACGCGGACAGTCGAGCAGGCAGACACGGGGCTCGTCCGCATCGGAAAGCACCAGCCCGTCACCAGCGCCGAGCGCGAATCCCAACTCGCCGAGTTGGCCTTGCAGCGCGGTGCGATCCCCGGTATTCGGCAAATACAGGCGATAGCGGGTCAACCGGGGGCCGATGACCGAATCCTTAATCTCCGCGACGATGCCCAGGTCGCGCAGTTGTTTGAGCAAGTGATCGTTCTCCGCCTTGCTGGCGGCTTCTGGCGCCACTTCCGGCTGGGCCGGAAGTGGCGAGATGGATTCGGGAAGCTCGGCCTTGCGTGCCATCAAATCCAGGAAACGCGGATAGTCTTCATCTACTGCCTGCCAATCCAGCGCGAGCAGTTGAACACCTCGATGCCAGTGGTCGCGTACCAGCTTCTGGAGGTTCTCCAGGGAAAACTCGGCCCCGCCACCGGCCAACCGGAGTTCTTCGCCAAGCAAGGCAATCCAGAGGTAATTGCCGTTGCTCTCATCCCCGAATATCTGGAGCCCTCTTTTAGCTGTCCCTTTGGCATCCGGCGCTGGCTCGGGCAGGGTTTCCAGGCCCAACGACCGGCCCAGCGCCAGACGGATAACCTCATAGTCCGCATCGCAACCGAACTTTTGCTTGAGATCCTTCCCGGTCTGGTCGGCTTCCCGGCTCGGGTTGTAGGAAGCCGTGAGTATGTTGCTGAGGTTGTTCATCGCGCTTGCTCCCCGAAAAATGCGCCCGCGACGGCTTCGGTCTGGCCGACGCCGTGGCCCATCTGCCGGTGCTTCAGCAGATAGGTCTTGGCGATGAAGGGCTCCAGACGCCGGTAATCCTCGCCGTCGATCTCCTTGTCCTGCGCGAGCAGGATCACCTGCCGTTCCTTGTCGCCCACCCAGTGATCGAGCAGATTGCGGCAGTGGTCGGCGGACAGGCTGGTCAACGGTGTATCGACAATCAGTGGCACGCGATAGCCGGTCACTTCGGCCAGCGCGCTGACCAGGGCGAGGACGAACAGCTTGGATTCTCCATGCGACTTGGCGAGGGTGATTTCCGTGCCTTCCACGCTGAGAAGCCGCGCCTGACCATTTGTCTCGATGCGGATTCGATGCACCTGATCCTTGCTATGCAAACTGCGGAAGATTCGGGTAACCGACTCCGAAAGGGCTTTCAGCTTGATCTCGAACAGCGCGGGCAGCAGGTCGTCGATCATGTCCACTACCCGTTCGGCTTCGCGGGCGGCGATGCGCTCCGGGTGCCCCTCCACCAGTTTCTTGCGCTCACGCTCATAAGTCGCGCTCAGGTTGTCCACCTCGGCGCGCAGGGCCTTATGCGTGTTTTCCTTCGACCCCAGATCGCGTTCGAGTTCGCCCAAGGCCTGCTGGGCGGACATCAAGGCGTTCTTGAGCCGTTCGATTTCAACCGCCTTGTCCTGTCCATCCACGCCTTGCAGCCGAATCAACTCCTGTTGCAGGCGCCATTTCTCCTGCTCAGCTTGCTGATGCGCCGCCACCGTCTGGCGCAGCGTCTCTGCCGACAAGCCGACACCGTGCTGCATGTCGACCAACTTGCGCCGTTCCTGCTCCTGTAAATAGCCATGCCACACGGAATCAGAGCAATCGGCGGGGCGTGGGTTGAACAGGCTGTCCCAGGCCTCAGCCAGGGTTTTTTCCAGGGATTCCCGCGCACCCGGCAACAGCACCATGACCCGCAGCCAATCAGAACTGAAAAAAGTATCCCGGAACTGTTCCCAGCGCGGCTGCAGCTTCTCCCTGCCCTGCTCCCAAGCACTCAGGCTGGCTTCACCTACCAAGGATCGCTCCAGCGACTGGTGCAAAGACCGTCGGATCAGTTGCAATGGCAGCGGACCGGCAAGTAATTCACGCAGTCGTTCCCAGGCTTTTTTCTCTTCCTGGTCCGCGCGGCTCCTCGCCTCGGCGATTTCCGCCACCGTCCGGGCATTGCTGCCTTGCGCCAATTCACCCAGCAGGGTCGTACATAGATCCCGCTCTTTCCGTACTTCCGTTAGCCGGGTTTGCAGTCCTTCCATTTCAGTGGCGAGTCGCTCCAGTTCGCCGGCCTCTTGATCCCGTTTGGTCTTGAGTTCATCGACACGCGCCTCATCCACGCCGCCGGCGTCTTTCATCTTTTTCGTGCTGTAGTCGGTCAGCTTCTGGCGCAACTCCCTCACCAGCACCACGCCAAGCAGATTTTCCAGGCCGGAGACAATCCAGCCGGT
Organism: Pseudomonadota bacterium; assembly: GCA_030690985.1. Taxonomy (GTDB): domain Bacteria; phylum Pseudomonadota; class Gammaproteobacteria; order Burkholderiales; family Thiobacillaceae; genus PFJX01. The sequence goes on from JAUYFG010000013.1 coordinate 16,256, forward strand.
ACGGTCTTCGTCCGCCAATGCCGAGATTTTTTCGCCATCGAAGAAAAAGAAGGGCGCAAGCCAGGGAGGAATCGCATGGCTGGACAGCAGTTCAGGGAGCATGCCTTCGAGTTGGTTGGACCAGGCACCATTCGGGGCGCACGTTTGCAGAATCAGCTTCTGGTCGACAAATGTCCTCGCAGAATTGAAGAACCATTTGCGGGTCACCCTGAGCGCGCCACGATCCGCGCGGGTGAACACAATAATCACCTCCATGCGATCCTCGCCTTCGCGTAACGCATGTTTGTAGAAGGCGGTTTCCAGGAAGTGGCCGTAGCTCTTCGCCTTCAAACCGGCGCGATCCAACGCCTTGTGGTTGAGCGCCTCCTCGCCATAGAGGCCAACGTACAAGGCCTCCAGCAGCGTCGTCTTGCCGTGGCCGTTGACGCCGCCGACCAGGATCAGATTGCGACCATCCTGCGGTGGTGGAAATTCAAAAAGCTGCTCGCGATAACTCTTGAAATTTTTGAGGCCGATCGAGGAGAGCCACATATTCACAGCCTCTCTTCGAGAGCCAGAAAAATGCCGTCGAAATCATCCAGGAGACCACGTTTGCGCTCTTTATGCGCATGCCCGCGATAGGCCGCGATCAGACTTGCGAAAACCTCTTCATCGACTCCATGCGTTGCCAGTTTCTCGCACAGCATGGCGTGCGCCGCCGGGTCGCTCCATAGCGGCAAATCGTCCACCTCGTGGCGTTTGGCGATCTCGTTCATTGTTCCCCCTGTTTCGTGTGCATGCGTATCAAGTCTTCGGCCCAGAAGCGCCGGATGGTTTCTATTTCCACGTCGCTGATGAGCCGCTCGCCACATTCCCTCTGGGTTTCGAGCAGACGATCAAGAATCATCTGGCGGGCGTTCAAGGAAAATGGCCCGGGCACCAGCTTGTTGTTGATGACGGTGACCTGACCGTTTCGCCGTTGCCCCATGCGTAAGTCGGGATCGTTGCGGATCGATTTGAGCCAGTCGCGAAAGGTGATCAGTGGCGCGTAGTGGTGGTTACCGGTGTCGACCAGCCCTTGCAGGCTTCGGTCCTTCTCGACGACGGTGCAGGTCCAGCAGCCGAATCGACTGGAATTCGTTCCGCATCCGGGCGCGTCGTCTTGTGACAGGACAACCGGGCATTCGCCGCCAGCAGCATCCCGATAGAGTTTGATCAGACGGGTATGTGAGCCGCCCCAGGGAGGCGGTATGCCGGCCAGAATTTCCCAGACATCATCGGTAGCCAGATCGACGATGGGCCGGTAGATATAGGCACCGACCAAGTCGTTATGCGGCTGTAGACGCGAGTCATGCTGATTGTCGTAGGCATCGATCCGCCGACGGCGCGAGATCGACTCATCCCGGCGAACCCCAAGCAGGATGATGGCGGAACCACATGCCGCCACCTGCTCCTTGATGTATCGGCTGGTGGGCTGAATCTTCAGGCGGTCGGTACACCAGCGCATTTGCTGGTTCGGACTCGGATAGCCCTTGCCGATCAACAGCACCCAGAAAGTGTTGTCGCCGTCCGGCGTGGTGGTGGCCACAGTGATCGGCAATCCCAGAACCTGCGCGGCCTGGTCGATCTCTGCCAGAGACTGGCGCAGGTGGGACACGACCAGCGGGCTTTCCACCAGGGTGTCATTGGCGACCATATGGATGGGGCGGGTCAGGCGGCTGGGCGAAATGTCCAGCAGGGCTGCCATCACCGCGTGCGCGACCAGGGTGCTGTCCTTGCCTCCGGAAAACCCGACGATCCAGGGATGGTTCTGCGCCGAGGACAGATATTCGTCGCGTATCTCGGAAACCACTGCCTGTAGTACCGATGAGGATGAAGCGCTGGAAACAGGCAAATCATGCACGCCAATGCTCACGGCGCCTCAAAAACAAACCAATAGTTTATCCGATAGTTAACCACTAGTTAGCCGCGCAATCACCCCCGACTTAACTTCTTGTTCATGGATCAGAAAGCCGAGTTTGGAGAGCGCTTGTGCGCGGCGATGCTTCGCGCGGGATATGCCGTGCGACCTATCGTGTTGGAACGCGAGTTCAATTCCCGCTATTGGGGGCGCTCTGTCACGCTACAGGCGGTCCGCCGCTGGCTGCGCGGCGAGGCCATCCCCTCGCAGGACAAATTGCAAGTGCTGGCGGAATGGTTGAACGTCGAACCGCAAGTGCTGCGTTTCGGCGAAAAAACGGTGCTTTCCGTGCGTGCGGCAGGGAAACGCTGGGATGAGGGAATTGGCTACCTGGAACGTGAGGTATTCGAGGCCTTCCTGGGCCTGCCTTCACCGCAACGGAAGGTACTTCGCGAAGTCATACTGACTTTCGCGAAGGCCTATTCCGCGTCAAATGAAGACAAGTAAGTCGCGCTACTGACATGCTACTTGGGCTGAGTAACAAGAAAGCCAGGCACATGGCCCAGCAAGGTAGGGCGGAAAAGCGGCTTTATCGCGCCTTCCGCCGAATGTTTGACATTCGGCGGATAACGCCGGCAAGAAGACGCCGGCTCATCCGCCCTACGCGTGCTGGATAGCCATTGCCGCATGGCGGCGAAGTCTTCCGGGGCGAGACGGTCAAGGTCGCTGCCCCGGATGGCGACGAAGCCGCTGCGGTCGCGCATGAGGTCCGGCAGGGCTTCGCAGTTGGTGAACAACACGCGCTGGCTGACCTGATCGGTCAGGCCCATGAAGGTCGAGAGTTCTTCCCAGGTGAGCGAGGGCCTGCGGCTGCGGTACTTGACCTGATAGGCGCACAACTCGCCAGCGCCGGTCTGGTAGATGCCGTCCACGCCCATGTCGCGCCCGGTATCGAGATAGAGCGTCTTGCGCTGATCCATCGGAATGGCGTCGAACGGCCACACTTCCTGCGCCTGGGCGATTTTCTGGGTGGCGAGATAGGCTTCCGCGAATACCTCGAAGGCATCTCCAATTTCCTTGGTGGTCGGCAGGGCGGAGATACGCGCCTCGATTTCCGTGAAGCTGGCCAGATCATCGAATAGCCCGTTGTTCAGGAAACGGGCGGCGGCGGGGTGTTTGGATTTCATGGCTTGTTTTCCGTGGCGCGCGGGTGGCGAATGCCTTCATTCACCTGGGGGCATCATGGTGGAGAGGGGGGCGGAAAAACAAGCTTGATTGTGCGGAGGGGGGGCCGCCGGGATTTGTCGGAAGGCGCCGGCATGAAGACGCCGGCTTTTCCGACCTACGCGCTGCGTGCGGGATTGGCCGTATTCCTCGTTCCACCGCTACGTGGCGCGGGGCGTTTATGCCCCGGATTGGGCCGGGCAGGGAGTTGACGATCTACCCGCCGGCGAGCGGGGTGTGCGATAAACATTCGGCGGAAGGCGCGATAAGGCCGCTTTTCCGCCCTACGCGGGCTGTGCGATCCGGGAATGATCCCGGATTCCAGGTAATACAAAGCGAATACAG
>JAUYFG010000036.1 GCA_030690985.1 Pseudomonadota bacterium
TTGGGTTAACCCACCCACCCACTACCGGTAGTGACGTAGGTTGGGCAAAGCGAAGCGTGCCCAACGTTCTGGCAGCACGCGTAGGGCGGATGAGCCGGCGTCTTCTTGCCGGCGTTATCCGCCGAATGCCAAACATTCGGCCGAAGGCGCGATAAAGCCGCTTTACCGCCCAACGCGTGCCGACAATCCGGGGTGACGTTCTTTCGCCGGGGCGACGAAATAATCAGCCAGGCAGGTTGGGCAAAGCGTAGCGCTTACCCGTTCACCGCCAGCAACTCCACATCGAACACCAGGGTGGCATTCGGCGGAATCACGCCACCGGCGCCGCGCGCGCCGTAACCCATTTCCGGCGGAATCGTCAGCTTGCGCTTGCCGCCCACCTTCATCCCCGCCACCCCCTCATCCCAACCGCGAATCACTTGGCCGCGTCCGAGCGAAAAATCGAACGGCTCGCCGCGATCCAGGCTGGAATCGAATTGGCTGCCATTGGTCAGCCAGCCGGTGTAATGCACGGTCACCTGCTTGCCGGCAACCGCCTCGGTGCCTTCACCCACGCTCAAGTCTTCGATAATCAAACTCATGATTGCTCCTTGGAAAAGCGCCCCGACACGGAACGACAGCGCGGGACATGGCGGCGGAATCCGGAATTACAAGGCATTCCCACGCCGTCTTCCGGGCAGACGCCCGCAAGGCTCTCTGCCACAATTCGCGCCCCGTCGGCCCAAGCATTGACCCCCTATTTCCCATGTCAGAACCTCTCCTCATTGAATCCCTCGACCACGAAGGCCGTGGTGTCGGCCACGTCGATGGCAAAACCCTATTCGTCGAGGGCGCCCTGCCGGGTGAACTGGTGCGCTACAGCAGCTACCGCAAGAAGCCCAATTTCGAGCAGGCGCAGGCCACCGACATCCTCAAATCCAGCGCCTTCCGGGTGACACCACGTTGCCGCTGGTTCGGTATCTGCGGCGGCTGTTCGCATCAGCACCTGGAAGAATCCGCCCAGGTGGCGGCGAAGCAGCGGGTGCTGGAAGACTGTTTCACCCACATCGGCAAGGTGAAGCCGGAAACCATGCTCTCGCCCATCCACGGGCCGACCTGGGGTTACCGCCTGCGCGCGCGCCTGTCGGTGCGCTATGTGGCGAAAAAGGGCGGTGTGCTGGTGGGCTTTCATGAGCGGCGCAGCAGTTTTGTGGCCGACATGGGCGGCTGCGAGGTGTTGCCGGAACGCCTCTCCACTCTGCTGCCACGCCTGCGTGTGCTGATCGAAGGCCTCTCCATCCGCGACCGCTTGCCGCAGATCGAGCTGGCGGCGGGTGACGCGGTGGATGTGCTGGTGTTGCGCGTGATGGATCCCCCCTCGCCAGCGGACGAGACGCTGTTGCGTACCTTCGCCGACGCCAACCAGGTGCAGTTCTGGCTGCAATCCAAGGGGCCGGACACCGCCGTCCCCTTCCACCCGCTCGACGCCCCGGCGCTGGATTACCGTCTGTCCGAGTTCGATCTGGTGATGCCGTTCCGCCCCACCGAGTTCACCCAGGTGAACCAGGACGTCAACGCCATGCTGGTGCGCCGCGCCATGCGCCTGCTCGACCCGAAGCCGGGCGAGCGCATCGCGGATTTCTTCTGCGGGCTGGGCAACTTCACCCTGCCCATCGCTCGCAAGGGCGCCAGCGTGCTCGGCATCGAGGGCGCCGCCGGGCTGGTGGCGCGCGGCATTGAAAACGCGGCCAGCAATGGCCTAAGCAGCAATAGCGAATTCCGCGTCGCCGACCTGTTCAAGATGACACCGGAGGCCTACGCCGAGTTGGGCAGCTTCGGGGGTGAATTCGACAAGATTCTGATCGACCCGCCGCGCGACGGCGCCGCCGAGCTGGTCAAATCCCTGCCGGATAGCGGCGCGCCTTACCGCATCGTCTACGTCTCGTGCAGCCCCGCCACCCTGGCGCGTGACGCGGCGGTGCTGGTGTATCAGAAGGGCTATCGCCTCACCACGGCGGGCGTCGCCAACATGTTCCCGCACACGGCACATGTGGAGTCGATCGCGCTGTTCGTGCGCTGAATCCCTGTAGGGCGGAAAAGCCGGCGGCCTTTTGCCGGCGCCTTCCGCCATCTTCCGGCGGCATTGGCGGAAGGCGCGATAAAGCCGCTTTTCCTCCCTACGCCCGTTACAGCATCGGCTCATAAACCAGACGATTGGCTTGTTCTTGATGACGCTCTCCGGAAAATCGAGGCGTTTGGTAACGGTGTAGAAGGCGTTGTTCCGGTAGATCAACCCCAACATGCGGCTGTCGGGAAAAGTGATCGCGGTCTTTTCGCAATAGCGGCTACATTCCTCCGAAGGGAAATGCGCCCGTTTTTGATCGAAGGCGCCGGCCGTATCGCAGGCGCGCGAACTGGACAGGTAGCGATAGGGGAAATACACATCGAGGTTCAGGCGTGGCGCCTCGTTGGCGAAACCCAGGTCGTAATCCTGGTTTTCCACGCCGACCCGCCCCACGCCCAGGGATTTCAGGAACCCCCCTGCAGCGCCATCGGAGAACTCCGGCAGGCTGCGCGCGCGGCGCTGGTTGGCGAGTTGTTCCGGGGTGGCGTCGTCCGGGTCGAGGCGGTCGATGAAGGCGTTGCGCTGCGCCTTGTTGAACAAGCGCCCCAACGTCACCGTCAGCCCCGGCCGGCGGCAGGCCAGGTGCAACGCGCTTCACCACCACCTCCGCATCCCGCGTGGCCAACACACGTAGGGCGGAAAAGCCGGCGGCCTTTTGCCGGCGCCTTCCGCCGCAAGTCGTTCACCTCCGTTCACCCGCAGGCAAATCCTCAACGCCCTGCCCGCCCCAATCCGGGGCATAGATTCCCTGCGTCACATAACGATGGAACGAGGAATACGGCCAATCCCCCACACAGGCGACCAGGCCATGCTTCATTGGATTGATATGGACGTAATCCACATGCGCCGCGTAATCCTGTTCGTCGCGGATCGTGTGTTCCCAGAATCGCCGTTGCCAAATGCCGCGTTCACCTCGGGTCACGCGAACCGCCGAACGGAACTCGGTACTGGGTATTGCCTTGGCAAAGGCGATCTTGATCGCCTTCCAGCGTGCCGAGTAATCGGTGTCACCAGGTGGCAACGTCCAGACCGCGTGCATGTGTTCGGGCAATACCACCCAGGCGTCGATATGAAAGGGACGCGCCGCGCGCACCTTCCTGACCGCCTCTCGCAACGCATCCACATGGCTGACCAACAAGGTATTGCTGCGTTCGAGCAGATTGACCGTGAAAAAGTAGGTTCCACCGGGAACCCGGTTGCGGCGGTAGTCGGGCATCAATCCTCTCAACTTAAGCAATCCCCCCTCAAGTGGTTGATTTGTATCCATGTTTCCGATGCGGCTTAGGATGAGCGGTCTGGGTTTAGTGGCTCCGGCCACGAAGCGGATCAGGTTTTTTGCCAACTCCGCGAACACGGTCATAACTTGCTCGGTAGACGGCAGAGCGACGATCAACCAGCGCGGCAAGCAGCGTTTCAAGTGAGCGAAGGCATA
>JAUYFG010000063.1 GCA_030690985.1 Pseudomonadota bacterium
GCGCTCAGGCTGCGCCTGCCCCTCTCCCTGGAGACCCTGCCGGCCGCCTGGGCGGTGCGCGTGGGCGGCAGCGGCACCCGCGCGGGGCAGGATTACCGCCAGGTGCCGGTGCTCGTCGCCTGGCATGCGGTTCCCGGCACCCACTGGATGGTCATCGCCAAGACGGACCGCGCCGAGCTACTGGCGCCGCTGCGGCAACAGGCCTGGCTGATCGCCGCCGGGGTGGCGTTCGCGCTGATCGCGGCGGCTTGCCTCGCGTGGGTTCTGCTGCGCCGCTGGGACATGAAGCAACGCTACGCCCTGCTGGCCGTCCGCCTGCGCGAGGTGGATGCCATAGCGACCAGCGAACGCAAGTTCCGCACCCTCATCGACAATCTGCCGGACATCGCCTGGCACAAGGATGCCGCCGGCGTCTATGTGTCCTGCAACCGGCGCTATGCCGAGGCCCTGCACCTCGACGACAGCGAGGCCATCGCCGGCCATCGCGACGACGATTTCTATCCGCCGGAACTGGCCGCCAAATACCAGGCCGACGACCGCCGGGTGATCGACTCCGGCGAGGAACTGGACAGCGAGGAACACTGGCTGAAGGATGGCCAGCCGGTCTGGGTGCATACCCGCAAGGCCCCGGTGCTGGATAACGACGGCCGCTGCGTCGGCAGCATCGGCATCGCGCGCGACATCACCGAACACAAGCTGGCCGAACTGGCGTTGCAGGCCTACCGCGAGCAGTTGGAGGTTCTGGTGAAGGAACGCACCGCCGACCTGGAAGCCGCCAACGCCGACCTGGAAGGCTTCAGCTATTCCGTCTCGCACGACCTGCGCGCGCCGCTGCGCGCCATCGACGGCTTCGCCGCCATCCTGCGCGAGGACTATGCCCCGCAGCTCGACGCCGAAGGCCAGCGCCTGTTCCAGGTGGTCAGCGACAACGCGCAGAAGATGGGGCAACTGATCGACGACATCCTCGCCTTCTCGCGCGCCGGCCGGCGTGAGCTGCAACAGGCCGACCTGGACATGGGCGCCCTGGTGGGCGAAGTCTGGCAGGGGCTGGAAGAAGCCCAATGGTCGGGGCGTGGCCGCGACCTGCACCTGGGCGAGCTGCCCAGCGCCCGCGGCGACCCCGTCGCCATTCGCCAGGTCTGGCTGAACCTGCTCGGCAACGCGCTGAAGTTCACCCGCGGGCGCGCACCGGCGGTGATCGAAGTGGGCGGCCGCCGGGAAGGCGCGGAGAACTGGTATTACGTCAAGGACAACGGCGCCGGCTTCGATCCCGCCTATGGCGCCAAATTGTTCGGCCTGTTCTCGCGCCTGCACGGCATGGACGAATTCGAAGGCACCGGCGTCGGCCTCGCCATCGTCAAACGCTTCATCGCCAAACACGGCGGCCGCGTGTGGGCGGAAGGGCGAGTCGGCGAGGGCGCGACGTTCTGGTTCAGTTTGCCGTGCAGCGATGCCCTGTAGGTTGGGCAAAGCGAAGCGTGCCCAACAATTCACGCTCCGATGTTGGGCACGCTGCGCTTTGCCCAACCTACGCCGCAACCTACGGGTGGTGGGGGTTTGGGTGCGGGGGTGTTGGGCACGGGGATGTTGGGTGCGGGGATGTTGGGCACGCTGCGCTTTGCCCAACCTACGCCGCAACCTACGCCGCAACCTACGCCGCTGCTGGTGGAAGGGCGTAGGGTGCGCCGCGCGCACCGATTTTCGTGCAATGGTGCGCGCGGCGCACCCTACGGAATCAACTGGAGAAAACGATGACCGTGGATATCCTGCTGGTGGAAGACAACCCGAGCGACGCGGAACTCACCCTGCGCACCCTGAAGAAATGCCATGTCGCCAATGGCATCGAGTGGGTCAAGGACGGCGCGGCGGCGCTCGATTTCCTGTTCGCGCGTGGCGACTACGCGGCCCGCGCCGGGGAGCCGCCGCCGCGCCTGGTGCTGCTCGACCTGCGCCTGCCCAAGGTGGATGGCATCGAGGTGTTGCAGCAGATGCGCGACGATGAGCGCACCCGCTTGATTCCGGTGGTGGTGCTGACCTCGTCCAAGGAAGAACGCGACATCGTCGCCGCCTACCGGCATGGCGTGAACAGCTTCGTGTCCAAGCCGGTGGCCTTCGACGAGTTCGCCCGCACCGTGGCGGACCTGGGGCTGTACTGGCTGCTCATCAACAAGGCGCCGACGGCGGGCGGCGAACAACCATGAACCTGGATGCCTCGGTGGGCATTGAATGCCGTGCTCTGGAAACGCTGATTAATTCGTCATCCCCGCGAAGGCGGGGATCCAGGTTGTTGATTTTGCTGGACTCCCGCCTACGCGGGAGTGACGAAAAACGAATAAATCAGCGTCTCCCTCTATTTGTAGGTGCGAATTTATTCGCACATAAGCGTTTGATTGTGCGAATAAATTCGCACCTACGAGCACGCCAACCGAGGCATCCGGCATGAGCGAACCGCTGCGCCTGCTGTTGCTGGAGGATTCCCCCAGCGACTCCGAACTGAACGAGCGGGCGCTGCGCAAGGGCGGCATCGAGTTCACCGCCCTGCGGGTGGACACCCTGGCGGCCTTCACCGCCGCCCTCGACGAATTCGAACCGGACTTGATCCTGGCCGATTACCACCTGCCCGGCTTCGATGGCTTGCAGGCTCTGGCCATCGCCCGCGAGAAACGGCCGCACCTCCCCTTCCTCTTCGTCTCCGGCGCCATGGGCGA
>JAUYFG010000107.1 GCA_030690985.1 Pseudomonadota bacterium
CAAGGTTTCAGTCCGTTGGCGAGGCGGTCCACCGCGTACCGATTGACCGCATGTTGGCAGGCGCGATCCGGGTTCAGCGCCTGCGCCATGAATAGCGACAACGTTTCAATGGGCGGATAGAGCCGCTCCCGATGCGGCGGCAGGTGTTGGTCAACCCGTTCTAGAAGCGCGTCGCCAGTCAGTAGATTGAAGAAATCATAGGCGTGCAGCTGGTTTGCATGATGACCGACTCGATGCTGTTGATGCGACCGGGTTTCATGGGTACTGTGCATGTCGGCCGGCGGCCACAAAGGCCGCTGTTTGGGTAGGACCTACAGTTTGCCAGGTCGCCAGCTTTCTTCATGGTTTCAATGGCTTGCAAGCACAATTTGGCGTTGCATGGGCTTATGTAAGTGCCATTCTGGTCTGACCCCGGTTTAGATTGTTGCCACGTTGCAAATGGCGCGGGTGAATCTGTTGTGTTGGGTGGCGGAAAATCACGGCCAGTTTGCCATGCAGCCCGGTCATTCATAGAATGACATGACCATGTTGGTCATTTAAGGAAAATTATCATGCATCAGGTCCAGATCGCCGAAGCAAAAGCACACCTCTCCGCCTTGGTGGAACGGGTAGAAGCCGGCGAGGAAATCATCATCGCCCGCCGGGGAAAGCCGGTGGCCCGCCTGATCCCGGAACCGAAGGCCGGGCGTAGTGCGGCGGATGTTTTTCGTGAAATCTGGGCCGAGGGTGGTCTCGATATCGAAGCCCCGGCGGGCCTGCCCGTGGAAACGGTCGATCTGGATTGACCCATGCGCTACCTGCTGGATACCAACATCCTCATCGCCATGAGCAAAGTACGGCCTGGCTTGGCGGAACGGCTGGCGCGATACCCGGCCAGCGCGATCCTGCTCTCCTCCGTGGTCGTTGCCGAAATCGAATACGGCATCGCGAAAAGCGTCAAACAGGAACATAACCGCCGGATCTTCGATGCCCTGCTGCAAGGATTTGGCGTAGTCGCCTTTGATGCCGCCGCCGCGCGTCGATATGGGCCGATTCGCGCGCAACTGGAGAAACAGGGCCAACTCATCGGCCCCTATGACCTGATGATCGCCGCCCATGCCCAGGCCCTCGATGTTGTGCTGGTCACGGACAATGTGGGCGAGTTTTCCCGCGTGCCGGGTCTGTCGATCGAGAATTGGCTGGAATGAACCTTACCCAGGACGCCGATTGTCTGAAATATCATTAGGGCGCCTCTAAAAACCCGTCACACCGACCCGGATTACCCCCTTCCGGGGTGACGGCCACATGAACAGGGCACAGCAAAGTAGCAAGGTAGGGCGGAAAAGCGGCTTTATCGCGCCTTCCGCCGAATATTTGGCATTCGGCGGATAACGCCGGCAAGAAGACGCCGGCTCATCTACCCTACGCGTGCTGGCGC
>JAUYFG010000108.1 GCA_030690985.1 Pseudomonadota bacterium
TGGCAACGGCGTTTTTGGGAACATACGATCCGCGACGAACAGGACTACGCGGCGCACATGGATTACGTCCACATCAACCCCATGAAGCACGGGCTCGTGGCCTGCGTGCGGGATTGGCCGTATTCCTCGTTCCACCGCTACATAGCGCGGGGTGTTTATGCCCCGGATTGGGCCGGGCAGGGAGTTGACGATCTACCCGCCGGCGAGCGGGGTGTGCGATACACATTCGGCGGAAGGCGCGATGAGGCCGCTTTTCCGCCCTACGCGGGCTGTGCGATCCGGGAATGATCCCGGATTCCAGGTAATACAAAGCGAATACGGGTTCCAGGCCGAGTAATGGTTGCTTCAAAGCGTGAACGAGGCAAGTTCATCGCTGACCTCCCCCTCCGCAATCAGCAAGGTAGGGCGGAAAAGCGGCTTTATCGCGCCTTCCGCCGAATGTTTGACATTCGGCGGATAACGCCGGCAAGAAGACGCCGGCTCATCCGCCCTACGCGTGCTGGGCCAGGCACGCGCTCTTGATGCGCTGGATGCCGCTGCCCCACTGTTCGATGTAGCCGAGTTCCTTGAATACGCGGGCGATGACGCGGTTGCGGATTTCCGAGCGGCCGTCCAGCAGCGTTTCCATGGTGAGGGTGTTGGGCAGGCCGCCGGGGGAGACGATGTTGACGATGTCGTCGTAGATGCCAACTTTGATGTCGCGCCCCTGGTTGCTGTAGTCACGGTGGATGGCTGCGTTGATGAGCGCTTCGCGCAGGGCGGTTTCGGGGATTTCGTAGGTGTCGGTGCGTTGCAGTCCCTTGACGGTGCCTTTGAAGCGGGCGCATTTGGTGAGCACATGTGGTCGCAGGCCGAGCAGAATCAGCAGCCCTTGCGTGGGCCAGGTGGTGCCTTGTTCCTGCTGGATGAGTTTGAGGTTCTTGAGTTTTTCCTGATCCAGCGGTTTGCCCTGGGCGGCAAAGCGCGTTTCCAGCGGGCTCAGGTCCAGGGATTGCAGCGTGTGGTCCCGGCAGATTTCTTCATCGAAGCTCTGGTTACGTCTTTGCCGTTCCAGTTCCAGGACGTGGTCGAAGTCCGCCTTGCGGTTGCTGGCACCGATGCGCAGGGTGGTGCCGTGGTTTTTGCCTTCGGACTTGAGGTAGTAGGGCGGCAGGTTGCCGCGAAACACTTCGACCACCAGCACCAGTTTGCCTTGCAGGTTGGCGGTATGGATTTCCGGCAGGATGGCCGGGGTGCAACGGTCGTAGATGATCGAGGCGATCTGGTCTTGCAGGGTAAAAATGTCGTCTTCCCGCACACCCGCTACTTGGCGTTGGTCGTCCACACCCAGTACCAGTTTGCCGCCGCTGGTATTGGCAAATGCCACAACGGTTTTGGCGATCTGGTCATGCTGGGGCAACCGGAATTTCAGCTCCAGCGTTTTGCTTTCGCCTTGCTGTATGAGGTCAAGCAGGTTCATGGCGTTTTTGTGATGTGGTCGAGCTTCGGGTTCGTATCAAGGTTGGCGGCTACTTCATGGCATGAGCGAAGTGAGCTCATCGCTGACGTCCCCACCGGCTACCACCGGCTCCGCCTCCACTTCGGTCTGCTCCAGCAACACGCGCCAATCCGCCGTCTCGTTCTGTTCCAGCACCGCCAGCAGGCCGACAAACGCCTTGATGGTGGTTCTCGGGGTACGGAAGGTGGCTTCTCCCAGGCGTTGTTCGCTGAGGGCTTCGAGCTTCTCGTGGATGACGTCCTCGGGTTTGCGCTCCGACTTTCTTGCTTCGGCCAGGGCGGTGGTGATGAACTTTTCCACCACGGTGGTGAGCGCGCAGCCTTCCGGTTTGGTGCGGCTGGAGAGGTTATGCATCAACTCGGCATAGAGGCTGCGCGCCTCGCCGCCGGAGCCGTGCAGGCGGCGGCCGGGGTTGAGGTCGCGGGGTTGAGATAGGCGTAGGCGACCACAAGGTGGCGCTCCATCGCTTCTCCACGCAGCAGGTTGAGGAAGAAGGTCTTGCCGGAGCCGTACTCGCCGACGATCAGCCGGAAGCTGGCGCCGCCGTCGGCGATGCGGTCGAGGTCTTTATCGAGGTCGGCGATTTCGGCATCGCGGCCGACCTGGATATGCCGCGCGCCAGTGCGCGGGGTGACGCCGGAACGCAGGGATTGGATGAGGGCGTCGCGCTCGCGCGGGCGAAGGGTGGGCAAGGTCACGACTGGTTCAACTCCCCGAATGGCGTTTGTTGCGAGTTGCGGCGGCGGGCGCGCAAGGCGGCCATTGTAGGCGTGCCGATAGTCGTCGATGGGGTGAGCGTGGCGAACCGCATCCACCGGGAAGCCGCACCGCCAGATCGTTGGCGGATCGCCCTTTGGGCATCCGCCCTACAGGGGTTCAGCGTTCGAACAGCGACGTAGGATGTGGTGAGAGCAGCGAACCGCATCGACTCGGCACGCGCGGAATGATGCGGTTCGCTACGCTCACCACATCCTACTCATGGCGGCTATTGGCCATACCGGTAGAACAGAAACGGCCCCTCGCGGGGCCGTTCACAGCAATGGGAAGGTTTTACTTGCAGCCCATCGCGCCTTTCATCTGCTTCATGCGCTCGGTCTGGATGCCGCCGGCGATGGCCTTGGCTTCGGCGACCTTGCCAGCGTAGACGTTGGGGATGATTTCGCCTTCGCGGGTGTTCTTGAAGGCTTCCCACACCGGTTTGAAAGCGGCGGCCTTGCCTTCATCCGTGGCGTTGTAGCTTTTCATCATGGCGGCGAGGGTGCCGTCGAGCTTGGCGCTGGCGGCGTGGACTTTGCCTTTGAGGTCGTCCTGGGTGGCTTTGTCGGCGGAGCCGATCATGGCGACCAGGTGGCCGCGTGCTTCCATGAGGGCGCCGCAGGCGTCGTCAGCGGGGGCGGCGATGGCGGGTTGTACGGCTGCGAGCAGCAGGGCGGCGAACGATACGGCGATGGATTTTTGCATGGCGATCTCCTGGCGAGGCTAAGAAAATCCGCCGGGCTCCGGGAAATCCAGAACCACCGGCGGGTGAAAGATCGAACCATGCTGCGGGAGTGGTTATTGACCTGCCTTGATCTTGGTCAAAGGCCGCCAGGGTACACACCCCGCCTGTGGCGCGATCGCCTCAGCCGCAGTCCTTGGTGCCACAACTGAGGTCACCGGGGCGGCCGGGTTCGCTGTACTTGTCTTCTTCCAGTTGTTCCCGATTGGCCAGGTATTCCTCGCGCAGCTTTTCCGTCTTGGCCTTGAGGCGGCCCATACGGGCGTCATAGGCGCCCGGCTGTTCGGCCAGGAATTTCTCGCCGAACAGGGCATGCTTGAGGAAGTTGTAGCCGAATTCCAGCAAGGCATCGTCGTTGTCCAGCAGGACGGCCATGACGTCCATCGGGATTTCGTAGGTGCGGTTGAAGGAGTCGCTGGAGACAAAGGCGCGGAAGCGGTCGATGTCGTAGCTGGCCATGAAGAACAACTGATTGGAGACGGCGGGCGGCTTGCCGATGCCGGGGCCGGCTGATTTGCGCTTGAGCACCAGTTGCCGCCAGCCGCGACCTTTTTCGTCGTAATCGTCGACGCCTTGTTCCTTGCGGTAGTCGTCGATGGTCAGCGAACGCGGCTCCTGGTGGCCCAGGCAGTGCGATTCCTGCACCATGGCGTAGACGGCGCGGTCGGTGAATTCGTCCTGACGGCGCATGGAGAGCAGCGCTATAGGGTAATAGCGGCAGGCGGTGGGGCGGTCTTGGTAGACGCCGCAACCTTCCGGCTTCATGAACTGGCAGGCGGTACCGCCTTCGACCGGGCGGAATTTCACGCCGGGCATGCCGTCCTGGTCCATTTCATAGGGGACGGTGTAGCGCTTGAGGAAGTCACCGGAGGACAGTTCCAGGCGGTTCTTCAGGCGCAGGATGTCGTAGGGGGTGAGGGTGATGTCGATGTTGGCGCAGCAGGCGTTCCAGCACTTCACGTCCTTGTGGCAACGGAACTGGATGACCTTGTCGCCGTCGAGCATGTTGGGCATGACCGGGCTCAGTTCGAAAGGAGCGTCCTGTGCCAGGTTCTTGAATTGGGTCTCGTCCATGTGCGGCCTCGAAAATAGCGTGCGGAAAGAAGCGGTTAGGTGGGGGGCAAAGGGCCATTCGCAAGGGGATATAACCGTCATTGATGAAGCCCCTACCCTTCGGTATCCCGCGAAAGCGGGAATCCAGTGCGTAGGCCTGATTGCCGTTAGCTTGAAACAAGCTCGCTCTTGTAGCGCAGGCGTCCTCGCCTGATTTGGGCGCTGCAATGCAGGCGAGACGCCTGCGCTACAGGGACGCCCGGTTTCATCGTTCGGGGCAGCATCAATCCATGCACGTTAAAAACAATCAGATGCACGACCTGGATTCCCACCTGCGCCGGCGCTACAGCCAAAAAAAACCGGGCGCCTTGTGGGCGCCCGGCTTCTTTAGCTACAGCGGAACCGTTGCCGCTTTAGCGGCTTACGGAGCCGGCGTGCCCCTTGCGGCTACAGCACCCGCTTAGTGAGGGGCGGCTGCTTTGAACAGCTTGGACTTGTCCACCAGATCAACGTGAGCGCGCTTGAAGTTGGTCCACTTCTGCGTGGTCTTGTCGTAGATGGAGTTGCCGAAACATTTCCAGTTTTCCTCATCGACAAAGTTCTTGTCGGTGCGGTAGTAGAAGCCGGGGTAACGGCTTTCTTCACGGAACTGGATGTGCTTCATGTGGGCTTCCGCCGTCAAGATCCGGTGGTAGTTTTCCCAGGCGCGCAGGAGTTCGTGCAGGTCTTTCGCACGCATCTTCATGGCGTCTTCTTTCAGCATGTCCAGCTTCTCTTCCGCAACGGCCAACATCTTGTCGTTGGTGTTGTAGTAGGTGGCCACACCGGCAACGTACTCGTCCATGATTTTCTGCAGACGGAACTGCAGCATCTTGGGGGTGATGTAGTTGGGGTTGACGTCGATCGCGGTGCTGTAGTCCTTGAACTCAAGGTAGGTACGCACGGGACGATAGATGTCTTCGACCAGCTGCTCGACGGAGGTGTCCAGCTCGACTTTCATGTCTTTGTTGTCGATGCAGTACTTGACCATGGCTTTGGCAGCCAGGCGGCCTTCGGTGTGCGAACCGGAAGAGAACTTGTGGCCAGCGGCGCCCACGCCGTCACCGGCGGTGAACAGACCCTTGACGGTGGTCATGCCGCGATAGCCCCAGCTCCAGCCGGAAGGCAGGTGCGCGGGAATCTTGTCCGCTTCGGCGTGCAGTTCGGTGGTGGGGGCGCCGAGGTCGGTCGGGCCGGAAACCCAGATGCCGCAGCAACCGGAGTGGGAACCCAGCAGGTAGGGCTCGGTGGGCATCAGCTCGGAGTTCTTCTTCTCCGGCTCGATGTTCTCGCCCACCCAGATGCCGCACTGGCCGATACACATGTCCAGGAAGTCTTCCCAGGCTTCGGCTTCGAGGTGCTTCACTTCACGCGGGGACAGGGTGTTGCGCAGATTACCCAGGGCGGTCACGGTGTCCATCCAGATCGGGCCGCGGCCTTCCTTCATTTCCTTCAGCATGACGTGGTTACGCAGGCAAGAAGCGGGCACAGCGGCCTGGCCGTACGGGGGGTACTGCTCCAGCATGGCCTTGTTCTTGGTCAGGTAGTCTTCGCCATAGCCGTTGGTGGCGCGGGCCTTGAACAGCAGGAACCAGGCGCCGACCGGGCCGTAACCGTCTTTGAAACGGCAGGGCACGAAACGGTTTTCCATCATGGTCAGTTCCGCGCCGGCTTCAGCAGCCATGGCGTAGGTGGAACCAGCGTTCCACACCGGGTACCAGGCACGACCGGTGCCTTCACCAACGGAACGGGGACGGAAGATGTTCACGCAACCACCGGCAGCCAGCAGGATCGCCTTGGCTTTGTAGATATGCAGGGTGTGGTTACGGGTGGAGAAGCCGACGGCACCGGCGATACGGTTGCTGTCGTTGGCATCGTTGATGAGCTTGACGATGAAGATGCGCTCTTCGATGCGGTCCATGCCCAGGGCTTTCTTGGCGGCTTCAGCAACGATCCACTTGTAGGATTCGCCGTTGATCATGATCTGCCACTTGCCGGAACGCACGGGCTTGCCACCATCTTTCAGGGCGGGCAGGCCTTCGCCGATGGCGGCGGCGCCGTCATGACGCTCGCCGTTGGCATCGAGTTTCCAGATGGGCAGGCCCCACTCTTCGAACAGGTGCACGGAGTCGTCCACGTGGCGGCCGACGTCATAGGCCAGGTCATCACGGGTGATGCCCATCAGGTCGTTGGCGACCATACGGGTGTAGTCGGCGGGGTCCTGCTCGGTGCCGATGTAGGTGTTGATGGCGGACAGACCTTGAGCCACGGCGCCGGAGCGGTCCATGGCGGCCTTGTCGACCAGCTTGATCTTCAGGTCAACGCCTTTTTCTGCTTTCGCGGCGTCAGCCCAACGCATGACTTCGTAAGCGGCGCCACAACAGGCCATGCCGCCGCCGATCATCAGGATGTCGACTTCTTCCTGGATGACATCGGGATTTCCAAATTCAGCCATTTCTATTACCTCTTGTTTAACCGGATTACTTGCGGAGCAGTTCAGCGGGGTTGCCAGGGCGGAAGCCACCCGTTACATCGCGGGTGAACGAGCCGGTGACTTCGATATCGGCCAGCGTGGGCGCGGGCTTGCCGCCGTAGCAGTCGATGGAACCCTCGGGGGTGGTGCGGATCGGGAACTTGAAGCGCTTCAGCACGCCGTTACGGAATTTGATGGTCCACATGATGGAGTCGGAACCACGCAGGGGCTGCACGGAGCCGCCCAGGGGCACGACGTCGGCATAGTGGCGGCACTCGATGGCTTGCTGCGGGCAGATCTTCACGCAGGAATAGCACTCCCAGCACTGCTCGGGTTCCTGGTTGAAGGCACGCATGGCGTGGCCGGTTTCGGAACCATCACGGTCCAGTTTCATCAGGTCGTGCGGGCAGATGTACATGCAGGCGGTCTTGTCTTGACCCTTGCAGCCGTCGCACTTATCGGTACGGACGAAGGTAGGCATTCATTCACTCCTTGTTAGCTAACAATCCGCGCTCAACGGTTTTTTCAAACCACGCGGCCCATTCAGAAAAAACCGAGCCCAACCTTGGCCGGGGCGTATCGCGAATCCGCTTCCGGCGGGCTCGGTTCCGAATTTCTCCACCCCGGCGCATACCGGGGCGT
>JAUYFG010000130.1 GCA_030690985.1 Pseudomonadota bacterium
TCAGTTGGACGCGCCCGAGTGTGCGGTTTTCGGGTCGGCTGGCAAGGCGCGACGACGCGCGGGGTCGTTTCCCGCAAGGATAAGCAGGGACTTGGCCGCCGTCTTTTGGCGGCTTAGTCCTTCGCTTAGTAGTTTCATCAGGAGCAACGCAGCCAGGCGGCCCGAAAACCGTGCAATCGGGCGCGTAGCGGCGTCACCCAATGGGTGAGCGCCATCGGAGGCGCTAACGCTAGCATCCATGCGGCCTCACAAGGGCTAAGGAGCGGTCAACTGAGGTTTCTAGGATTATTAACCATTTGGACCTGAACACGGAGTCTTGCGCCCATCCCAAGATGGTCAGGAATCTCCATGCCATCCTGACAAATGGCCGCCACGATGTCTTTTTCTCACCGGAGACCTGCCTGTCTTTCCTGCCACTGACCCCGCCTGGCGGTACAAGGCGAAATTGCTGCCAGGCGGCAGGCCCTGTTGACGCGCCGCCGCTTTCTGCTTGCCGGCACTGGCGGTCTCGCCGCACTGTTTGCGCCGGTTGGAACGGACGCCAGTGCCGATGTGGCAACTGATATGGGAAACCCTTGGCCGCTGCTGGCGGCGGTGCAAGAGCATCTGTTCTCTGCCGAGATAGATGCGCAGGGCGTGCGTGAAATCCGTGCGCTGGCTTACCTGCAAGGTGTGCTCGGCGATCCGCGCAGCGACCGCGAGGAACAACGCTTCATTCTGAAAGGCGTGGATTGGCTGGCAACGCCAGTTTCAGCAGAATCGAGCAACTCACCGAGGCGATTCGCTACTTGCTTGGGCAATAGTTCGACTATTCCCCTGCGAAACTGGCAAAAACTGATCTCGACGGGGCCGATTTTCGCTATCGGCGCCCAAAGTCCGACAGGCTGCCAGGGACCGCTTTCGGTTGATCGTGCCGAATCAACGTCCAATATGGAGGTGCTGCGGCTAGGTCCGCTTGTGGCCGACTCCCGCCATACAAAAATCAACCCAACACTGCATTCCGACTTGCTGCTAGCCGGCGGCACAGGAATCAATCCCCCACATGCACGAACGGCGCCCAGAAGAAGGGGTGCGCGCGCGACAGGTGCAGGCGCTCGTCGCGGCTGTTGCGCATCTCAGCCTGCGCCGCCGCCAGGGCTTCCGAGGTGGCGGTGCCGGCTTTTTGGCGGCGGAAGAAGTCGGTGATGAGGTCGCGCGTGGCCAGGCTTTCCACGCTCCAGTGCGACACCAGCAGGCCGCGTGCGCCGGCGTGCATGAAGGCGCGGGTGAGGCCGGCGAAGCCTTCGCCGTTGCTCGCTTCGGTACGTTCGCCGGCCGTGTTGCAGGCGGACAGCACCACCAGATCGGCATTCATCTTCAGGCCCATGACTTCGCTCATGCTGAGCAGGCCGTCCTCGCCGGCCAGGTCGCCCACCAGGGTGAGCACCAGGGCGGGCTGGCCCTTGATCGGCGCGGGGGTGGGGGCAGTTTCCGCGTCCTCCAGCACCACCAGATTGCGGGTGCGCCCCTCCCTGGCCGGCTCCTCTTCCGGGGCATAGCCCTTGAGCATGGCGAACTCGCCGCCCAACAGGCCGTGGGTGGCGAAGTGCAAGTAGCGCGCGCCGGCCAGGTCGCTGTGCTTGGCGCGCGTTTCCTGGGCGGCTTCGCGCAGGTAGAGGCGGTGCTCGCCGCCAAGGATTTTCGCCACCGCTTCCACTTCGTCGGCGGTTTCCGGCAGGCGCGGAATGCTGACGTGGCCGCCGCGCGAGACGCCGAGTTCCTGCAACAGCGAGCGTGTCGCCGCGCTGGGCGTGGCGTCGCTGCGCTCGAACACGGGATCGGCGAAGGCGATCAGCGATTGCGTGAAGCTGGTTTTGCCCTTCTGTTCCGCGCGCTGGATCGCCAGAGCAGCCAGGCTGGGCAGGTAGGAAAACCGCCACTTCGCGCCGGCATAGGCGAGGCGGCCGTATTCGGAGAGATCGGCGGCGCGGGCGCCGGCAAAGGCTTTCTGGTCGGCCTCGTTCCAGCGCGCCACCAGCATCTCATAGGGCAGGGTGTAGAGCGGCCCGTCGCCCACCACGAGCAGGCGCCGCCCGGCCGGCAGTTGCGCTTCGATTGGTTTCAACAGCAGCTCGTAGAGGCGGTTGAGCACGCCCGGATCGAGCTTGGCGAGCCCGTCCAGGCGGCCGCCGTTTTCCATCGGTTGCCGCGCCTGCGCCACCAGACGGTTGATTTCCTCCAGTTCCACCGGCACGCGGACCAGGCGGAACTCCTCGCGGCTGACCAGGAAGACCAGCAACTGTTGTTTCAGGCGGAAGTAGGCGAGCAGGGTTTCGTTCGGGCGCAGCCAGCGTTTCTGCAGGTCGTCCACCGTCACCGGACGCGGCTCTTCCAGTTCCATGTAACGCGGGAAGTCGCGCCACAGGCGGGTTTCCGCGTCCTCGCGTGCGCGTTCGACCTGGGCGATGTCACGGCGCAGGGTCGCCACCTCGCGGCGCCAGCGCTCCAGCACATAGGGGTCGTCGATGGGTTTGGTGGGTTGTACCTCCTCACCGGCTGCGTCCATGCGCGCGCTCAGAGTGAAGCGGCGGCGCAGCTCGTTCTGACGCAGGAGCGCCGCATCGCGTTGCGCCTTGAGTTTCACAAAACTGTCGTCACCGGCCAGACGCGCCACGTCGGCGACGCGCAGCATTTCGGTGAACAACCGGCTCTGGGTGCGGGAGACATCGACCAGCGCCGCGCGGTCATGGCCCTGGCCCGGCAGCTTCGCATCCAGCGTCACCCGGTTGCTCACCGCCTCGCTGTAGATCGGGCGCAGGAAGGCCACCTTGTTTTCGCGCGCGGCATCGTCGAGGCCGCGCGAGAGGGTGAACAGGCGATCGGCCTGATTGACCGCGCGGTCATACAGCGGCTGTGCGGCCTCCGGGCGGCTCTGGCGCGACAGGAAACGGGCATGTGCGCGCAGGGACTGGGCCAACACTTCGACGCTGGCGGTCTTGTCGGCCGCCGCCGTGGCCTTGTTGAACAGTGCCTCGGCCTCGGCGGCCAGGCCTTTCTGCTCCAGCAACTGCCCCAGGAAGCGGAATGGTTTCGAGGCGGAACCATAGTCCTGGCCGAGCAACGGCTCGGCGATGGCGGCGGCGCGGCGCAGCCACACTTCCGCTTCGTCGAGGCGGTCGAGCTTGAACAGCACCTGGCCGAGTTGCTCATAAGCTTCCGCCGTCGAGGCGTGGCGCGAGCCCCAGGCCGCTGCGGCCAGTTCCGCGCCGGTGCGCGCGTACGGCTCGGCTTCCGCGCCCCGCCCCTGGCGCATCCGGAGCAAAGCCAGCGACATGTTGGCGTTCTGGTGCCAGCGGCTCACGCCCACATCGCTCGTGTTCGCGCTCTTCTCCAGCACCCTGTTCAGGAGGCTCTCGGCCTCGTTGTAATTGCCGGCCAGGACTTGCAGCCGCCCCAGGCGTACCCGCGCGTCCAGCCAGGCTTCCAGCGTGTCGGCATCCTTCGGCTCGGGCGCCCGCCGCATCGCCTCGCGCAATTCCTTGTCCGCGTCGGCATAGCGGCCCTGGCCCAGGATCGCCAGGCCCAACTGGATCTGGGTCTTGACGCCCAAGCGGGAGGCATAGCCGAAGCTGCGTTCCGCTCCGCGCAAGGCCTCGCGCAACACCGGTTCCGCTTCGCTATGGCGGCCTTGCAAACGTAGGGAAACCCCGAGGCGCTGCTGAGCCGTGGACTGGAGTTTCTCGCGCACTCCCGGCGGCCCGCTGAAAGATTCCGCCAAGCCGATGGACTGGCGCGCCAGCACTTCGGCTTCGGCCGGGTGGCCGCTCTGGTTGAGCCGCGCCGTCTCCTCCAGCAGGGATTTGATCTCCTCCGTGTTACCCCAGGCGAGGGGAACATTGAGACAGCAGGCGAGC
Organism: Pseudomonadota bacterium; assembly: GCA_030690985.1. Classification (GTDB taxonomy): domain Bacteria; phylum Pseudomonadota; class Gammaproteobacteria; order Burkholderiales; family Thiobacillaceae; genus PFJX01. The sequence continues at coordinate 3,894 of JAUYFG010000130.1, forward strand.
AGCAACGCGCGTAGGGGGAGGGGGGACACCGCAATCTCCTCGATCAAGGTCGAAATACCCGAGTAACAAGCTAGACTTTAGCGATTCGCGGGGGAATAAACATGCGCTTTATCCGATGCTTGATGTGTGCCTTGCCGTTGCTCGCCCTCCCGGCACTGGCCGCTGCCCCCGTAACCTTGATCCGCGCGCAGCCGCTGCTGGCCGCGCCCGACGGCCTGGCCGCCGAGGTCGCGGCGCTGCCGGCCTATGCCCCGGTGGAAGTGTTGGAGCGGCGCGGCGGCTGGAGCCGGGTGCGGGCCGGCGACAAGGAAGGCTGGCTGCGCGTGCTGGCCTTGCGGGAAGCCCGCTCGGCCCTGCCGGCCGCCGGCACCGTGGCGGAGTTGTTCCGCGCCCAGGCTACGGATAACCAGCGCATCGTCGCCGTTGCCGGCTTCCGTGGCCTGCCGCCGCCGCGCGCCTCGGCGCATGCGCTGATATTCGCCATCAGCGCTTACGGCAATGGCATTCCGCCGCTGCCCGGCGTGGCTCACGACGCCGACAGCGCTGCGCTGATGGCGCGCGCGCTGGGCGTGCCGGAAGCCAATACCACGGTGCTGGAGAACGCCGCCCTTACCCTGGCCGGCATGCGCGCCGCGCTCGACGGCCTGGAGGCGCGGGTGCTGCCCAACGACGAGGTGTTCCTCTACTACTCCGGCCACGGCACCCGCCTGAATGCCTTCGACGGCCGCGCCGCGCGCTGCGCCGAGGCGCTGGTGACGGCGGACGCGCAGGCGTTCATGGACGACGAATTACAGGACCGTTTGCAACGCATCGCCGCCAAGGCGCGCCGGGTGGTGGTGTTCCTCGATGCCTGCCATGCCGGCGGCGCCACCACCCGCGCGCTGGCCAAGGGCAACCTGAGCGGCAAGTTCTGGGCGAAGTCCGGCGCGGACACCTGCGAGCGCCCAAGCAATGTCCTGGTGCGCGGCCTGCAAGCGGCCCAGCCCGGTGAGGGCAAGCTCAACTTCATCCACATCGCCGCCGCGCGCGACGATGAGGTGGCGCTGGACGATGGAAAACGCGGCGGGCTGGCGACGCTGGCCTGGCTTGACTGCCTGAGCGGCGCGGCGCGCGACAGCAACGGCTCCGCCGGCCTCTCGGTCGCCGAACTGGCCGCCTGCGCGCAACCGAAGATCGAACGCCAGGCCGCCGGCAACAGCCAGTACGGCGCGCATCACCTGACCCTCACCGGGAATGCCGGGATGGTGCTGGCCGCGCCGGCCGAGGTTTCCTCCGAGGCTGCCGCCGCAAGCGTGGCCAAGCCTTCCGCCGTCGCCACGCTCAAGGACATCCACGCCAACCGCGACGACCGCCGCACGGTGCGCCTGAGCGCCGACCAAGCCACTTACAGAATCAAGCAGGATCGGGTGCGCTTCGGCCTGACCAGTAGCCACGAAGGCTATGTCTATCTGCTCATGGTGGGCAGCGACGGCAACAGCTTCGACCTGCTCTTCCCCAACCGGAAGGACGAGCGCAACCACATCCTGGCCGGGGAAACCTGGCAACTGCCGCGCCCCGGCTGGGCCATCCGCGCCGGCGGGCCGACCGGGCGCGATCATCTGCTGGCGGTGGTGAGCGACAACCCGCGCGATTTCGCCGCCCTCGGCATGAAACCGGCCGGGCCATTTTCCGTACTCGCCACCTCGCCCATGAGCGCGCGCGATATCCAGTTCGTCTCCGCCACCGCCGCGCATGCCGAACAGCCGGATTGCGCGAAAACCGGCGCCCAGCGCACTCTGGAAGTGGTCGCCACCTGTTCCGACGCCTACGGCGCCGATCTGATTACCCTGGACGAAGTCGAATAAAACTGAGGAGACCCACCATGCCCCGCCTGCATAAACTTGTCGCCGCCCTGACCGTTCTCACCTTCAGCACCGCCAGCCTGGCCCAGGCCGTACCGCCCGCCGCCGCCCCTTCCACAGATACGCCGCCGCAGGCCGAGGGCAAATTCGTCTGGGGCATCCTGATCAAGCTGATCGCGCCGGCCGTGTTCGATTTCCTCTCGGAGTGGGTGAAGAAAAAAATTGCCGCCAATTACAAGGAAAGCTCCCTGGAATACCTGGCCGGCAATGCTGCGGTCGCCGTCATCGTCAACCTGAGCGGCTACCTCGCGGGCAAGGACATCGTGCTCGGCGGCGCCGGCGCCGCCCCCAACGCCGCGCTCGGCACCCCGGAAGCGCCGCTGAAGACCGGCAAGGACGGCGAGAACTTCCAGGGCGTCAACGTCGCCCTGGTGAGCATCGACGCAAACGGCAAGCCCACCGGCTTCCGCACCGTGGCCGACGGCTTCACCACCGGCGAACGCTTCAAGCTGCGGGTGCTGTCCACTTTCGACGCGGTGGTGGTGCTGGGCAACATCACGCCCAAGGGCGCGCAGCGCCAGATCTACCCGGCCACCGTCGGCCAGGCGGTCTCCATCCCCGCCGGCAAGGAAATCCTGCTGCCCCTGGGCAAACAGGAATACCTGCAATTCGCCGGCGACGTCGGCCGCGACCAGCTCACCCTCACCGTGCGCGACCCGCGCTCCCTGCAAACCGGCCAGGCATCCAGCGCGCGCGTCTTCCGCAAGGACGAAACCTATGGCTCCAACTTCGTGCAGGAAGTGAGGCCGGGGCAATATCCGGTGATTTCCGAGGCCATCGGCATCGAGCATAAGTAGGGCAAGCGGGCATGGCGCCGGCTTCGGTCGGCGCTTGCCAGGAATGCAATGAGCGTCCTGTGATATAAATCGCGCGTTTTTTCCGGCTATCAGGGGTATTCAGGTGAATTTCGGCAAGTTTGCGGTTTCCGCGCTCTCTCTCGCGCTGGCGTTTTCTCTTTCTGGTTGCGGCAAGACCGAGAACACCGGCAATGTCATCAAGATCGGTTCTGTCTCGCCCCTGACCGGCCCGCAAACCCATATCGGCAAGGACAACGAGAACGGCGCCCGTCTGGCGGTGGATGAAATCAACGCCAAAGGCCTGGAACTGGGCGGCAAGAAGGTGACGCTGGAACTGTTCGGCGAGGACGACCAGGCGGAGCCCAAGGCGGCCACCATCGTCGCCCAGAAGCTGGTGGATACCGGCGTGGTGGCCGTGATCGGCCACCTGAACTCGGGCACCACCATTCCGGCTTCCAAGATTTACTTTGACGCCGGCATTCCCCAGATTTCCCCCTCCGCCACCGCCGTGGCCTATACCGCGCAGGGTTACAACACCGCCTACCGGGTGATGGCCAACGACGCGCAACAGGGCCGCGTGCTGGGCCAGTTCGCGGTGGCCAAGCTGGGCGCGAAGAAGATTGCCATCATCGATGACCGCACCGCCTACGGCCAGGGTCTGGCCGATGAGTTCGAGAAGGCGGCCAAGGCGGCCGGCGGCGAAGTGGTGGCGCGCGAGTTCACCAACGACCGCGCCACCGATTTCACCGCCATCCTCACCAGCATCAAGGGCAAGGCGCCGGATCTGGTGTTCTACGGCGGCATGGACCCGCAGGGCGGGCCGATGGTCAAGCAGTTGAAAAGCCTGGGGCTGACCGCCCGGTTCTTGAGCGGCGATGGCGTGCAGAACGTCAACTTCATGAAACTGGCGGGCGCCGATGCCGAAGGCGTGGTCGCTTCCTCGCCCGGCCTGGCCATCGACGCCATGCCCGGTGGCCCGGCATTCCGCAAGCGCTTCGAGGCCAAATATGGCGCGATCCAGAGCTACGCGCCCTACGCCTACGACGCCGTCTATGTGCTGGTGGAAGCCATGAAGCGCGCCGGCTCGGCCGAACCGGCCAAAGTGCTGGCGGAACTGCCGAAGACCGATCTTCAAGGCGTCAGCGGCCCGGTCAAGTTCGACGCCAAGGGCGACACCACCGGCGGCGCCGTGACCCTGTACGAGGTCAAGGGCGGCAAGTGGCAGGTGCTGGAAACCATCAAATAAACCGTACCGTGGGAGCGGGCTTGCCCGCGATTTAAAACTTTTAATCGCGGGCAAGCCCGCTCCTACGGCCACACTTCATGGACATCTTCATCCAACAGCTCGTCAACGGCCTGGTGCTGGGCAGCATTTATGCCCTGGTGGCCCTCGGCTACACCATGGTTTACGGCATTCTGGAGTTGATCAACTTCGCGCATGGCGAAGTGACCATGATCGGCGCGATGGTGGCCCTCTCCGTCATCGGCGTGCTGATGGGCGCGGCCCCCGATCTGCCCGGGGTGTTGGTGGTGCTGGCCGGCATTCTGGTGGCGATTCCCGCCTGCATGGCGCTGGCTTTCACCATCGAGAAAATCGCCTATCGACCGCTGCGCAAGGCGCCCCGCCTGGCGCCGCTGATTACCGCCATCGGCGTTTCCATCATTCTGCAGAACCTGGCGATGCTGATCTGGGGCCGCCAATACGTGTCTTTCCCGCCGCTGCTGCCGACCGCCCGCTTTCACTTCCTCGGCGCCAGCATCAGCCTGTTGCAGATTGTCATCGTCGTCCTGGCGCTGGCGATCATGGCCGGGTTGTGGCTACTGGTGGAAAAGACCCGCCTCGGCCGCGCCATGCGCGCCACCGCGCAATCGCGGGAAGTGGCGCAACTGATGGGGGTGAACGTGGATCGGGTGATTTCCGCCACCTTCATCATCGGCGCCGCCATCGCCGCCATTGCCGGCGTCATGGTCAGCGCCTATTACGGCCTGGCGCATTACTACATGGGCTTCATGCTCGGCTTGAAAGCCTTCTCGGCGGCGGTACTGGGCGGCATCGGCAACCTTTTCGGGGCGATGCTGGGCGGCCTGTTGTTGGGGGTGATCGAGGCGCTCGGCGCCGGTTACATCGGCGACATCACCGGCGGTTTCCTCGGCAGCCACTATCAGGATGTGTTCGCTTTCTTCGTGCTCATCCTGGTGCTGGTGTTCCGGCCCTCCGGCCTGTTGGGCGAGCGGGTCGCGAATCGTGCGTAATACGGTGCGTGAACCGCGTGCTTGAGTCGTTGCGAAAGCGGCCGCGCCTGGCCGCCGTCCTGCTGGCCATCTTGCTGGCCGCGCTGCCTTTCATCATGGGCTTTGGCCTCGGCAACTCCTGGGTGCGGGTGCTCGATTTCGTCCTGCTCTATGTGCTGTTGGCCATCGGCCTGAACATCGTGGTCGGCTATGCCGGCCTGCTCGATCTCGGTTACATCGCCTTCTACGCGCTCGGCGCCTATGTCTATGCCTGGCTGGCCAGCCCGCATTTCGGCCTGCATCTGCCGTTCTGGGCGGTGCTGCCCATCGGCGCCGCCGTTGCCGGTCTGTTCGGCGTGCTGCTGGGGGCGCCCACCTTGCGCCTGCGCGGCGATTATCTGGCCATCGTCACCCTCGGCTTCGGCGAGATCATTCGCATCTTCATGAACAATTTGAACGCGCCGTTCAACCTGACCAACGGCCCGCAGGGCATGAACCTGATCGACCCGGTGAGCGTGGCCGGTTTCTCCTTCGGCAAACCGCTGCATGCGTTCGGCATGACTTTTCCGTCCCCCTATTTCTATTACTACCTGTTCCTCGCCTTCACCCTGCTCGCCATTTTCATCGCCCTGCGCTTGCAGGATTCGCGTATCGGCCGCGCCTGGGCGGCGATCCGCGAGGACGAGGTCGCGGCGGCGGCGATGGGGATCAACACGCGCAACCTGAAATTGCTGGCGTTCGCCATGGGCGCCACTTTCGGCGGCTTGGCCGGCGGCCTGTTCGCGGCGTTTCAGGGCTTCATCAGCCCGGAGAGTTTCAATTTGTGGGAATCCATTCTGGTGCTGTGCATGATCGTGCTGGGCGGCATGGGCAATATCCCCGGCGTCATCCTCGGCGCCATCCTGCTCACCATGATTCCCGAGGCGCTGCGCTACATCGGCGACCTGCAACGCGCCACGCTGGGCCAGGTGGTGGTGGACCCGTCCGATCTGCGCATGCTGCTATTCGGCATCGCCCTGGTGGCGATGATGCTGTTCCGCCCCGCCGGCCTGCTGCCTTCGCGCCAACGCAAGCGCGAGTTCGCCGCCGAAGACGGCGTGGCCGAGCAGGAACAGGCCAGCCTTTACGACGCGCGGGCCTGACGGGCATGGCGGTGATGCCACCTCGGATAATGAAACCGGGCGCCCTTGTAGCGCCGGCGCCGCGCCGGCGAGGCGCCGGCGCTACAGCAGAGACGCAAGCTGGTTTCACGTTAAGGCGACCTGAGGTGGCGGCCCTGTTGAGCGTTGAAAACGTCACCAAGCGCTTCGGCGGCCTCGCCGCACTGGAGGCGGTCTCGCTCACGGTCGCGGCGGGCGAAATCTACGGCCTGATCGGCCCCAACGGCGCCGGCAAGACCACCCTGTTCAACTGTATGACCGGGCTGTACACGGTAACGAACGGCGCCGTGCGCCTGGAGGGTGCCGAAGTGCAGGACATGCCGCCGCACCGCATCGTGAAATGCGGCTTCGCCCGCACTTTCCAGAACATCCGCCTGTTCGCCAACATGACCGCGCTGGAAAATGTCATGGTCGGCCGCCATGCCCGCACCCGCGCCAACGTGCTGGGCGCGGTGCTGCGTTGCCGCAAGACCCGCGCCGAGGAAGCCGGCATCCGCGAACGTGCGCATGAACTCCTGAATTACGTCGGCCTCGGCGGCAAGAGCCGTGGCCTCGCCAGCCACTTGTCCTATGGCGATCAGCGCCGCCTGGAAATCGCCCGGGCGCTGGCCACCGAGCCGAAGCTGCTCGCCCTCGACGAACCGGTCGCCGGCATGAATCCGAACGAGCGCCGGCAGATGGGCGAACTGTTCCGGAAGCTGCGTGCAGGCGGCGTCACCCTGCTGTTGATCGAACACGATGTAAAACTGGTCATGGGCCTGTGTGATCGCGTCGCCGTGCTCGACTACGGCCGCAAGATCGCGGAAGGGCCGGCCGATGAAGTGCGCCGGGACCCGGTGGTGGTCGCCGCCTACCTGGGAGGCGAGGCATGAACCCTGTAGCGCCGGCGCCTCGCCGGCCCGCTGGTCTGGTTGTGGGAAAGACGCCGGCGAGGCGCCGGCGCTAC
>JAUYFG010000136.1 GCA_030690985.1 Pseudomonadota bacterium
TTGGGCACGCTGCGCTTTGCCCAACCTACGTCCGTGGCGCCACGGGTTTTCTTGGGTTGGGATGTTGGGCACGCTGCGCTTTGCCCAACCTACGTCCGTGGCGCCACGGGTTTTCTTGGGTTGGGGTGTTGGGCACGCTGCGCTTTGCCCAACCTACGATGAACCGACGGTGGAACCGTAGGTTGGGCAAAGCGCAGCGTGCCCAACACTTTCCCCTCAAGTTCCCCTCGTACCCGCCGATAACCGGCAAGCCAGGAAAAACCTCGTTTCGCCGATATGGCAGCGGGGTTTTTCATGCTACTTGCCAGAAACCCGGACTGGAATCATGCCCACCCGCGCGCCACCCATCCCTCCCGAATTGCCCACCCAACCGCCCCCCGAGTCCAACGGCGGCCACGCGTACTGGCTGCTGCTGTTTGCGGTTCTGATGCTGGCCATCGCGGCCCTGGGCTGGGGGGTGTATGTACATCTGGCGCGCCAGTACCAGGCCCAGGAAGACGCCAAGCTGCTGAGCATCGCCCAGCTCAAGGCGAACCAGATCGGCGCCTGGCTGCAAGAACGCCGCGGCGATGCCAAGCTCATGGCGACCAGCCCTTTTCTGAGCGAGGCTGTGCCGCGCTGGCTGAACAGCGGCGACCCGGCGTTGAAAGCCCGGATCGAGGCGCGCTACGCCGACTATCGCGAGACCTACCACTATCAGAGCATCGTCCTGCTCGACGCCCGGGATGCTCCCCTGATCCAGGTCGGCGAGGCGCATCCGGTGTCGCCGGAACTGCGCGCGGCGGCGGCGCGGGCCAGGCTGCAAGGGCGCGGCGGTGACACCGACCTCTACCGCAGCGACGCGATCCTGCCCGAGCATAGCCACCTGGATTTCGTCACCCCCCTGGCCGGCGGCCGGGTGCTGGTCCTGCGCAGCGCCCCCGACCGGTTCCTCTACCCGTTCATCCAGTCCTGGCCGCTGCCCAGCGCCAGCGCCGAGACCCTGCTGCTGCGCCGCGACGGCGACCATCTCCTGTATCTCAACGAACTGCGCCATCGGAAGGGGGCCGCGCTCAGGCTGCGCCTGCCCCTCTCCCTG
>JAUYFG010000144.1 GCA_030690985.1 Pseudomonadota bacterium
CATTCCCGCGCCGGCGGGAATCCAGATTCCACCGTCTAATCAGGCACTTAAAAAACCTGGCTTGATGAACGCACTGGATTCCCGCCTGCGCGGGAATGACGGTAATTCAATGGGTTATCGCCAGAACAAATTTACCCTGGGAGAAGGCGGTGATGCGTGGTGTTACGTCACTTTCACCTGTACCAACTCCTCGCCATCCGGGTCGGTTACATGCACGGCGCAAGCAATGCAGGGGTCGAAGCTGTGGATGGTGCGCAGAATCTCGAGCGGCTGCTTGGGATCGTGCATGACATGGTTGTGCTGCAAAGCGGCCTCGTAGGCACCGGGCTGGCCCTGTGCATCACGTGGGCCGGCGTTCCAGGTGCTGGGCACCACGGCCTGGTAATTGCTGATCTTGCCGTCGTCGATGTTGATCCAGTGGCTCAGGCCACCACGCGGGGCTTCCACCAGGCCAACGCCGTGCATGTGCTTCGGCCAGGTCGACGGGTCCCAATACTGGTCGTTGAAGGTGCGCACATCACCGGCCTTGATGTTGGCCATGAGGCCGTCAAACATGCCTTGCATGGCGTCGGCGAGCACCTTCGATTCCAGGCCGCGCGCGGCGGTGCGGCCCAAGGTGGAGAACAGGGCGGTGACCGGCACATCGAGCGTCTTCAGGGTGTAGTCGACCAGTTCCTTGGCCTGCGCATGGGCTGCGGATTTCGTATCGGCATACATCAGCAGCACACGAGCGAGCGGGCCGACTTCCATGGCCTTGCCCTTCCAGCGCGGCGATTTGAGCCAGGAGTATTTCTGCTCGACTTCCAGTTGCTCGTAGGGCGGTTTCGGGCCGGTGTAGTTGAATTCGGTTTCGCCCTTGAACGGGTGCAGGCCCTTGGCATCGCCGTCGCCGTACTTGTACCAGGAGTGGCTGACGAACTCCTGAATCTCGTCGTCGCGGTCCAGGTCGATGGGATGGATGGTGGAGATGTCGTGATTGAGGATGACGCCGCGCGGGATGAGGTAGGAATCGGGCTCCCAGAAGGACTTGCTCGGCATGTCGCCGAATGACAGGAAGTTGCCGCCGGTGTCGCCGATGCCGCCCCAGTCCTTGTAGAAGGAGGCGATGGCAAGCAGATCCGGCACATAGACCTGATCGACGAAATCACGCATCTGCTTGATCACGTTCTGCACGATCTGCAAACCCACCATGTTGACTGCGGTGGCATCCTGGCCGCCGCGATGATGCGGGCCTTTGCCACGATTTTTACCGTCTCCGGGGTGGTCTACATGCACGGAAATGGCGCAGGGCACGCCGCCCACCACGAAATTGGGGTGCGGATTCTTGCCACCGAAGATGGCGTGCAGTTTGACCACGTCGCGTTGCCAGGCCAGCGCTTCCAGGTAGTGCGCCACGGCCATCAGGTTGGCTTCCGGCGGCAGCTTGTAGGCGGGGTGGCCCCAGTAGGCGTTGGAGAAGATGCCCAACTGGCCCTGCTCGACGAAGGTTTTCACCTTCTTCTGCACGTCGGCGAAGTAACCGGGCGAGGACTTGGGATAGCTGGAAATGCTTTGTGCCAGCGTCGAGGTCGCCTTGGGATCGGCTTTCAGCGCGGAAACCACGTCCACCCAGTCGAGCGCATGCAGGTGATAGAAGTGCATGACGTGGTCATGGACGTACTGCGCGGCACTCCTCAGGTTGCGGATCAACTCCGCGTTTTGCGGAATGGTGTAGGTGGGAATGGCGCGATGCAGGGCATCCTCCACCGAACGCACCGAGGCGATGCCATGCACCAGGGTGCAGACGCCGCAGATACGTTGGGCGAACGCCCAGGCGTCACGTGGGTCGCGCCCACGCAGGATGATTTCAATGCCGCGCACCATGGTGCCGGCGGAATAGGCGCTGGTGATCTTGCCGTTGGCATCGGTTTCCGCCTCGATACGCAAGTGACCCTCGATGCGGGTGATGGGGTCGACAACGACGCGTTGTGCTGTGGTCATGGCCGTGAGTTCCTTAACTGTTCAAAAAAGCGGTGAGGATGCGGTATTGCTCCTCGGCTTCGCTGTTTTCGGTGCCTTCGCCCGTGGCGACGGCCTCGCAGGTACGCGCCATACGGGCAGACATGGCGGCTTCCCAGGCCAGGCTGCTGTTGCCAAACTCGCCTTCGGCGGCGGGTCTGACACAGGCCACCGCCGCCTTGGCGACGAAATGGCCGGCCTGTGCGGTCCAGTCGGTTTCTTTGCCGCACCGGGTGAAGCTTTCCACCCGAGCCGTGTTGGCAGTCTGGTAGGCCGCGGCCAGTTCCACATCGGGAACATCAACCCGCAGGGCGAGCTCAAGGGCCGCCTTGAGACGAAAGTCATTGGAAAGTGGGAACACCCGCTGCACAAACTGTGCAGCCACATGGCGCTGATGGGCGATGGGCAATGTGCCCAGTTTTGCCTTGAAATCCTTGTCATTGGTGGGCATGGCTTCAAGCTCCTTCTGACTTGGTCTGGTCTGGAATGTGCTCGGCGATCAACTCGGTGAGGCCGACCACGGGAATATCCATCTGGTAGCGGCGTAGGTCGGAAAAGCCGGCGTCTTCATGCCGGCGCCTTCCGACAATTCCGGCGGAAGGCGCGATAAGGCCGCTTTTCCGCCCTACGGCGATGGGCAATGTGCCCAGTTTTGCCTTGAAATCCTTGTCATTGGTGGGCATGGCTTCAAGCTCCTTCTGACTTGGTCTGGTCTGGAATGTGCTCGGCGATCATCTCGGTGAGGCCGACCACGGGAATATCCATCTGGTAGTGCTCCAGGCCTTCTTCCAGCACGATGCGGCAGTTGGCGCAGGCGGTGACCAGGCGATCCGGCTTCACCGTATCCAGTTGCGATTTTTTCTTCTTGAAGGCTTCCAGGCGCAGTTCCTCGCCTTCCTCGATGGCCGAAGCGCCGCCACCGCCGCCGCAACACCAATTCATGTAACCGGCGTCGGGCATTTCGACGAAATTCTTCGCCACCATGTTCATCAGATTGCGTTGCGGCTGGATGACACCACCGCGACGCGCCAGTTGGCAGGGGTCATGGAAGGTCAGACGGTCAGTCTCGAAGCCTTCGGTCTTGAGCAAGCCCTGTTCCTGAAACTCGCCCAGCACTTCGACGATGTGCTTGACCTGGAAGGTGAACGGACGGCCGATCAGGTTGGCCCCTTCCCAGCGCAGCGCGGTGTAGGCATGGCCGCATTCCGGGCTGATCACGGTCTTGACCTTGAGCTTTTCCGCACCGTCGACAATGCGTGAAACGATCAATCTGGCCAGGTCCGAATTGCCGATCTGCATGCCGGCGTTGGTCGCCTCGAAGGCGGTGGAACACAGCGTCCAGGACTTGCCGGCCTGATGCATGATCTTGGCGATGGCGCCCAGGTACTCAGGGAAGTTGATGATCTCCATCGAGGACAGCATCACCATGTATTCCGCGCCTTCGGCATCCAGCGGAATCGGCAAGCCGTAGTCTTCTTCGACGTGCTTCATCTGCGCCTTCACGGCGGGCAACTTCACGCCCATCGGGCTACCGATGGTCACGGTGCGGTTTGCCGCGCCCTTGATGCCTTCAGGCGCATTGCCGGAAGCGGACATGCCTTCGCGGAACTTGCGCACCATGTAGACGATGTCGTTGCCCACCGGGCAAACCGCCGAGCAGCGGCCGCACAGGGTGCAGGAGTTGTAGACCAGTTCCTGCCACTCGCCGAGTTCGGCATCGGTAACCGGCTTGGACAAGCCCACCATCTTCTTCAGCCGGCCAAGCAGGGTGTACTCCTGCTCATACAGGCGGCGCATCGGCTCCAGTTTGTGGATCGGGGTGTACTTGGGATCGCCGGTTTCCGTATAGAACAGGCAAGCCTCGGCGCACAGGCCGCAATGCACGCAACTGCTGAAGTAACTGGCGATGGGCGCGTCGATGACTTCCTTGAGGACACGCACGCCCTTTTCGAGAGAGGCGCTCATACCGCAACTCCTTTGTGACCGTTAACTTGCCCGTTGAACCAGCGCGATCCGAACACCGTGAAGGCATGGAACAGCTTGGTGAAGGGCAGGACCACGAGCAGAACTTCCACACTCAGAATGTGCAAGGCCAGCATCGTGGTATAGGGCAACAGCAGGTGCTGTACCGCCATCCAGCCGGTCAGCACGGGCAGGAAGGTCACCGCCCAGGTGAACCAATCCTCGAAAGTGGAGAGGAAGCGCTTCACCGGCTTGTTGATGCGATCCGCCAACACCACCACCATCGCCGCCATCGTCACCACGGCCACCAGGTCGATGAACTGGGAAGGCAAGCCCGGCCAGGACAGCCCGGTCAGGCTCCGGATCAACAGGATGTGCGGCGCGAACAGGAACACCACGATGGCCAGGCCGATATGGAAGGTGTAACCGCCGATGTAGCTGACCGGGGACTTTTTCACCATGCCTTCGGGCGGAAGTGAACGCCGGAAGAGGGTGTGCCAACCGGAAGCGCCGGCGACGCTGCGGGGTGCTGCGAGATCCTTCTTGCGGCCGAGGGAATAAACCTCGAACAGACGCCAGATCACCCCCAGTAGAAAGATGCCTACGGCGTAATCAAGACCATCGCCGCGCACCCAGGTCAGTAGTTGAATTTCATTCATGATCACTTCTCCAGATCGGCCAGGGTGGTCGTCTCATGGGCGGTCTTGGCCGCGCTCTTCTTGCCGCGATTGACGAAGCTCACCGCCACACCCGCCGCCGCCCCCACCACCGCCGCCTTGGCCGCCAGCTTCAGCGGGTCTGCCGGCATCGACAGGGCCTTGTAGAAACCGCCGGCATCCCAGAAATCGGGTTCCGAGCAGCCCAGGCAGCCATGCCCGGATTCCACCGGCCAGGAGGTGCCGCCGTTCCACTTCACCGTGGCGCAGGCGTTGTAAGTCACCGGCCCCTTGCAGCCCAGCTCGAACAGACACCAGCCGTTGCGCGCGCCTTCATCGTCGAAGGTCTTGGCGAACTTGCCCTGGTCGTAGAACGGGCGGCGATAGCAGCGGTCGTGGATGGTTTCGCCGTAGAACGCTTTCGGGCGGCCATGCTGGTCGAGTTCCGGCAGGCTGCCGAAGGTCAGGAAGTGGGCCAGCACACCGGTGATGACCGTCGGGATGGGCGGGCAACCGGGAATATTGATAATGGGCTTGTCCTTGATGATGTCCGAGACGGACACCGCGCCGGTCGGATTCGGATTGGCGCGGGGCAGGCCGCCGTAAGCCGCGCAGGAGCCCATCGCGACGATGGCCGCCGCGCCCTTCGCCACTTCCTTGAGCGTCTCCAGATTGGATTTGCCGGCAATGCAGGAATAGGCGCCGTCCAGGCCCAGAGGAATCGAACCATCGACGATCAGCAGATACTTGCCTTCGTTGGCCTTCATGGCGGCATGCAGCGCCTCTTCGGCCTGGTGGCCGGCCGCAGCCATCAGGGTTTCCTGATAATCCAGCGAGATCGAATCGAAGATCAGGCCTTCCAGCGTGGGCGAATGCGAGCGGGTGATGGATTCGGTACAGCCGGTGCATTCCTGGAACGGCAACCAGATCACCGAAGGCCGCCTGCTTGCCGCCGGTGCCGCCGCCATCGCCTCCGCCATGGCACGGCCCGCAGCGGGCGGCAACGCCATCATGGACGCCAGTGTGGCGCAGTACTTCATGAACGTGCGGCGGGTAATACCTTGCCGCGCGAGAGTTTCGATCAATGGACCTTGCATGATGTTTCGCCTCCTGGCTCGAGACACACTCAAACGGTTGCTTCAGCTTAGATCAGAAATCAGTAATTCAAGATGTTCTAATCCGATTACGACATCGTCTTGATGGGCCTTCACCAACTCGGGCACGAAGGCCACTTCGAGGAACTCCGAGACGACCGCGCCCTTGGGGTTGCGGTGCATCACCCACCAGACGCCGGGGCAAGCCGTCTCGTTCAGACTGGATTCGCCATCCGCATTCAGGGTGACGGTGATTTCACCCTCGCCCAGGTGCTTGCGCAGCCAATCCAGATCCGCCGGGGTCAGCGGCAGCGCTTGCAGATCGATGGCGGAGGACTCACCGCCGGCCAGCAGACGGCGCACCATTTCGGCGATTTCCCGCAATAGGGCGGGCGCGTTGCCGGACAGTTCACCGGCCCGCAGGCCGGGAGGTACGGCGACGACCGGGATGGCATCAAGCGGCATGATTCAAGTTCCTGTAGGAGCGGGCTTGCCCGCGATTCCTTGCCTGCGATTCCAGCCCCGCAGCAATTCCAGGATGGCGGCGCAGACGGGGGGAATGGCGGCGGCGACGGCAGGAGTGGGTTGCTCACCCCAATCCATGATTTGCGGCTTGATCGCCAGCATCGCCCGCGTTTCCGGCCAGTGGCCGGCGAGGATGGCGATGGCGCGTAGATCGGTCAGCCCGACTTCATGCACCGTGGATTTGCGATTGCCCAGCAGGAAAGCATCCATCGCCTCGCCTTCCAGCAACACCCAGTCGCCCGGCTCGCCCTTGATATTGGCGGCATCGACCACGATCAGCGCTTCCGCCTCCTCGATCGGACCGGCCAGCGTGAACGACAGGGTGCCGCCGTCGAGCAGGGTGAGATCTTCTATTGGGGGATGTTCAGCGGCCAACGCCGTTTCCAGCGCTTGTAGTACGTGAACGCCGACACCTTCGTCGGTGAGGAGGGTATTGCCTATGCCCAGGATCAGGGTTCGCATGATGGGGGTCAGGTTAGTTCGCACATGCAGCAATTACAACTGAGTAATTAGCTCGGGCTTTAACGTGAAACAACCACGCCTCTGTAGCGCAGGCGTCCCGCCTGCATTCAGCGCCAAGAGCAGGCGAGGACGCCTGCGCTACAGGGGCGTCCGGTTTCTCATTCGGGGCGGCGGGGCCGCCATGCCCGTTAGTCCAGGTGTTCGGGTTGCCGGGGAGGCCACCCGTACCGTTGCGCTAGAATTGCCGCCGGTTCTGCTCTTATGAATACAAAACCCCATGCAAAAACCCTGGCTGTTGTTTGCTCAGATCGTCACCGCCGTGGTGCTCGTACTTGCCTCCCTGCTGGCGCTGGATCGCTTGATTCCGGGCCTGCTGCCCGTGCCTGGGGACGGCATCATCATCCGCGAAGTAGCCAATAGCGAAACCCAGAACGGCGCGGCGCATCCGTTTTCCACTTTTGCCGATGCCGCCGGCAAAGCGCGTCCTTCGGTGGTCAATATTTTCACCAGCAAAGAAGTTCGCGCACAACGCAATCCGCTCATGGACGACCCGGTGTTTCGCCGTTTCTTTGGCGACCGTTTCAACACCGACAACAACGCAAACGACAGGCCGCAGCGGGTTTCCAACCTGGGTTCCGGGGTGATCGTCAGCGCCGATGGCTACATCCTCACCAATCACCATGTGGTCGAAGCCGCCGACGAAATCCAGGTTGCCCTGCCGGATGGCAAAACGCTACAGGCCAAGGTGGTGGGTACCGACCCGGAAACCGACGTCGCCGTGCTCAAGGTTCAACACCCCCAGTTGCCGGCCATCACCTTCGCGAAACTGGACAACCTGCGGGTCGGCGACGTCGTTCTGGCGATCGGCAACCCGTTCGGGGTCGGCCAGACGGTGACCATGGGCATCGTCTCCGCCCTCGGTCGCAGCCACCTGGGCATCAACACGTTCGAGAACTACATCCAGACCGATGCCGCCATCAATCCAGGTAATTCCGGCGGCGCCCTGGTCGATAGCGCCGGCAACCTGGTCGGCGTCAACACCGCGATTTTTTCGCGCAGCGGCGGCAGCCTGGGCATCGGCTTCGCCATTCCGGTTTCCATCGTGCGCCAGGTGATGGACCAGATCATCACGCACGGTGGCGTGACCCGTGGCTGGGTAGGCATCGAAGTCCAGGAAATCAGCCCCGAGATCGCAGAATCCTTCGGACTCAAATCGACCGATGGGGCGCTGATCGCCGGCGTCCTGCGTGGCGGCCCCGCCGACCGCGCCGGCATCCATCCGGGCGATGTGCTGATTGCCGTCAACGGCAAGCCGGTCAAGGATTCCGTCTCGCTGCTCAACCTGATTGCCGCACTGCCACCGGGAAAAATCGCGCAATTGCGATTGCTCCGCGAACAAACCGAAATGCAGGCACTGGCAAAAGTGGAAAAGCGCCCGGCGATGGCCAAACCGGCGCCGTAGGAGGCCCGCTAGCGGGCCGACTAACGGTCATGGCGGCCAGGCCGCCCCGAATAATGAAACCAGGCGCCCTCTGTAGCGCAGGCGTCCCGCCTGCATCCAGCGCCAAGGTGCAGGCGAGACGCCTGCGCTACAGGGGCGGCTTGTTTCACGCTAACGCTCGCGGGCGTGGTAGTTCGGCCCGCGAGCGGGCCTCCTACGGCACTAAAGTTCTTTGCCATCCTGCCGATAAACGGCAGGAATTCATGCGCAAGGAACTTGGTCATGCAAGTCATCATCGTCGACGACAACCCGGTCAATCTCAAGCTGATGGAAAGCCTGGTCAAGCGGGCCGGCGACTACCTCCCCATCACCTTCCAGGATTCCGGCGAGGGGCTGGCCTGGTGCCTGAAACACACGCCGGACTTGCTGATCGTCGATTTCATGATGCCACCACCCGACGGCATGGAGTTCATCCGCCGTTTCCGGGAAAGCCCGCTCAACGCCGACATCCCGGTGCTCATGATCACCGCCGACCATGAGAAGGAAACCCGCTACGCCGCGCTGGAAGTCGGCGCCAACGACTTTCTGACCAAACCCATCGACAGCGCCGAATTCCGTGCCCGCCTGCGCAACATGCTGGCCCTGCGGCGCAGCCAGAAGGCGCTTTCCGACCGGGCCGCCTGGTTGGCGGAAAAAGTGGCCGAAGCCACCGAGGAAATCCTTGATCGCGAGCGCGAAATGATCACGCGTTTGTCGCGCGCGGCGGAATTCCGCGATCCGGAAACCGGCGCCCACATTCAGCGCATGTCCCACTATTCGCATCTGATCGCGCGGCAGCTTGGCCTGCCCCATGAGGAACAGGAACTGCTCCTGCGTGCCGCGCCGATGCACGATGTCGGCAAGATCGCCATCCGCGACGAAATCCTCCTGAAGCCCGGCCGCCTCGACCCGGCGGAGTTCGAAATCATGAAAACCCATGCCGAGAAGGGCTATGAGTTGCTCTCCGGCAGCGCTTCCAGCCTGCTCGATACCGCCGCGCTGATCGCCAGGACGCATCACGAAAAATTTGACGGCAGCGGCTACCCACACAGCCTCGCGGGCGAGGACATTCCGCTCTATGGCCGCATCGTCGCGGTGGCCGACGTGTTCGATGCCCTCACCACCGAGCGGCCCTACAAGAAAGCCTGGGAAATCGAGCACGCGGTGCGCTTTCTCGAAGAAGGGTCCGGCAACCACTTCGACCCTGCCTGCGTCGCCGCCTTCGTCGCACGCCTGGAGGACGCGCTGGTTATCCGCGCCCGCTTCCAGGATGAAGGCACGAACCTCGCCCACCTTTTATGAACCCAAGCCGGCAGAGCCGGACCCAAACAGGGTGCCCGGATGCTGCGAAGGCGGAATCCGGGAAGGGGGGGCGGCGCGCTTCCCGGATTCCGCCTTCGCTGCATCCGGGCTACAAATTGGCTCATGAACTGTGAAGACTTGAGTCGTAAGTAACTGAATGCCGCCGTTGCAGTGCTCGCAGGTGCGAATTTATTCGCACAGACATCGCGCAATGGCTTGAACCGTCATGAATTTCTCTCCCAACCGAGGTTTTTAGATGAAAACACTGACCCTGCTGCTTGCCTTCGTGCTGTGGCTCCCCGCCGCCTGGGCCGGGCAGGTCTACACCCTGTCGGTGGTGCCGCAGTTCACCCCGGTGGACATCGGCCTGCGCTGGTCACCCCTGCTGGCGTATCTGGAAAAAGAAGCCGGCGTCAGCCTGCAATTGCGCGTGCAGGAACGCATCCCAAAATTTGAAACCGATTTTCTCGCCGGGGTGCCGGACTTCGTCTTTCTCAATCCCTGGCACGCGGTGATGGCCATGAAGGCGCACGGCTATGTTCCCCTGGTACGCGGCGGAGATATGCTCAACGGCATTCTGGTGGTGGATCGCACTGGCCCGATCAAGCGCCTGGCCGATCTCGACGGCAAGACGCTGGCCTTCCCCTCCCCCAACGCCTTCGGCGCCTCGTTGTACCTGCGCGCACTGCTTGCCGAGAAGGAAAACGTCACGTTCAGAACAACCTACGTCGGCACCCACCAGAACGTCTATCGCCATGTGCTGCTCGGTGAAGCGGCGGCCGGCGGCGGCGTCGGCGCCACTCTGGACAAAGAACCGGCTGGCATGCAATCCCGGCTCGCCGTGCTCTACACCACCCCCGGAGTTCCCTCGCACCCGCTTGCCGCGCATCCGCGCGTATCCGCCGAAGTCCGTGCGCGCCTGGCGGCGGCCCTGCTCAAGCTCGACCGCGACCCGGCCGGCCGCAAACTTCTAGCGGCGGTGGAACTGGACCGCACCCAGGCCGCAGATTACGCGCGCGACTATGCCCCCCTGGAGAAGCTGAAGCTGGGCCAATACGCGCAGATTGAAAAAACCGGCGACAAATAAACACGCCCCATCCGACCGATGCCCACATTTTCGCCACACTTTCTGCGACGCCTGCTGCCACGCCAGCTCACGGTGCAACTGGCGCTATTCACCGCGCTGATGCTGCTTGGCGCCATTGTCGGCCACACCTTCTACACCACGCTGAAACAATCGCAGAAAGAAGAAGCCGCGCTGCTGCACAACATGAATACCCAGTTGCAGAACCTGGCGATCTCCAGCGCCGGTTTTCTGCTCACGCGCGACTACAGCGCGGTCGAACGCCTGTTGCTGCTTTCCGCCCAGCACAGCGACATTCGCGCCTTGCGCGTGGTGGGCCGCAACCATCAGGTCGTCACCCAGGTGCTACACCCGCCGGGCCAGGAACCACAGGCGGTGTTCGACTTTCTCACTCTGACCCCGCCCGCCAACCCACAGCCGATCTGGCTGGATGCGCAAGGACAAACCCTCGCCGGCCACGCATTCACCTGGAACGCCGATCGCCTGGTGCTTTGGCGTTCGCTTTCCGAATACGGCTATGACGGCGCGATGCAAATCGAGGTCGGCACCGACGCCCTGAAGGACGACCTCGGCAACCTCATTCGCGACGGTGTTCTGATTGCTCTGATCGCGGGTTCGCTCAGCGTCATTCTCCTCATCGGCATCCTGCATCGCCCGGTTCGCGTGGTACGCGAGGCCGCCCGCTTCGCCGGCGAACTCACCAGCAAGCTGGGCGAGCAGATGCCCGAGTACAAGGGTGCCGCCGAAATCGAGGCACTGGTGAACGCCCTCAACGAAACCTCGCTCTGGCTGTACACCAAGGAAATGTCGCTGTCCGCCGCCAACCAGCGCATGGAAGCGGTGTTCAGCAACATTTCCGATGCCCTGCTCACGGTCAATGCCGACGCCGTGGTGGAAAGCGCGAACGCCGCCGCCTGCACCCTGTTCGGCTATGCGGAACATGAACTGGTGGGCCTGGCCGCCGCGTGCCTGCTGCCGGACTGGGAACGCCTCGCCCCGCCCGAGGGCGACGACAAGGTGCAGGCGGAAACCACGGCGTTGCGCTCGAATGGGCACAGCTTCCCGGCCGATCTCACCCTCTCCCGCTTCACTCTTTACGGCATGCCCTACCGCATCGCGGTGGCGCGCGACATCAGCGAGCGCAAGCAGGCCGAACTGCACCTCAAACGCACCACCTCGCGCCTGTCCGCCCTGATCGAAAACCTCCAGGCCGGCATCCTGGTGGAAGACGAGGAGCGCCGCATCGTCCTGATCAACCGGGCGCAGTGCCGTTTGTTCGGCATCCAGGCCGTGCCGGAAAGCTTGATCGGCCAGGACGGCGCGGCGACGGCAGAAATCATGAAAACCCAGTTTGCCGATGTGGCCGCCTTCCCGGCGCGTATCGGCGACATCATCGCGGCGCGCCAGACCGTGGTCGGCGAAGAACTGCAACTGGCCGACGGACGTGTGCTGGAGCGCGACTTCGTGCCGATCCGGGTCGCCGGCGCCGACTACGGCCACCTCTGGCAATACCGCGACATCACGGCACGCCGCCAGGCCGAGGAATCCATGCGCCAGGCGCGCGACGCGGCGGAGAACGCCAACCGGATGAAGAGCGAATTCCTGGCCAACATGAGCCACGAGATCCGCACCCCCATGAACGGCGTCATCGGCATGACCGAACTGGCCCTGGACACCGACCTCGACCCGGAACAGCGCGAATACCTTGAACTGGTCAAATCCTCGGCCAACCACCTCCTGGGCATCATCAACGACATCCTCGACTTCTCGAAAATCGAAGCCGGCAAGCTCACCCTCTCGCACGAACCGTTCGCCCTGCGCCCGATGCTGGAAGAAACCCTGCGCGGCCTGGAAGTCCGGGCCAGGGAAAAGGGCTTGTCCCTCACCCTGGAAATGGGCGATGAATTGCCCAAGCACATCGTCTCCGACCCTGGGCGCATCCGCCAGGTGCTGGTCAACCTGCTCGGCAATGCCGTCAAGTTCACCGATTCCGGAAGCATCAGCCTGAGCGTGGACCGCGCCGGCTGCGAACAGCCCGATTGCCTGCATCTGTGCGTGAGCGACACCGGTATCGGCATCGCCCAGGAGAAGCTGGGAGCCATCTTCGACGCCTTCACCCAGGCGGATGGCTCCATCACCCGCAAATATGGCGGCACCGGCCTCGGCCTCACCATCTCCAGCAAACTGGTCGACCTCATGGGCGGGCGAATCTGGGTGGAAAGCGAGGAAGGCCGGGGCACCCGCTTCCACTTCCTGCTGCCCTGCACCTCACTGGACAGCGTAGAAGGCGGTGACGAAGCCGTCGGCGGCGAAGAAGCCATCACCCTCACCGGCCTCAACATCCTGCTCGCGGAAGACAACCCGGTGAACCGCAAACTGGCCGTCACCCTGCTGGAAAAACTAGGCCATCGCGTGCGTGTGGCGGAAGACGGTGAACAGGCGGTGGCGGCCTTCGCCCCCGGCCGTTTCGACCTGATCCTGATGGACATGATGATGCCCGGCATGGACGGCATGAGCGCCATCACCCATATTCGCGAGACGGAAAACAATGGCCCGCGCACCCCCATCATCGCGGTCACCGCGCACGCCATGCGCGGTGACAGGGAGCGTTTCCTGGAGGGCGGTGCCGATGGCTACGTCGCCAAACCGATCCGCTTCGACGAACTGAAGCGGGAAATCACGCGGGTCATCATGGAAACGCGCGGCGCACCCTACGCAGTCACACGGAACCCACAAGGAGCAACGCATGAAAGGCATGATCTTCACGGAATTCATGGAGATGGTGGAAGCCACCTGGTCGCTGGACCGGGTGGACGCCATCATCATTCGCTCGCAAGTGCCTTCCGGCGGCGCCTACACCTCGGTGGGCACTTATCCGCACGAGGAAATGATTGCGCTGGTGGCTGCGCTGTCCCAGGAAACCGGCATCGCCGTGCCCGACCTGGTGCGCACCTTCGGCCGGCACCTGTTCGGCCGCTTTGCCCTGGGCTATCCACGTTTTTTACAGGGCATGACCTGCACCTTCCAGTTCCTCGCCGGCATCGAGGACGTGATTCACGCCGAAGTCCGCAAGCTCTACCCGGACGCCGAACTGCCCACCTTCGAGGTGGAACGGGGCGACAACAGCCTCACGCTTACCTACTTCTCCGACCACCCCTTCGCCGACCTGGCGCATGGCCTCATCGAAGGCTGCGTGGCGCACTTCGGCGAGGCCATCGAAGTGCAGCGCGAAGCCGTCACCGGCCTGGCCGGCGCGCAAGCCCGCTTCACTCTCACGAGCAAGGACTAAGCCATGATCCTTGATTCCTCAGTTGACCGTGTCGTAGGAGCGGGCTTGCCCGCGATAACCACCGTGGTGCCCGCAAGGGGCACGCCGGATTCGTACGCGCTGAAGCGCTACGACTCCGCTGTATCGCGGGCAAGCCCGCTCCTACGGGGACCACGCGGGTTCACCCGATTGGTGAATGCCAGCGGAAGCTCCAGCGCCTCTATCCAGGCGGCATCCCGGTGGTCACGAAATATTCAACCGAGGCATCCGGGATGAGCGATTCCGTCTGGCAGCCGCGCTTCGAGCGCGAACGCAACGCCCGCAAACAAGCCGAGCGCATCCTCGAAGAAAAATCCCTGGAGCTGTACCGGAGCAACCAGAGCCTGCGCCGCCTCGCCTCGGAACTGGACGTGATGATCCGGCAGCGAACCAACGAACTCTCCCGCGCGCTGGCCGAAGCGGAACAGCAAAAAATGGAACTCGCCGACCTCAATCAAAAACTCCAGGCACAGCACGCCGAACTGGCTCAGGCGCGCAAGGCCGCTGAAGCCGCCAACCGCCTGAAAAGTGAATTTCTCGCCAACATGAGCCATGAAATCCGCACCCCCATGAACGGCATCATCGGCATGGCGGACCTGGCCCTGGAAACCGACCTCAGCCGCGAACAACGCGAATACCTGACGCTGGTGAAAAACTCTGCGGACCACCTGCTCATCGTCATCAACGACATCCTCGACTTCTCCAAAATCGAAGCCGGCAAGCTGGACATCCAGGAAATCCCCTTCGACCTCATCGACCTGATCGGTGAAACCCTCAAATCGCTCGCCCCGCGTGCCGTCCTCAAGGAACTGGAACTCGGCTACGACCTCGGCGAAGACACCCCCCGTTTCGTCATCGGCGACCCCGCGCGCCTCAAACAGATATTCATCAACCTGCTCGGCAATGCCATCAAATTTACCGAACAGGGCGAAGTCGGCCTCACCGTGCTCGACTGCGATAAAACCGTGCAACGGGAAGGCGTTTGCCTGGAATTCTGCGTCTACGACACCGGCATCGGCATCGCCCCGGACCAGCAAGTCGACATCTTCTCCGCCTTCGCCCAGGCGGATGGCCAGGTCACTCGCAAATACGGAGGGACCGGGCTGGGGCTCACCATCACCAAACAACTCATCGAAATGATGGGTGGATCGATACACGTGGAAAGCGAAGTCGGCCAGGGTTCCCGCTTCATCTTCCAGATCTGGCTGCAAGCCGCCAACGAACCGGAAGAAATCGCCCATCAGGAAGCGCTCCTCCAGAAGGCGCGCATCCTCGCGGTGGATGACCACCCCACCAACCTGCACGTCATGAGCCTCATGCTCAAGCGCCTTCGTGTCCGCTTCGATCTGGCCCGCGACGGTGCCGAGGCCCTGCTCAAGATCGAGCAAGCCCATGCCCAGGGCGATCCCTACCGGCTCATCCTGCTCGATGCCCGCATGCCCGGCATGGACGGCTTCGCGGTGGCCCAGGCGGTGCGCGGCGATCCCCAGCACGCCGACACCAGCCTGCTCATGCTCACCTCCGCCGGACTGCGCGGCGATGCCACCCGCTGCAAGGAACTCGGCCTCAACGCCTATCTGACCAAACCCATTGCCCTCGGTGAACTGAGAGCAGCCATGGAAGCCACCCTTGGCCCCGCCAACCGTCTCATCACCCGCCACAGCCTGCGTGAAGAACGCCGCAAAGTCGCCATCCTGCTCGCCGAAGACAACCCGGTGAACCAGAAACTGGCGGTCAAACTCCTGGAAAAACAGGGCCACACCGTCAACGTCGCCGACAACGGCCGCCTCGCCCTGGAAGCCTGGCGCTGCGGCGGCCACGACCTCATCCTCATGGACATGATGATGCCGGAGATGGACGGCCTCGAAGCCACCCGCCGCATCCGCGAAGAAGAGCGGGCCGGCGGCGGCCACATCCCGATCGTCGCCATGACCGCCAACGCCATGCAGGGCGACCGCGAACGCTGCCTGGAAGCCGGCATGGACGGCTACGTCTCGAAACCGGTCAAACCCGAAGTCCTGTTCCAGGAAATCGAGCGCGTGCTCGGCGCGCAAGCCGGCACGGCAAGCAGCGCCGCCACCCCTGCCCCCGCCCAACAAGACAAAGAACTGCCGATCTACGACCGCGCCGACGCGCTCTCACGCATCGCCGATGACGAAGAACTGCTCGCCATGCTGATCGACCTGTTCCTCGCCGATGCCGCCAACTACCTGGACGAAATCGACACCGCCCTGCGAACCACCGACTGGCCACTCCTCACCCGCGCGGCACACACCCTGAAAGGGGTTCTCGCCACCTTCTCCGCGTGTCGTGGCGAAGCCAGTGCCCGCCTGCTCGAAACCGCCGCCAAAGCCGAAGACGCCGAGGAATGCAACAAACTGGCCGCGCAAACCAGAATCGACGTCGAAGCCTTCCTCCAAGCCATCAGGTAAAGCCCTGTAGCGCCGGCATCCCTGCCGGCTCGCTGTTGTTGGCAAAAAGATGCCGGCAAGGATGCCGGCACTACCTCACCCCCCACTCCAAAAACAGGCATCTACGCCATGCGCGGCTATGGCAATTTCTGCCAATTCGCGCCGAGCCCTCTGCCGGCAAGGCTTCCGATATGGCGCACCTGGTGAGCCACTGGCTATGGCACGATAAGAGCAAATTCCGTGCACCCTATCCATGAATCGTCTACAAACCCGCAAGCGTCGCCAAAGAAGCGACGACCACCACTCGAGGGAGAGCAAACACCATGACGTACCACGCACATAGCAATAATCCGGCTGGCAACTGGCACCCGCTACAGGAACACCTGGCAGAAGTGGCAAACCTTGCCCGGGCTCGCGCGGCGCCCGCACCTTGGGCCAGTGAGGCCGAACTTGCCGGTTTGCTGCATGACCTGGGCAAATATGCCGACCGCTTCCAGCGTCGGCTGGAAGGCCAGGATGCCGGGCTCGACCATTGGTCGCAGGGTGCCTGGCTTGCCCTGTCGAAATACCAGGCGATTGCCGCCGCGCTCTCCATCCAGGGCCATCACATCGGATTACAGCGAGGCGACGCGCAATCCTTGCGCGGAATGCAACTGGAGAGCGTGGCGGCGAATCATCCCCAGCACCTGCAACTGAGCGACCCCGACATGAATCGCCTGCTGCAACGCGCGCAAGCGGATGGCCTCGCGTTCAACGCGCTCTCGACTACGGCGCTACGGAACGGATTTGCCCAAGCCGTCGCCGCCATGCTGGATGTACGCCTGCTGTTTTCCTGTCTGGTCGACGCTGACTTTCTCGACACCGAAGCGCATTTCAATGGCGACGCGGAAGGCAAGCGCCCTCGCCCGGCTGGGCCAACGCTCGATGCCCAGGCCGCGCTCACCGCCCTCAATCGCTACATGGGCGAGCGGATACGCGCCGGCACCCAAGCCGATGCTCAAGTGCTCGCGGCGCGCGAATCGCTCTGGCGGGCGACTGGGGAAGCCGCACAGACAGCGCCGAACGTCTTCACCCTCACCGCCCCCACCGGCTCCGGCAAGACCCTGGCCATGTTGCGTTTCGCCCTGGAGCACGCTGCCAGAAACAAGCTCAAGCGCATCGTGCTGGCCGTGCCATTCCTGACCGTGATCGAGCAGACCGCGCGCGAATATCGGCAGGTGTTCGCCGGTTTCCCAGAACACTTCGTGCTGGAACATCACAGCCTGGCCGGTCTGGGTGAGGAATCCGAACAGCGCGATGCCGAAGGCGCCCAAGAGCGGCAACGCCGCCTGCTGGCGGAAAACTGGGACGCGCCCATCGTGCTTACCACCAACGTGCAGTTGCTGGAATCGCTGTTCTCCAACCGGCCGTCGAGCTGCCGCAAGCTGCACACGCTGATGGAATCCGTGATCCTGTTCGACGAGGCGCAAAGCCTGCCCCAGCACCTGGCCGTGCCGACGTTGGCGGCCTTGTCGCACCTGTCTTCGGCCTACCGCTCCAGCGTGGTCTTCGCCACCGCCACCCAACCCGCCTTCGCTACCTTGCATGAGGCCGTGACGCATCACGCGGCCAGCGGATGGAAACCGGTCGAGGTGGTGCCGGAACATCCGAAGATGTTCGAGACCCTCAAGCGCGTTGACGTGGCTTGGCCGAAATCCGGCGAGAAGCGCACCTGGGCCGATCTAGCCGCCGAAATTCGCGACACCGACCAGGCCTTGGTCGTGGTCAACCTCAAACGCCATGCCCTAGACCTGTTGAAAGTATTGGGCGATGAACCCGATGTCTTTCACCTTTCCACCAACCTGTGCGCCGAACACCGGCGGGTGGTGCTGGATAGGGTGCGGACGCGACTGAAAGCCGGCCAGCCCTGTCGCCTGATCTCCACCCAATGCGTGGAGGCCGGCGTAGACGTGGACTTTCCCAAGGTCTATCGCGCGCTGGCGCCGCTGGAAGCCATCGCCCAGGCGGCCGGACGCTGCAACCGGGAAGGACGGATGAACGCGAAGGGCCAGTTGGGCGAGGTGATCGTGTTCGAGCCGGACGAAGGTAACGAGAAAAAGCGTGGTTACCCGACATTCGCCTATTACCAGGCCACCGAAGCCACCCGAACCATGCTGAGCCTGAATGGCGGCCTGGACATCAATGACCCGGCGGTATTTCAGGCGTACTACCGCCGCCTCTATGACCTGAATAACCCTGCCAGCCAGAACGCCGAACTGTCCCAGGCCATCCAGGCGCTGGACTTCATCGGGGTGGTGCGCGGCTACCGGCTCATCGACCAGGACGCCATCCAGGTGCTCGTACCCTGGGCGGATCGCTGGGACGACTTCCAGGCCTTGCGCGGCGAAGCCGAACAAACCGGCATCTCGGGCGGCTGGATGCGCCGAGCACAAGGCTTGGCGGTCAGCGTCTACCGCCCACGCGGCGGTTTGCCGGCCTGGGCCATCCCCGCCAAACTTCGCCGTCGAGGCACATCCAACAGCGGCGTCTCCGACGAGTGGTTCATCCTCGAAGGCGACTATTACGACGACACCCTCGGACTGAAACCGCCTGAAGGCCCACAGGTATTCATTGCATAAAGGAGGCGACATGACGACACACACGCTGGAAGTCTGGGGCGACCTGGCCTGTTTCACCCGACCGGAAATGAAGGTCGAACGCTTCTCCTACCCGGTCATCACCCCCTCGGCGGCACGCGGCATCTTCGACGCCATCTACTGGGACGGAAAACGCGAGCAACAAGGCAAGGAGAGTGTTATGCGCCCCTATTTCCACTGGCAGATCACCCGCATCGAGGTGCTGAAAATGCCGCGCTACATCGCTCTGCGACGTAACGAGGTGAAAGGCTGTGTGCCAGGACAGGCCACTCTCAACCAGTGGATGGCAGGCGCAGAACCCGAACCACTGTGGGCAGACGGAAACGACGAAACCACCGGCCGCACCCAGCGCCAGACCATGGCCCTGAAGAACGTCCGTTACCGGCTCACTGCCCGTATCGAACCCAAGTCGGGCAATGACTGGAGCAAGCTCAATGCCTGCTTCCAGCGCCGCGCACGCGCCGGCAAGTGTTTCCAGCAACCCTACTTCGGCTGCCGCGAGTTCCCCGCCTTCTTCGAATACCTGGAAAACCCGGCCCCCGCCGCCACCGCGCCCTTCGACCAGCACCTGGGCTTCATGCTCTATGACGTATTCGACCTGCGTAAAGAAGTGGTCAGGGAGAAGGACGGGCCGTTCATTACCCTGTTCGACGCCCATGTCCGCAATGGCGTGCTGGAGGTGCCGGCGTTTGCCAGCGCGGAGGTGAAGAAGCCATGCTGAACCGGCTCATTGACTACACCCGTGCCCACATTCCCGAATCCGAACCGGGTTTCACGGTTCGAGACATTCGCTGGCGCATCGAACTTACGAAAGACGGGCGCCTGGCGGGCGTCCTGCCGATGGGCGATGAAGACAGCGGCGACGAGCGCTGGTGCTGTCCGGAAATGCATGACATGCAATCGGGAGGCAAGGCTCATTTTCTGATCGACAACCTGAAGACGGCGTTGATGTTCAAGGCTGCCGCAAGCGATAAGTCACGACACGAGTTCTACGTGGCGCGTATCCGCGATGCCGCTATGGAAGCTCCAACGCTCACTACACTTGCAAGGTTTCTCGAAGATGACACAGCGCTGGGGACGCTTCGGCAAACGCTGCTGGCCCCGCCCCACCGAGCCAAGCCGACCGACAACCTGGAATGGCTAATCGACGGCTGGAATCCGCTCAAGGATTCCGCCGTCTTGGACTGGTGGCGATGCTGGCGTGAATGCGGACGTATTACCGACGATAACGTGATGGTTTGCTTTGCCAGTGGCGTCACAGCAGCGCCTGCGATAACGCACCCAAAGGTAATGCGATTGCCAGGTGGACAAGGTTCAGGTGATGCGCTGATAGGCTTCGACAAGGCCTCATTTACTTCGCTTAGGTTGAAGAAATCCTCGAACGCGGCGGTTTCGGAACGCGCCGCACGCAGCTATGTGGATGCTCTAAACCACTTGGTACGTCATTCCAGCCGACGCTTGGGCGAAAGTCTGATGCTGCATTGGTTCAAAGGCACGGTTCCTGACAAGGACGATGTCCTCCACTGGCTACAAGACCCGCCAGGGGTCGCCGCTGCTTCTGCCGCCATCGCGGCACGCAAGCTGTTCGAGGCGATCCGCACGGGCCTGCGACCTGATCTGTCAAGCAACGAGTTCTATGCGCTATCCGTCTCCGGCATGTCCGGCCGCGTCATGGTCCGCGACTGGACGGAAGGCCGTTTCGAGGATCTGGTCAGCCATGTCGAAGCCTGGTTTTCCGACTTGGCCATCGTCGCCCGCGATGGCCACGGCCATGCCCATGACCCCAAATTTATGGCGGTCTGTGGCGCGCTGGTGCGCGATCTGAAAGACCTGCCCGCACCCACCGCTGCCACCTTGTGGAAGGTCGCCGTGCAGGGGCTACCCATCCCGCAACCCTTGATGGCCCAGGCGCTTGCCCGTTTCCGCGCCGACTTGGTGGACAAGGATCAACCCGCTTTCAACCACGCCCGCATGGGCCTCATCAAAGCCTATTTCGTTCGACGCAAACCTGGAGGTGACCCAACCATGACTGCTTCATACAACCCCAACCACCCGGCTCCGGCCTACCACTGCGGCGGGCTGCTGGCCGTGCTGGCCAATCTCCAGCGCGCCGCACTCGGCGATGTCGGCGCCGGCGTTGTGCAGCGTTTTTATGCCGCCGCCAGCCAGACGCCCGGCCTGGTCCTGGGCCGGCTTGCCGCCAATGCCCGCAACCACTTGGCCAAGCTCGAACCGGGCCTGGCCTGGTGGTACGAGGAACGCATCGCCGAAATCATGAGCAGGCTGGGCGATGCCGCCCCGCGCATTCTCGACCTCGAAGGCCAGGGGTTGTTTGCCCTCGGCTACTACCAGAAACTCGCCGACCTTCGCCCCGACAAGAAAACCACCGTCACCGCCTACGTCATCAACGAACAGGGAGCACAGCCATGAGCGCCATCCAGAACCGTTACGAATTTCTTTATCTCTTCGACTGCGAGAACGGCAACCCCAACGGCGACCCGGACGCCGGCAACAGCCCGCGCATCGACCCGGAAGACATGCATGGTCTGGTGTCCGACGTGGCGATCAAGCGGCGGGTACGCAACTACATCCAGGCGGCCTTCGGCAACGCAGCGCCGAACGCCATCTTCGTCGAGCACGCCACCAATCTGAACAAGCCGATCACCGCCGCTCATGTGGCAACCAACGGTGCGCCGGGCGGCGGCGGCAATCGCGTCCAGGTCAATAAAGCACGAGATTGGATGTGCCAGCAGTTCTTCGACGTCCGCACCTTCGGCGCGGTCATGTCCACCGGTGCCAATGCCGGTCAGGTGCGCGGCCCGGTACAGGTTGCTTTCTCCCGCTCAGTCGATCCCATCCTGCCGATGGATGCGTCCATCACCCGCATGGCGGTAGCAGAGAAAGTGGCAGGCGCCACCACCGTGGCGGATTACGAAGCCTGGGAGAACAAACAGGAGGAAGACAAACTCCGCACCATGGGCCGCAAAGCCCTGATTCCCTACGGCCTCTACGTCGCCAAGGGCTTCGTCTCCGCCCACCTCGCGGCAGGCACCGGATTTTCCGACGACGACCTGACGCATGTGTGGGATGCCCTGCTCAACATGTGGGATCACGACCGTTCCGCCTCGAAAGGCGTGATGGCCTGCCGTGGCCTTTATGTCTTCAAGCACGTCGGCACCGACACCGATGCGGTCCAGCGTGTACGCCAAGCCATGCTGGGCTGCGCGCCCGCGCAACGGCTGCTGGACTTCTCCGCACCCGGCCGCACGCTCGACAACACCATCATCGAAATCGGCCACCGCGATGGATTGACCGGATCAGCGCGCAGCTTTGCGGATTACACGGTCGCAGTGCATCGTGACCGTCTGCCCAGCGGGGTCGAACTGATCGAACCCTGATCCGCGCCGTCTACCGCCGCCCCGCCCAATACCCCGGGCGGCGGCTCTGGTGGGCCAGGGCAACCACGATGAGTGCATCTGTGGCAACCCGATAGATCACATGGAAAGGAAAGTCATGGACAGGAAAACGTCGGGCTTCGTGCCGGATGCGCATGCCGCTTTCGGGATGTTCCCGCAATTGCCGGATTACTCGTTGAATCTCCTGCCGAAAGTCCTGCGTGACGGTTTCTCCGGCATGGTCCAGGTAGTACTGCAATGCCTCCCGGAATTCGGTCTTGGCATGATCCTGCCAGAGCAGTTTCAAAGCGCAGCCTTTCTCAGCATGGCGTCGATTTCGGCGAATACTTCCTCGCTTGGGATCAACACGGCCGTGCCCGCATCGATTTCGGCCACCCTCCGGGCGATTTCCTCGTCCCAGGCCTGGGCGATTTCCTCGGGAGTGTCTTCCGGCTCGCCGTCCAGGCTGATGAGCAAGCGCCGGACCAGTTCACCGCGTTCACCAGGTGGCAATTTCAGCGCCTGGGCCTCCAGTTCTTCAAGCATCGCGGACATGGCAATAACTCCGATAGCAGTCTTGCGAGCATGGTAGCCCACTCATGACCGAGACAGACCCCATCCCCCTCTCCGCCCTCAACCACTGGGCCTACTGCCCGCGCCGTTGCGGGTTGATCCACATGGAAGGCGAATTCACCGACAACATCCACACCTCGCGCGGCAATGCCGAACACGAGCGCGTGGACCAGGTCGCCCATGTCACCACCCGCGATGGCGCGCGCGTGGAATATGCCCTGCCGGTCTGGTCGGATCGCCTGGGGCTGATCGGCAAGTGCGACGTGGTGGAGTTCTGGCCCGATGGCACCGCGTTTCCCGTCGAATACAAACACGGCCCGAAGCGCAAATGGCTCAACGACGACCTCCAACTTGCCGCCCAGGCGATGTGCCTGGAAGACATGCTCGGCCGCCCGGTGCCGCGCGGCGCGATCTACCACGCCAGCAGCCACCGGCGGCGCGAGGTCACCATCACGCCCGCCTTGCGCGAGCTGGTGATCGAAACCGCCAACGCCATTCGCGCCATGCTGGCTTCCGGCCGCCTGCCGCCGCCGGTGAACGACGCGCGCTGCCGGGAATGTTCCTTGAAGGAGATTTGCCAGCCGGAGGCGCTGGCGGAAAGTCAGCGGCAAACAAGGCTGCGTGAGGAGTTATTCAATGCGATGGAATGATCATGCCGAACATCACCATCATCTGCCGGTCGATGTCCCACATTTCATCCACGGTCAATTCGGCCAGACGGGTATCGCCGAAGCGGCCGCGGTCGAGCGCGCGCATTTGTTCCAGAACAACGAAGCTGTCCTTGAGCAAACGTTCGCGCGGGCTGACCTGGTAGCGCAACGCAGCCATGCCTGGCCAGTATTGCGTGGTAAGCGGCGCGGCCAGGATGACCGGCGAGCCTGCGTCTATATAACGCTGCGCGAGCAGAATCAACACGGGTCGCACCTTGCCGATTTCGCTGCCAGTGTTGGGATTCAGGCGCGCAACCCAGATTTCTCCCCGGCGCATCATTTCCACCAAACCTCACCTTGTTCTTCCGGCCAGGGCTCGCCGGGTTTGCGGCCTTCGGCAATGTCCAGTGCCTCGTTGTCGAGTGGCAGGAATTCTTCGGCGATGGCAATGCTCTCGGCGCGCGCTTCAGGGTTGGTCGCCAATACGCGGAACGCCGCTTCCATCCCGGCCATCAGGCGTTCGCGTTCCTGCTCACGCAGATATTGTTCCAACGCGGTCCGCGCCAGTTCTGATCGATTCAAATGTTTGCTTGCCGCCAATTCGGTGAGTTGCTTGTCCATGTTGTCGGGCAAACGCAGGGTTAACGTGGCCATGTCGTCTCTCATTAAATACATTTTGTCTTTCGTATCGTAATACAGAATGCACAACATCCTGAATACCCTCTACGTCGTGACGCCCCACGCCTACGCGCACCTGGGAAACGCCACCGTGCGCATCGACGTGCATCACGAAAAGCGCCTGCAAGTGCCGCTGCATCACCTCGCCGGCCTGGTCACTTTCGGCAACGTCATGGTCTCGCCCGCCCTCATGCATCGGCTGGCCGCCTGGCTTTATACGGTGGACGACGAGGAGGTCAGCCGGTGAGGCGGGAGCGGCATTGCGCCGGGCTCAGGATTTCCACGCCGCAATCGGCGGGAAAGTGGCGCGCGTTGCCGGTGACGATGGGACAGCCTGCCGCCATGGCGGTGGCGATGAAGGGGGCATCGCTGGGGTCGGGCAGGTTGGAAGTGTCGATTTTCGCCGGGCGAACATGCAGCGCCAGGGCTTCCATATCCGCGAGCAGGTCATCCACCCAATTCTGTGGGAAGTTGAAACGCGGCCTGCGCAGAACATCCGCGTATTCATCGAGGATGGCGGCGCTCACCACCGGCGTCAGTTCCAGGGTGCGAATCCTTGCGACCAATTGGCCGGGCACACCTTCCCGATTGATGGAGGCCGAAACCAGGACGTTGGTATCAATGACCGCCAGCATTCCGCTCGCGCCTTTCCTTACGCGCCAGGGCGATTTCGGCGTCGATCTCTTCCATCGTCATGCCGCTCAAGCCTTGCTGTTCCGCGTGTTCCTGCATCTTGCGCAGGGTGGCTTCAAACCGCTGGCCTCGCACCGCCCGCAATATGTTCTCCAGTTCCCCCGGCCGGGTATTCAACAACAAGGCAAATGGCTTGCCGTTGCGGGTAATCACCACCTCCTCGCCCGCCTCGATCTTGGCCCACACCTTGGCCGATTCGGCCCGCAATTCACGCACGGTGACAAAGTCCATGACACGCTCCTGTACACAATCGTAGGCACAGTATAGCCATGCACACCCTGCAAAACATCCTCTACGTCATGACGCCCCACGCCTACGCGCACCTGGAAAACGCCACCGTGCGCATCGACGTGGAACGAGAAAAGCGCCTGCAAGTACCGCTGCATCACCTTGCCGGCCTGGTCACTTTCGGCAACGTCATGGTCTCGCCCGCCCTCATGCACCGCCTGGCCGACGAAGGCAAATCGCTGGTGCTGCTGGATGAACACGGCCGTTTCAAGGCACGGATGGAAGGCCCGGTCTCCGGCAACATCCTGCTGCGCCAGGCCCAGCACAAGGCCGCCGGCGACCCCGCCGCCACGCTGGAACACGCCCGCGCCTGCGTCGCCGGCAAACTCAAGAACAGCCGCATCACCCTGCAACGCGGCGCCCGCGAAGCCGACGATGCCGAGGAAGCCGCGCAACTCACCCGCAGTGCCGACAACCTTGCCGCCTCCCTGCGAGCGGCGGCCGTGGCTTCCACGCTGGATGAACTGCGCGGCGTCGAAGGCGAGGCCGCACGCGGCTACTTCGCCGCCCTCAACCGCATCGTCAAACCGCAGATGCGCGAGTCTTTCGCCCTCGATGGCCGCACCCGTCGCCCGCCTCTGGACCGCTTCAACGCGCTGATTTCCTTCCTCTACGCCATGCTGATGAACGACTGTAGATCGGCACTGGAAGCCGTCGGCCTCGACCCGCAACTCGGCTTCCTTCATGCCGTGCGCCCTGGCCGCGCCGCCCTCGCGCTCGACTTGCAGGAGGAATTCCGCGCCATCCTCGCCGACCGCCTCGCCCTCACCCTCATCAACCGGGGTCAGGTCGTGGCTGGAGATTTCGAGCTTCGCGAAGGTGGCGCCGTCATGCTGAGCGAAAAAGGCCGCCGCGCCGTCGTCACCGCCTGGCAGGAGCGCAAACAGGAAGAAATCACCCACCCGCTACTGGAAAGCAAACTGCCTATCGGCCTACTCCCCCTGATCCAAGCGCGATTCATGGCGCGTGCCATCCGGGGCGAGATGGAAGGCTACCTGCCGTATTTAGCCAAGTAAGCCATGCTCATCATCGTCACCTACGACGTCTCCACCGAAACCGCCGCCGGCCGAAAACGCCTGCGCCGTGTCGCCAAAGCCTGCGAAGCCATGGGCCAGCGCGTGCAGAAATCAGTCTTCGAATGCCAAGTCAACGAAATGCAGTTCGAACAACTGGAGCGCACCCTACTCACGGAAATCGACGAGAAAGAAGACAACCTGCGCTTCTACCGCATCACCGAACCGGTTGAAGTGCGGGTAAAGCAATTCGGCACCTTCCGCTCCATCGACTTCGAAGCCCCCCTGCTGGTATGACGCGCGAACCCCAAGCAACGACAAAAACCCCGGCGCTTCGCGCGAACGGTAAGCCATTGTTCTTTAACAATTCAGCCAAGATTGATGTAAGCGAAACGCCCACCGTGCTTGCCGCCGCAAGCCGGTTCGCGCAAGCTCAGCCCGCACCGCAATCAATACAACACGTTGCGAAAGCGGCGCATCGCCCGGCCTCCCGGCCGGGCGCGGATTGAAACAATAACAACCAAAGAATGAGGAGGGAAAGTGAAATGCATCGCCCGGCCTCCCGGCCGGGCGCGGATTGAAACATGAAATTGTTGGGCATGCCGGAAATCCGAACGCGGCATCGCCCGGCCTCCCGGCCGGGCGCGGATTGAAACTGAATGTGGACCGTTGCAGATTTGTAATACTTAAAGCATCGCCCGGCCTCCCGGCCGGGCGCGGATTGAAACGGCAAGGTTCGCGGCCTGCTGTTGAATACCAAGTGCATCGCCCGGCCTCCCGGCCGGGCGCGGATTGAAACCAACCAACGGCGTGTACGAAGCCGGGCGCATGATGGCATCGCCCGGCCTCCCGGCCGGGCGCGGATTGAAACATGAAATTGTTGGGCATGCCAGCAATGCGGCACTGCATCGCCCGGCCTCCCGGCCGGGCGCGGATTGAAACAGGCCCAGAGCAGCGGTCAGGCCCAGAGTATAAAGCATCGCCCGGCCTCCCGGCCGGGCGCGGATTGAAACATGTCTGTTACCTCTACAGAACCGAAAAACCGGCGCATCGCCCGGCCTCCCGGCCGGGCGCGGATTGAAACACAACGTCTTTGGCTCTTCCGACATTCGTCATGGTGCATCGCCCGGCCTCCCGGCCGGGCGCGGATTGAAACTTTAAATTTGCCTTCTTCGAGCCGGCGGAACCAAGCATCGCCCGGCCTCCCGGCCGGGCGCGGATTGAAACTTGGCGAACTCGGGCCAATCCGCGTTTAGAGTAGGCATCGCCCGGCCTCCCGGCCGGGCGCGGATTGAAACATCGAGGATTGATTCATGGAAACCCCAGCCATTTGCATCGCCCGGCCTCCCGGCCGGGCGCGGATTGAAACATGCAATCCCAAGTTGATGTGCTGCACGCAGCATGCATCGCCCGGCCTCCCGGCCGGGCGCGGATTGAAACAATAAGACTCGATAGATCATGACAATCGTCTCCGGCATCGCCCGGCCTCCCGGCCGGGCGCGGTTTGAAACTGGATCATGCCGGAAACAAGCCGAGTGCGTTACGGGCATCGCCCGGCCTCCCGGCCGGGCGCGGATTGAAACAATATCACCACGCACAGCACAGAAAAACACCCGCTCGCATCGCCCGGCCTCCCGGCCGGGCGCGGATTGAAACATCATCCATGTCGGCTAATCCGCCTTGCGTTGATGGCATCGCCCGGCCTCCCGGCCGGGCGCGGATTGAAACGGGCATGGCAACTTTGGAGAAAAGGAATGGAACAGCATCGCCCGGCCTCCCGGCCGGGCGCGGATTGAAACAATTTTAGACCCGCTCCAAGGGCCAAACCAAGAAGGCATCGCCCGGCCTCCCGGCCGGGCGCGGATTGAAACAAGTGCAGTTCCCAGATGCGAGCGCCGGAATAGCGCATCGCCCGGCCTCCCGGCCGGGCGCGGATTGAAACCCCTCGAGATCGAGCAGGAGGGAAACGAGGAATGGCATCGCCCGGCCTCCCGGCCCAGGGCTAATTTGCCCCATCCCAAATCCATAAGTGACACAACGGGTTAAGCGAGGTTGCTGGACAAGCGCCATGCTGAACGGTATAAGAAGGGGATGGCGAGCGCCCCCTTCCCCGATCCGTCCTTGCTGCTGAAGTCC
>JAUYFG010000145.1 GCA_030690985.1 Pseudomonadota bacterium
GGACTTCAGCAGCAAGGACGGATCGGGGAAGGGGGCGCTCGCCATCCCCTTCTTATACCGTTCAGCATGGCGCTTGTCCAGCAACCTCGCTTAACCCGTTGTGTCACTTATGGATTTGGGATGGGGCAAATTAGCCCTGGCACTGCCCCCCTCGTAGGAGCGGGCTTGCCCGCGAATGACACGGCCTCTGCCCCCCTCGTAGGAGCGGGCTTGCCCGTGAATGACACGGTCGCCCAGCCACCGGCCACCAGCGGCACCCGCTACTTCAGCAGCGACGACCGCATCGCCAGCGTTTCCGACACCGGCCTCATCACCGCCCACGCCGCGGGCCACGCCACCCTCTCCATCGTCCACCTGGCCAGCCGGGTCGATGCAAACGGCACCCTGAGCGAACAAGCCATCGGCCAGAGCGACATCCCCCTCACCGTGCAAGCAGCGCAACTGACCGACACTGACCCCGCCACCCCCGCGCCGCAGGGCATCGAAATCGCCAAAGACCTGGGCGGGGTGGTCAGCGCCGCGACCGGTGAAACCGTGCTGATCGGCGCCGGGGCGCTGGATGCCGACACGGTTGTCGCCATCCACCGGCTCGACCTTGCCAGCCTCGCCGCGCCGCCGGCCGCCGGCCTCCTGCAAGCCGTGGCCGCCTTCGCCCTCGACCTGGGCCGCAGCGCCACCCGCGCCCCGGTGCAACTCGTCCTCCCGCTGCAAGGCGACGCCCAGATCGGCGAGGAAGTCCTGTTCTTCCGCAAGGGCACGGTGCCCACCGCCGACGGCGGCAGCCAGGCCACCTGGTGGCTGGTGGACAACGGCCTCATCGGTGCCGACGCCCAGGGCAACCTCCTCGCCCGCAGCGCCAGCCCGCCTTACAAAGGCGTCGATACCTCCGGGGAGTACATGGTCGTGCGTCGCCTGCCCGGCGTCATCGGCAGCCCCTTCGACTGAAGTGGACCCCTGCGTCAAGACAAAAACCCACCTGATTTAAGCTGTGCATTCGACTTGATTAGCAGCTGGACGGCGCTGCCCCGGTTTTGCCTTTGACTCGGCCGTTGCTGTGGCCTTTGACTTTGCTTCTGCGG
>JAUYFG010000147.1 GCA_030690985.1 Pseudomonadota bacterium
CCCCCGTAGGGCTTCCAGGCCCACCTTGGCCTTGAACTCGGGCACATGCACCTTCCGCTTCTTCGCTTCGCTCATCACTTTTCGTTCCTTATGCCATCACGCAGCTTAATCTGGTGTCTTGAAAACGGGGTCCACAATAGCCCAAGGTCGGAACCTACAGCCCACCTGCACCCTACCGCGTCTTCCGTCTGATTGTCGGCGGCGCTGCACCGAGAGAAGAAGCAAGCGATCCCGTTGCTTCAGCCATATGCGAGAAAATTCCATAACCCATTGCAAAGTGGTCGCTTCAAGGTCAGAGGGTGAACCATGTTGAACAGTCACGAGATATTCGATGTCCTTGTGAACCACCCCGTTTACGTGGGCATCGCCGCCACAGTCGTGTGCTACGGCATCCTGTACTTCCTGCGGAAGCGCCGCGCGCGTAGGCGCAAGTCGGAGATCGACATTCCAAACTTTCTCAGCGGTAGGTCGGATGGCGGACACCCCGCCAGCAGCGACGTCGAAGTCGATTGGACGGAAATCCACCCCCTACCCCGCAAAATTCGGTGAAATGGGTATCCCCTTCACGCCCGTAACATTAAGTAGGCCGGCGGTTTTCGCAGCACCGATCCACTCCTGACCACAAAATTGGCCCTCGGCGCATCAAGAATGCGAATTGTTGCCGTCATGGGCTGTTCCTTTCCCACTTTTATTGCTGTTCGGGGTGTTACGGGTGTGAAGGGGATACCCATTTTCGGTGATATTTGATCACGGCAGACTTGGGCAATTGCCGCGCGGTCATGGGCGTTTCTTTTTTCCAACCAGCGAAGTGTTGCTGCCACGTCTCCGCCTGTTGGCGCTGCTACCGGCTGGCTCATGCCAGCCAGCGTGAAACCGCCGATGATCAAGCCGCACGGGGAGCTGATTCCCTGGTGGCATATGGAAGCCATCAGCAAACGGCTACCAAACGGCTACCAGAACGGAGATTTACGGCGGCGGCACAAATGAAAACGGCCTGCGTTTCCGCAAGCCGTTGTTTCTTCTGGTGCGCCCGGACGAATTCGAATCGCCGACCCCTTGGTTCGTAGCCAAGTACTCTATCCAGCTGAGCTACGGGCGCTGAAAGAGGCGCGAATTATATATAAATTCGTCCGGGCCGCAAGGGGGCTGCTATCCCGGATGACCGCCTTTCGCTACCATGCCGCGACCTTTTCCCCCGGCGTTCCGATGAATCTGCTCAAAGCCCTCGCCTCGGTCAGTTCCATGACCCTGTTGTCCCGCATTCTGGGGTTTGCACGCGATGCCATCATCGCCCGGGCATTCGGCGCGGGGGCGGCGACCGATGCGTTCTTCGTCGCGTTCAAGCTACCCAATCTGCTGCGCCGCCTGTTTGCCGAGGGCGCGTTTTCCCAGGCTTTCGTGCCGATTCTGGCGGAATACAAGAACCGGCGCGGCGAGGAGGCAACGCGCATCCTGATCGCCCGCGTGGCGACGGTGTTGTTCGTTGTGGTGGCTGCGGTCAGTGTGCTGGGCATCATCGCCGCGCCGCTGATCGTGC
The DNA here is from genome assembly GCA_030690985.1 of Pseudomonadota bacterium. Taxonomy (GTDB): domain Bacteria; phylum Pseudomonadota; class Gammaproteobacteria; order Burkholderiales; family Thiobacillaceae; genus PFJX01. The sequence goes on from JAUYFG010000147.1 coordinate 1,538, forward strand.
TGGTTTCCGCGCCTGGCTTCACGGCCAGTCCGGACAAGTTTCAGTTGACGGTGGAGCTGACCCGCATCGTCTTCCCCTACATCCTGTTCATGTCGCTGGTGGCGTTCGCGGGCGGCATTCTCAATACCTGGAGCCGCTTCATGGTGCCGGCCTTCACCCCGGTGCTGTTGAATGTGGCGATGATCCTGGCGGCGGCGTTCGCGGCGCCGTATTTCGATCCGCCGGTGCTGGCGCTGGGCTGGGGCGCGTTCATCGGCGGCATCCTGCAACTTTCGCTCCAGATTCCCGCCTTGAAGAAGCTCGGCATGCTGCCGCGCTGGGATTGGGCGCCGAAGGACGAGGGCGTGCGGCGCATTCTTTATTTGATGGGCCCGGCGGCGTTCGGGGTGTCCATCGCGCAGATTTCCCTGCTCATCAATACCGTGTTCGCTTCTTTCCTGGAGAGCGGCAGCGTGTCCTGGCTGTATTACGCGGATCGCCTGATGGAGTTCCCGACCGGCATGCTGGGGGTGGCGCTGGGCACCATCCTGTTGCCGTCGTTGGCCAAACATTACGCAGACAACGACACCGCGCAGTATTCGAAGCTGCTCGACTGGGGGCTGCGCATGACCATCATGTTGGCCGCGCCCGCCGCCGTGGCGCTGGGCATCCTCGCGCTGCCGCTGATCACCACCCTGTTCCATTACGGCGCCTTCTCGATACAGGATGTGGAAATGACCCGGATGGCGCTGGTGGCCTATTCGATCGGGCTGGTCGGGCTGATTCTGGTGAAAGTGCTGGCCCCCGGTTTCTATGCGCGGCAGAACATCAAGACGCCGGTGAAGATCGCGATCTTCACCCTGCTCGCCACCCAGGCGATGAACCTGATGTTCATCTGGCCGCTCAAGCACGCCGGCCTGGCGCTGTCCATTGGCCTCGGTGCCTGCCTGAACGCATCCATCCTGTTTTACCAGCTGCGTAGCCAGGGGATTTTTCAGCCGCAGCCGGGCTGGTACGGATTCCTCCTTAAGCTTTTCGCCGCGCTTGCCGTTATGGGGGTCTTCCTTTGGTTTGGCATGGATAAAGAATCCCTCTGGATCGAATATGGATTTAGCCAACGCATGCTTCACCTTTCCGGCCTGGTGGTGGGCGGGGTGGTCGCCTACTTCGCCAGCCTCTGGCTGCTCGGTTTCCGCCTGCATCAGTTCAAGCGGCGCGCGGCCTAGCAGCCTGTCGGGGGCTGAGCATTGCATGGTGCGGTTCGCCGCGCTCACCACACCCTACGTCCGGTTGGGGCACGCTTGTGTCCTTGCGTTTCAACATGACTGACGACTAGCTTGTTGGCCGCTGGCGCGACCGCGTGGTAAATAACCGGCCCGCTTTGCACACAGGAATCCCACATGGCCCAACCCGCCAGTATCGGCATCATTTCCATCAGCGACCGCGCCAGTTCCGGCGTCTACGAAGACAAGGGGCTTCCCGCCCTGAAGGAATGGCTGGCCGGCGCGCTGCACAACCCGATCTCCTTTGTCGAACGCCTGATCCCGGACGAACAGGCGGCCATCGAAGCCACCCTGATCGACCTTGCCGCGCAGTGCTGCCTGGTGCTCACCACCGGCGGCACCGGCCCGGCACCGCGCGATGTCACCCCGGAAGCCACGCTGGCGGTGGCCGACAAGGTATTGCCGGGATTTGGCGAGCAGATGCGCGCGGTGAGTCTGAAGTACGTCCCCACCGCCATTCTCTCGCGCCAGGTCGGCGTGGTTCGCGGTAGCTGCCTGATTCTCAACCTGCCCGGCCAACCCAAGGCGATCAAGGAAACCCTGGATGGTGTCTTCGCCGCCGTGCCCTACGGCATCGATCTGATCGGCGGGCCTTACCTGGAAACGCGGGAAGAAGTGGTCAAGGCATTCCGGCCGAAATCGGCGATCAAGCCGGCGATTACCGGTTGATGCCCGAGCCGGTTGATGCCGGAGGAATTCACGCCTGCCCGCTCAATGCAGCGTCGGCCCGGCACCGCAGCATTTCTTGAATTTCTTGCCGGAACCGCAGGGGCAGAGGTCATTGCGACCGACCTTGCCGCCGGCGCGGCGCAGGGTGGCGGTTACCCGTTCCCGTGTGGCAGCTTCACGCTGTGGCAGGAAATGCAGAAAAATCGCCTCTATCGCCTCGGGAATGCGGTCGTAGGCGGCGCGGATCGCGGGGCGTTGATCGGCATGGTCCGGGTGCATTTCCTCCAGCTCCTTCCAGCCTTCCGCCGTGCCCAGCAAGCGCATCGGCGCCAGCCATTCCGGGTGGTCATCGAGTATCGGCAGCCAGATGTCCTGAAACAGGAACATCCCCAACATGAAGCCCATGCTCCAGCCTTCGGCGTCATAGAACTCACTGCCGTCTTCCTGGTGCAGTGTGTACATCAGCGGCGCATAGCGGCCCTCGCTGGTCGCCTCCTGCACGCTGTTGTAGTGGCGCAGCAACAGTCCGCTGATGCGTTCGGCCTGCTCGGCATTGTCGAACGTGGGGGTTTCCTCGCCCTCCTCCATGTCCCACACCCAGGGCAACCACTGGCTGGGCAGGACAAACTCGGGGTTGAGGACGATGGCGGCGAAGAAACCATCCAGCGTGGAAATATCCATCGCCTCATCGGAGAGCGACTCCGACATCAGGAAGGCATCGAGTTCGTCGAATTCTTCGTCGCTCAGGGCGTGATCGTTATCCATAGCGAATCCTTGTTTTACAGGTGCATTTACAGGTGCAGCAAGCTGGCCGCGATGCCGGCGAACACCGCGCCGCCGAACCAGTTGTTGTGCAGGAAGGCCTTGAAGCAGCGCGCTGGGTCACGCGAGCGGATCAAGGTCCAGTGATAGACGGCCACGCCGGCGGCTACACCCAGCCCGAGGTAGAACGGCCAGCCCAGGTGCAGGCGTGAACCCACCCAGGCCAGGGTCAGCAGGGTAAGGCCGTAACAGACCATGACCGCCGTCACATCGTGTTTACCGAAAGTGATGGCCGAAGTCTTGATGCCGATTTTCAGGTCGTCCTCACGGTCCACCATCGCGTACTCGGTGTCGTAGGCGATGGCCCAGAACACATTGGCCAGCATCAGCAACCAGGCCTCGGTGGGGATGAAGTCCAGTTGCGCGGCATAGGCCATGGGAATACCGAAGCCGAAGGCCACGCCCAGATACGCCTGCGGCACCGCGAAAAAGCGCTTGGTGAAGGGATAGGTCGCGGCCAGGAACAGCGCGGCGAAGGAGAGCCCGATCAACAACTTGTTCTGCAACGGCAGGAGCAGCAGGAACGCCAGCAGCGCCAGCCCCCCCGCCAGCCACAGTGCTTCCTTCTCGCTCACCAGGCCGGCGGCCAGGGGGCGGTTTTTGGTGCGTTCCACCTGCGGATCGAAATGGCGGTCGGCATAGTCGTTGATCACGCAACCGGCGGAGCGCATCAGCACCACGCCCAGGGCGAATATCCAGAACACCAGCGGCTCCGGCTCGCCCGCCCCGGACAACCACAAACCCCACAGCGTCGGCCAGGCGAGCAGCAGGATGCCGATGGGCTTGTCCAGGCGCATCAGCTTTTCGTAGAGAGAGAGGCGTTCAGTCAGGGTCAGTGGGATTTCGGATTTCGGATTTCGGATTTCGGCAATTATGGTCAATCCGGCAACTTCTTCCCCGGATTCAATATGCCCAGCGGGTCGAACAGGCGCTTCAGGCCGCGCATCAGGTCCAGGGTGGGGGCATCCACTTCCAGAGGGACGAAGTGGCGTTTCTCGCTGCCGATGCCGTGCTCGCCGGAGAGGCTGCCGCCGAGGCCGATCACCGCTTGCACCAGGGCGGCACGGCAGGCGCCGGCGCGCTGCATTTCCTCTGCGTCGCCGTTGTCCACCATGATGTTGACGTGCAGGTTGCCGTTGCCGGCATGGCCAAACGCGACGATGGGCAGGCGATACAAATCGGCCAGTGCATCGACGGCACTGACCAGGTTGGCCAGGCGGCCCACCGGCACCACCACATCCTCGTTGATCTTCAGCGGCGCGATGCGCTTGACCGCGTGCGACAGCGATTTGCGCGCGGTCCACAGGCGAACCGTGGCATCCGGGGTGAAACCACTCTGGATTTCCAGCAGATCCGCTCCCGCCAGCGCCTTTTCCAGGGCGGCGATCTGGCGCGGCACGTCTTCAGGGTTGCCGTCGGCTTCCACCATGAGCACGGCCTGGGTACCCGGCGGCAGCCCCGCAGCTTCAAAAACCCCGCCGCCATATTCACGGATCGCGTCGAGGGAACGGCGGTCCATGAACTCCAGGGCGCAGGGTGTGGTTGGCTGATTCATCACCCGGCTCACCGCCTCGCAGGCACGCTGGTTACTGGCATAGCAGACGCGCAGGGTGGCCACGGTCTCCGGTGCCGGCAGCAGTTTCAGCGTGGCCTGGGTGATGAAGGCCAGGGTACCTTCGGAACCCACCAGCAGGCGGGTAAGGTCGTAGGCGGTGGCGTATTTGGTGGTGCGCCCGCCGGTGTGGATGACGCGACCGTCGCCGGTGACGGCGGTCAGGCCCAGCACATGGTCGCGGGTGGCGCCGTATTTCACCGCTCTGGGGCCGGCGGCGTTCATCGCCAGATTGCCGCCGATGCGGCAATAGGCGCCGGAACCGGGGTCGGGCGCGTACATCAGGCCATGCTTGCGTGCGAGGCGGTCGATCTCGTCGGTGACCACGCCCGGTTCCACCACCACCAGGCGGTTCACCACGTCGATCTCGATGATCTTTTGCATGCACTCGAAGCTCACCACCACGCTGCCCGGCACCGGCATGGCACCGCCGACATTGCCGGAACCGGCGCCGCGCGCGGTCAACGCAATGCGATGCTGGTTGGCCAGACCCACGATAGCGACGACATGATCGTGGCAGGTCGGGAACAGCACCGCCTCGGGCAGACAAAATTTGGGTGTCTCGTCGCTGCCGTAAAGCGCCAGGGTATCGGCATCGGCGCGCGCACGCTCGGGGCCAAGCAGCGCCTGGAATTCGAGAAGTAGGGAAGGTGTCAACATCAAGTGTGAGAGGAAGCGGGATTAGCGTGAAACAAGCTCGCCCTTGTAGCGCAGGCGTCCCGCCTGCATTCAGCGCCAAGAGCAGGCGCGGACGCCTGCGCTACAGGTGCGCCCGGTTTCATCATTCGGAGTGGCCTGGCCTCCATGCGCGTTAGACCGGCAACCAATCAGGCCCAATCACTTCCTCAGCGGCCCAGGGGCATTCGTCCGGGAAGGTATCAACACCGGTTTCAGAGATCGCTTGAGCAACAGCATCAGACCATACGTCGGCCCACCACTTAACGTCGTTGAGTTTGCCTGACAGGCTGGGGGTTTCTTCCAGTCGGATCAGAACACGCTTGCGCTGTTCTTTTATCGTCCGTGCCCAACTGCTCCCGCGTCGGTCTGGCTGGTATTGCCACTTGAGCAGGTGGACCAGGAGGACGGCCATACGGTTTGCCAGTTCACGCTGTTCGCTCTTGCCCACGTCCTCAATCTCCTCGGCGATGTGCTCCAGATCGAGCAGAGCGAACTGCCTGGCACGAATCAGCCCGGCCTGTTCGTTGGCCCATGCCACCACATCCGTTTCGTAACTCGTGCTCACGCCAACCTCCTGTCTCAAATCACGCCTATCCCGGAATGCGCTCGCGTGTCCACGTTTATCCCAGTGCCGCTTCGACCACTTCGGCCACCGCCGCCAGCGCATCGGAATCCTGGTAACGCGCATGCACGTCCTGCACGGCGGCGTCGTAGATCAGGCGGTTGAAGGGAGCGGCCATCTGCTCGCGCATGGCGTGCTTGAGCGCCTGAGTCATCACCTTGTCCAACGACAGGATGCGGCGCGCGCGCACGATGCCATCTTCGCTGTCCACCAGCGTGATCTTGAGGCGGGCGCGGTCGCCCGGCGCCTCGTTCGGCAGTTCGCGTTCATCTTCCGGCAGCAGATGCACGTTGAATGACGCATCCGACCATTCGCAGACGTTCTTGACCTTGTACAGCAGGAAGGCGGCCGGGCCGTGGCTGAACAGACCCACTTCCACATCGGCATCGCGCAGGCCCGTGGCTTCCGCCGGCGTGGGCGCAGGCCAGAACAGGGTCAGTTCATGCGCGCCGTAGCGGTAGACATAGCGCACGCCCTCGTCATAACGCTGGTGCTCGGCCGACCAGCGTTCACCCACGCTGGGTTCCGGCGGCACGACGTCGGGGCGCGGGAAGGTATGGAGTTTGCTCATACGGTTTTTTCCTGGGGCAGACGACGTAGGATGCGGTGAGCGAAGGGTAGGGGCTTCATCAGAGCGCAGCGAACCGCATCAACCGGGTTCGCGCGGAATGATGCGGTTCGTTCCTCACCGCATCCTACGGCGCTCAAGTTCACACCGCTTCCTCGGGCAAGAGCGAAGCCAGCATCGCCACCATATCGGTATCGAAATCGAAACCCAGGTCCTGGCCGGGGTTGATCGAAAGGCCCATGTCGGCACCCATGCGACGCAACATCCAGGAGGCCTCGATGAGCAGGCCGCCGCCGTAGCCGACGCCCTGGTCAGGAAACAGGGTGGTGAAATCTTTGGCCCGCTCCGGAGAGGAGAACGCAATCAGCACGCGATTGCCCTCCTCGTCCTCGATCACCATGGGCCGCGCCTTGGTGGAAAGCTGGAAACCGGCGATGTGGTGCTTTTCATCCTGAATCGGAATGAATATCTGATGGTCGAGCAACGCGCGGGCGAAATTTTCGGGCTCGATACGGCCCTCATTCATTTCGATCAGCAGGCGTTCAACTTCATTACGGGGCGTGTTTTCAGAGAAAGTCATGGAGAAATGCCGGTCAGTGCGCAAGGCGGGGCAGGATACCACCGCGCCCTATCGGTTGCGTTGCATCAGTTACCTCGCCTCGCGCCGTAAGGTGGATAGAATCGCGCCGAGGAGATCCTATGAACCTGAAGTTATATTGCTTGGGGCTTGGCTGCGTGGCGCTTCTGTCTATGGCACCGGCTTATGCCGACCTGACCACCCTGCCGCTGGAAGCGCTGCTCTCCAGCGAAGTCATTGCCGCCTCGCGTTTTCCCCAGCAGGCTCGGGAAGCGCCCTCCGCAGTCAGCATCATCAGCGCGCGCGAGATCAGGGAACACGGCTGGCGCACCCTGGCGGAAGCTCTGGCCGGCGTGCGCGGCGTCCTGGTGGCCAACGACCGCGCCTACAGCTATCTGGGGCCGCGCGGCCTGTTGCGGCCGTCCGACTACAACACCCATGTGCTGATCCTGCTGGACGGGGTGCGCCTCAATGACAACGTCTACACCCAGGGCCCCCTGGGCGCGGAGTTCCCGCTGGATATGGAAGGAGTGGAACGCATCGAATATGTGCCCGGCCCCGGTGCCTCGATCTACGGCAACAACGCCTTTCTCGGCGTGGTCAACATCATCACCCGTGACGCCGCAGCGCAATCCGGTGGCGAGGCCAGCGTCGAGGCGGGCAATGCCGGCTGGCGCCGCGCGCGCGCCAGTATGGGCGGCGCCGGCGGCAATCGCGACTGGCAGCTTTCTCTCAGCCATGGCCGCCGGGATGGCAGCAGCCCCTACTCGGATGATCTGGTCGGCAACGTCGATCAGCTCGACGGCGAGGAAAGTACCCGCCTTTACGCCCGTCTCAGCCTGGGCGAACTGAAAATTTCGGCGCTCCTGGCGAGACGCGACAAGGCCGATCCGACCGCGCCTTATGACACCCTCATCGGCGATCCACGCAGCCGCATCCGCGACCAGCACGGCCATCTCGGCCTGGCCTGGCAAACCGAGCTCAAAACGGGGCTGACCGGCGACATCCTGGCCGACTATGGCAATTACCGTTTCCAGGGCGACTACCCGGGTGATCGCACTGCGGCGAGCAGCGACCTGAAGCGCGATAGCACCGTGGGACGCTGGCTGAATCTGCAGGCACGCCTGACCGATCAGCGCCTGGCCGACCACAAACTGGTCTGGGGCGCGGAGTGGCAACAGGATCTGGAAAAACACCAACGCGGTGAAAACGTCAGCACCGCGACCCCCTATCTGGACTCCAACCCGCGCGGCTATCTGGCCGGCCTCTATGTGCAGGACGAATGGCGCCTGAACGAGACCTGGCTGCTCAACCTGGGCGCCCGCTACGATCACCATTCCAGCTTCGGCGGCGCCTTCAACCCACGCCTGGGCCTGATCCAGCGGGCCACGCCGCGCACCACCCTGAAATACCTGGCCGGCACCGCCTACCGCGCGCCCAACGCCTACGAGTCGCACTACCACGACAATGGCGCCAGCCAGAAGCTCAACCCGACCGGACTCAAACCGGAACGCATCCGTACCCTGGAGTTCGTCGCCGAACACGAAACCGCATCCGACTGGCTGTTGACCGGGACCCTGTTCCAGTACCGCATCCACGACCCGATCACCCAGATCGAGGATCCGGCCGACGGCCTGTTCATGTTCACCAACCAGAGCACGCTCAACTCCAGCGGTATGGGCTTGCAGGCCGAGCGGCGCTGGAGCAGCGGCGAGCATGTCCGCGTCAGCCTGGCTCGGCAACGCTCGCGTGACGGCCAAGGCCGCGTCAGCCTCTCCCCCGACCTGCTCGCCAAGGCCACCGCCAACCTGCCGCTGGGTGGCTGGAACCTGGGCCTGGAGTGCCAATACGTCGGGCCACGCCGGGACAGCGCCGGCGGCGATATTGCCGGTTACAGCGTCACCCATCTCAACCTGATCGCGCCGCGCCTGGCCAACCGTGGCGAACTCTCCTTGCGCATCCGCAACGTTTTCGACCGCCACTACAGCGACCCGGCCGGCGACGAACATACCCAAGCCGCGATCACCCAAGAGGGGCGCAGCATCGAAGCGCGCCTCGCCTGGCAGCTCTGATGCGATTTTTCCTTTATTCAGCACTCTGGGGCGTTTTGCTTGCGTGTAGCGCCGGCTTCCAGCCGGCTGCCTGCAAAAGACGCCGGCTGGAAGCCGGCGCTACAGGAAAGACCTGGATCGAAGGTGCGATTGCGACAACCCTTATCCTTCTTCTCCTCCTCCTGGCGGCCCCCGCCCGTGCCGCGCTGGAGGAAAACGAGGTCAAAGCCGCCGTGGTCTATCACCTCTCTCTGTTCGCCGAGTGGCCGGCGGCCAGCCCGCGCGCGGGCAGTTTCAACCTGTGTGTGCTGACCGAGAACGAGGCCATGGCGGATACCCTGTCCCGCCTGGCCGGCAAGACCGTGAAGGGCGTGAATCTGGTGGTCAGGCGCCTGCGGCCGATGCACGATCCGGTCACCTGCCAGATGGTTTATCTGGGCGAGATGAGCGATGCCGTGCGCGGCCGCGCCATCGCGCAACTGATCGGCCAGCCGGTGCTGACCATCTCCAATGGCGGCGCCCCGGCGCCGGGCGCCATCGTAAGCATCGGCGTGGCCGGCGAGCGCGTCTATTTCGATATCGACCTGCCGGTGGCGCAGCGGGCCGGGCTGCGCCTGGACGCCAAACTGCTGCGCCTGGCGCGCAACGTGGTGAAGTAGCGCGCGCCGCGCGCCGGCCCGCAATCCGCAATCCGCAATCCGCAATCCGCAATCCGAAATCCGCAATCCGAAATCCGAAATCCGAAATCCGAAATCCGAAATCCGAATGAACCAGGCGAATAATCCCCAGACGATGCACCGGCGTGGCTGGGACCGCCTCAACTGGCTGTCCACCGCGCTGGCGCTGGGCATTGCCACGCTGCTGCTGATCTCCAGCGAAACCGCCACCCTGCGCGAGGATTTCCAGCAGCGCCTGGCCACCCAGGCCAGCCTGGTCGCCGCCAACAGTGCGGCGGCGGTGGTATTCCGGGATGCGGACTCCGCGCGCGACAACCTGACCGCCTTCCGCCTCGCCCCGGAAATTCTCTCCGCCCAGATCCGCCTGCCTGGCGGCAAGCCGTTCGCCAGCTACCACAAGGCCGGGACGAGCGAGGCATCGCCGTTCTGGGCCGGATGGCTGGGCCTGGACCGCATCGAGTACCAGATGCCGCTCAATCTGGAAAACACGGCGGTCGCGGAAATCCACCTGGTCGCGGACCTGGAACCGCTCCGCGCGCGCATGCTGGGCTTCATCGCCGTGGTCCTGGGCGCAGCCTTGTTCGCCCTGTTCATCGCCCAGGCCCTGATGGCGCGCCTGCGCCGGGCGATGCGCCGGGCCGAGGACGACATGGTGCATATGGCGCACTACGACGTGCTCACCGGCCTGCCCAACCGCGCCTTGTTCGAAACCCATACCGCGCAGGTACTGGCCCGCACCGCCCGAGGTGGCGACCGCGCCGCCCTGCTGTTCTTCGATCTCGACAACTTCAAGGTGGTCAACGACAGCCTCGGCCATCCCGTCGGCGACCAATTGCTCCGGGCGGTCGCCGCCCAACTCAGCCAGGTGGTGCGGCAGACCGACAACCTCTCACGCCTGGGCGGCGACGAATTCACCCTCCTGGTCGAAGGTGCCGGCCAGCAGCAGGCGATCGCCGTGGCCGAACATGTGATCCAGTCGTTGCAGCAACCGTTCCCCGTCGGCGGGCACGAACTCAGCGTCGGCGCGAGCATCGGCATCGCCCTCTATCCCGACGATGGCGACAGCGTGGACAAACTGTTGCGTAGCGCCGACAGCGCCCTCTATGCCGCCAAGGCGGCGGGCAAGCACACCTGGCGCTTCTTTTCGGCGGAAATGGACCAACAGGCGCGTGACCGCCTCGCCCTGGAGGCGGGCCTGCGCCGCGCCCTGGAGCGCGGCGAACTGCGCATGGTCTACCAACCCATCGTCGAAATGGACAGCAGCCGGCTGGTCGGTTACGAAGCCCTGATGCGCTGGGACTCGCCGGAACTGGGCGAAGTCTCGCCCACCCTGTTCATCCCGGTGGCGGAAGAAACCGGCCTGATCCACGCCTTCGGCGCCTTCGCCTTGCGGGAAGCCTGCGCCCAGACCCGGCGCTGGCTGGATGAGGGCCGGGTCGAACTGGTCGTCTCGGTCAACGTCTCGGCGCGCCAGTTCTATGGGCATGGCCTGGTCAACACGGTGCGCCAGACGCTCGCCGAGGCCGACCTGCCACCCAGCCATATCGACCTGGAAATCACCGAAACCGCCCTGCTGGGGGCCGAGCAGGGCGTGATCGACATCCTGGGCGAACTGCATGGCCTGGGCGTGGGCCTCTCGCTCGACGACTTCGGCATCGGTTATGCCTCGCTCTCGCAGTTGAAGCGCCTGCCCATCCACAAGCTCAAGATCGACCGCAGTTTCGTCATGGACATCCTGCATGACAGCGACGACGCCGCCATCGTCACCGCGATCATCGGCATGGCCGAGGCGCTGGGACTCACCGTGGTAGCCGAAGGCGTGGAAACCCGCGAACAACAAGCCTTCCTCGCCGCCCTCGGCTGCCGGCGCGGACAGGGCTATCTGTTCGGCAAGCCGGAGGCGGCGGAATAATCCTGGAAACAGCAATTGAACGCGTCGTAGGAGCGGGCTTGCCCGCGATAGCCGCCGCCAATCGCGGGCAAGCCCGCTCCTACGGCCGCCATGCGGATTCACCCAAACGGTGAGCGTCCTCATAGCCCCCAGCCCCGTAGGGCGAAAAAGCGGCCTTATCGCGCCTTCCGCCGGGATTGTCGGAAGGCGCCGACATGAAGCCGCCGGCTTTTCCGACCTACACCACTGTTTCTTGGGGGGGCGTTAAACATGGGTTACGAAGAGGGTTGGAAAATGAAAAAACAATACGATTTCTCAGGCGCCAAACGCGGCCCGGTAGTGGAGCCCACCGGCAAGACCCGCATCACCATTTATCTGGACGACGAGATTCTTGCGAGCTTTCGCGAACGTGCGGCCAGTGAAGGCAAGGGTTACCAGACCCTGATCAACGAGGCCTTGCGCTCTGCCCTGGCACCGGAATCGGCGCCGGTTTCGGCGGATTCACTGCGGCGAATTCTTCGCGAAGAACTACACGCCGCCTGAGCCCCACCTGACGCCTCACCATGCTGCGCATCGGTATCGACCTCGGCGGCACGAAAATCGAAATCGCCGCCTTCGACACGAGCGGCCATGAACTGCTGCGCCGCCGTGTCGCCACGCCCCAGGGCGATTATTCCGCCACGCTGGACAGCGTGGCGGCGCTGGTGGCGGAGGCGGAAAAAACGCTGGGCGCGCGGGCCACGGTCGGCGTCGGCATGCCTGGCGCGGAATCACGGGTGAGCGGCCTGATCAAGAACGCCAACTCCACCTGTCTGATCGGCCAACCCCTGCGCCGCGATCTGGAAACCTTGTTGCAACGCGAGGTGCGCCTGGCCAACGATGCCAACTGCTTCGCGCTTTCCGAAGCGGTGGACGGCGCGGCGGCGGGCGCCGAGGTGGTGTTCGGGGTCATCCTCGGCACCGGCTGCGGCGCCGGCGTGGTGGTGCGCGGCCAGGTGTTGACCGGCGCCAATGGCATCGCCGGCGAGTGGGGCCATAACCCCCTGCCCTGGCCGAATGACGACGAACGCCCCGGCCCCGCCTGTTATTGCGGCAAACACGGCTGCATCGAAACCTGGCTGTCCGGGCCGGGGCTGGCCCGCGATCTGTTCGAGCACACGGGCCGCAGCCTGGGCGCCGATGAAATCGCCACCCTGGGCGACAACGACTGCCAGGCGGCGCTGCAACGCTACGAAGACCGCCTGGCGCGCGGCCTGGCCCAGGTCATCAATGTGCTCGACCCGGATGTCATCGTCCTCGGCGGCGGCCTCTCCAACATCAGCCGCTTTTACGAAAACGTGCCGCGCTTGTGGGGCCGGTATGTTTTCTCGGATCAGGTGGCGACCCGTCTGCTGCCCCCGTTACATGGCGACTCCGGAGGTGTACGCGGCGCGGCCTGGCTGTGGGTTTCGAACTTCGCAGGCGAGACGCCTGCGCTACAGACACCAGCGGCGTGCGCGGCGAGGTCTGGTTGTGGGCTGTATAGCGCAGGCGTCTCGCCTGCGTCTTTCGCTGACGCCAGCGACGTGCGCGGCGCGGCCTGGCTGTGGGGGAACTTGTAGGGCCGACATCCTTGTCGGCCCTACAAGGCTCTACAAATAAACAAAAACATCATCAAAATCAAAGCCCTATAAATCAAGACCCGCATCTCGATAATTCATATCGGGTACACTGCGCCGCGTTGTCAGGCTTGTTTGGCCTGGCCCAGTAGCGTAGCCCGGATGCAGCGCAGCGGAATCCGGGGAAGAAGGTGGTCACGTAAGCTCCCGGATTCCGCTACGCTGCATCCGGGCTACGTGGCTTGGCCCAGTCGAAAGTAATACCAAGGATTAGCGGGGTCACACAGCAATGCAACGGCTATTTCCCAACGGCATCAGCCTGAGAAAAGGCGTCACGTTCTCGTTCGGTACCCTGATCTTCCTGATCGTGGCGATCGTCGCCACCAGCATCTACCGGGTCAATTCGCGGCTCACCATCAAGACCGCGCACGACCTGCTCGACAGCACCTCCGAAACCATCCTCTCCGACGTCGCCGCCGGCCTGCTGCCCATCGCCCGTGCCGTGAATGCCTCCGCCACCCTGGGCAGCAGCCACCCCGAGGCCATGCGCCGCCTGGAATTCCAGCGCTATTTCTTCCGCCTCCTGGAACTGAACCCGCAGGTTTACAGCGTCTATGTCGGCTTCGAACGGGATGGCGATCATTTCCAGCTCATCCGCCTGCCCGACGGCATCGAGCACTTCGGCCCCAACGACGCCAGGCCGCCCGTCGACGCCCTCTATGTGCGCCGCCAGGTCAGCCGGCGCGGCGCCACCCGGGTGGATCGCTACGAATACCTGAGCGACCTGGATACCGTGCTCAAGACCGAGGAGAGCGTCAGCCGCTTCGACCCGCGCGAACAGCCGTTCTACAAGGCCGCCTGGGAGAAGGACGACCTGGTCACCTCCGACGTGACCATCTTCGGCAGTTCCGGGCGCCCCGGCATTTCCATTTCCGCGCCCATCACGGTGGGCGGCAAACGCTTCGGCGTGATCGCCGCCGACATCGCCCTCGACAATCTTTCCCTGTTCCTCTCCAGCCACCAGATCGGCGAGCGCGGCGTCACCATGATTCTGGATGAGAAAAACCAGGTGGTGGCACACCCGGACATGGATAAAGCATTACGCATCGATGGCAAGAATGTGCGCCTGTCCTCAGCCGATGAACTGGGCAACCCGGCACTCAAGGAGGCGGTACGCCGCTATCGCGCCGGCGAGGGCAGCCGCCTGGCGTTCGACGAGCCGGCGACCGGCACCCCCTGGCTGGCCTCCTTTCATGCCTTCCCGCCGGCCCTGGGCAAGGACTGGATGATCCTCACCCTGGCCCCGCAGGAGGATTTCGTCGGCGAACTGCAACGCACCAACCAGATCCTGCTGGCGCTCTCCGCCGCCCTGCTACTCCTGGGCCTGGTGCTGGTGGCCTTCCTGTCGCGCTTCCTGACCCGGCCGATCGCCGCCGTGATCGAGGAAACCGTCAAGATCAAGGCGCTTGAACTCAAGGACGACCTCGCCATCCGCTCCCACATCCGCGAGATCCGGCAACTGGTCGATGCCACCCAGGCGATGAAATCGACCATCCGCGCCTTCACCACCTTCGTGCCGCGTACCCTGGTGCAACAACTCCTGTCCAGCGGCCTTGCCCTGGAAGTGGGCGGCCACAGCCGCTACCTCACCATCATGTTCACCGACATGGACGGCTTCTCGGCGCTGGCGGAAACCACGCCGACGCGCGAACTGATGAGCCGCGTGTCCGTACACCTGGACACCGTCACCCGGGTCATCGACGCCCACCACGGCACCCTGGACAAATACATCGGCGACGCCGTCATGGCCTTCTGGGGCGCGCCGATGCCCGACGACGACCATGCCTACCACGCCTGCCTCACCGCGCTGAAGGCGCAACAGGCCATGTGCGCGGTGAACGAAGCCTGGATCAGGGAAGGCAAGCAACCCACCTCCTTCCGCATCGGCCTGCATACCGACGCCGTGCTGGTCGGCAACATCGGCTCGGCGGAGCGGCTCTCTTACACCGTGATGGGCGATGGCGTGAACATCGCCGCGCATCTGGAAACCCTCAACAAGCGCTACGGCACCCGTATCTGCGTCAGCCACTCGGTATTCCGGGAAGCCGGCGAGCGCATGCTGATGCGACCGCTCGACCATGTCAGCGTCAAGGGGCGGCGCGGCGAACTGATCGTCTACGAACTGCTTGCCGCCATCGGCCCGGAAGCCGAAGCGGCCGGCGTCAATGCCACAGCGGAACAACGCCATCTGGTTCAACTCACCCTGCCCGCCTTCGCCGCCTGGCAGGCCGGCAGGCAGGACGAAGCCCTGGCCCTGTATCGCGCGCTACTCGACGCCTTCCCCCAGGATGCGGTGGCGAAGTACTTCGTGGCTCGCGCCGAGAAGTCTTCCGCGATCTGAGAGAATCAGGGCTAATTTGCCCCATCCCAAATCCATAAGTGACACAACGGGTTAAGCGAGGTTGCTGGACAAGCGCCATGCTGAACGGTATAAGAAGGGGATGGCGAGCGCCCCCTTCCCCGATCCGTCCTTGCTGCTGAAGTCC
>JAUYFG010000149.1 GCA_030690985.1 Pseudomonadota bacterium
GGACAAATCTTCGGTTTGGGCCAGAACACGACATGATCCCCACTGCCGAGTCGGCGGCCTTTGCTGAAGTCGGTAGAGCGCCTTTGATGCTGCTGGAACAGCACATCCGCGCCTTGGAGCTGGAGCAAGGCGATGACGAAGTACGCACAGTAATAGCGATCCGCCAGAATCAAGTCGCCCGCCGCGATGCTGCCCAGCAGTTCGCGAAACAACGCGTGTTCGCTGCCGGTCTTGCCGGAGTACGGGCCGATTGCCGCATCCAGCACCGCGCCCGTGGTCGCGCACAGCAAGCCAACCCAGCGGGCAATCGGGAAACCCAAACCGGGTTTTTGATTGCTTTGTTGGGGATATTCGGCCTGATTCTCCGGCGTATCCGGCATCGTGACGGTGGTGCCATCAACCAATTTGACCGACAGACCTCGCCACAGCCAATGTGGCTGGGCTTGTCGGGCGATGTGCTGTCCGGTTTCCTGGGCCAAGGAACGGATCATTCCCAGCGGCAAGCGCTGACGAGCCCTGCAATAGCCACCCGTGTGGGTACTGCAAGGTTCCAATCCGTTGGCGATGCGGTCCACCGCGTACCGATTGACCGCATGTTGGCAGGAGCGATCCGGGTTCAGCGCCTGCGCCATGAATAGCGACAACGTTTCAATGGGCGGATATAGCCGCTCACGATGCGGCGGCAGGTGTCGGTCCACCTGTTCCAGAAGGGCGTCGCCAGTCAGTAGATTGAAGAAGTCATAGGCGTGCAGCTGGTTAGCATGATGACCGACTCGGCGCTGTTGATACGTCCGGGTTTCATGGGTACTGTGCATGTCGGCTGGCGGCCACAAAGGCCGCTGTTTGGGTAGGACCTACAGTTTGCCAGGTCGCCAGCTTTCTTCATGGTTTCAATGGCTTGCAAGCGCAATTTGGCGTTGCCTGGGCTTATGTAAGTGCCATTCGAACCTGGCCCCTTATCGTTCCTTATCGTTATCGTCAGGGTTTCATAAAGTTTTGCAAATTAAAAACCTGTAAGGAGAATTGTTAATGAATATATCAGCGTACCTTAAATCTATTCTTGGCGATAATTACTACTTGGAGGATGTGCTCATAGTCGGTCCATATCCAAGCCATCACTTTGTTGACAAACTAATTAATCACGGCCTGCAAAAATTAACACCGACCACTGGTCCTACTGTTACATTTATCATTGATGATGGTTGGGACATCTTCCGAGTAGATGCAATTAAAGATGCATTCCCTTCTGGTCGCGGTGTTCGACAACCCGCTCCAATTGTACGTCGCGTTGCTGCTATTGATCCCTGCGGCCTGGTTCATGCAAAGATTTATTATTTTCACATTCGTAACTACGAAAACACTTACACAAAACGTTATCTGCTTCTTGGGTCTGCAAATGCTAGCATGGGCGGATTTGGCTCCAATTCAGAAACCTACATGAATATTGACTTTGCTGACATCAATCAGCGAGATGTGAGTGGTGTTGAAAACTACATTGAGCAACTCAAGGCAGGAAAACCTGGCACCAAGGTACCAAATGAATGTGAATTTACGATAGCGCGCAACACATCTATATCTCTGCCAGCAGTTCGTTTTGTCAATGATGAAGCATCTAGTTTCGATGCATGGTTACGGCGGGGGCGGCTATGCCATCAATACAAAGCGGATCAGAACTTTGGCAAGATAAGCCTGCCCCTAAAAAAGCCTTTACCAAAAGGCGAACTGGAAAGCGCTTTGACAAAATACGGTTTCGGTCAAGATCAAGACAGTAAATTATTTAGCAGATCCTACGTTGAAGTTATTTCCGACACAGATGACGAGCGCCAGATGCCGTGGCGTGGAAAATACTTCATTGAAACAAATTACGGCTATTGGACAAGTAGTGATTGCTATCTTGAATTGAATGAAGAATTCACGACACCCAACAAGTCTGCGCGTGAAAAAACACTGGATGCAATAATATCCGGGACATCGCAAGAAAGCTGGCTCTCTGAATACGAACATCTGCTACAGCAATTTGCTCAACAACTCAAGCCCAATGTTGTACATGAGTTCCTTGAGCATGGCGCCAATGGGATTAGCAATAACTACTACCTCGACCGCGCCAGAAAAAAACTTGATGCAGATAAACGCAGAGCAAATGACAAGTTTTTTGCCACTCGGTTTGCCTCTGGGTTCTCCTTCGTTCACGTTCCAGAAATGGGCGAGGATTTTAACGAGTTTGCATTAAATTTTTGCGAGACCATTATTTTACGAATAAAAGGTCAGCGTGTGGTTAACAAACTTGCAAATCTTCTCAAAGAGAAAATTGATGAAAGTTTTCTAAACAACCCAGAAGACCTGCTCGGTTATATTCGGAATAATTGGAGCGATAAGGACTTTCGACGTGCACTGATTGATTTTCATAAGTCCAACTAAATTCCGATAGCCCGAGCCCGCGTAGGATGGGTTGAGCGTGAGCGAAACCCATCAACTTCACGTCACCGTCGTCATGATGGGTTTCGCTCACGCTCAACCCATCCTACTTTGCTAAAAACAATGCCCTCCGATACTCCCCGCCACACCCTCGCCCGTCACTGGGAATTATTGCGCCTCCTCCCCTCCCACGGATCGGGTCGCTCGATGCGGGAATTGGCCGAAACTTTGAATGCCCAAGGCTTTAAAGTCTGCAAGCGCACAATAGAACGTGATTTGCAATTATTGCGGGAAATCTTCCCTCTGGAATGCAACGATAAGAGCATTCCTCACGGCTGGCGTTGGGCTCCAAATACCCAACTCGATATTCCCGGATTGACTCTGGCGGAAGCATTGAGTTTGAAACTGGCGCGGGACATGGTCAGCCCCTTGTTGCCACCTTCCGCGCTACGCGCGCTGGAGCAGCGCTTCGCTCAGGCGGACAACAAACTGGCGGCGCTGGAGTCGGGCAACGCGACGGCGAGTTGGGCGAACAAGGTGCGCTCCGTGCCGCCTACCCTGCCGCTGCTGCCGCCGGCCATCGACCATGCCATTCTGGAAACCGTGCAGGAGGCCCTGTTCCACGACGAGCAACTGGAGGTCGAATACCGTGGCCTGGGCGCGGCGCTGGCTTCGCCCCAACGTCTGCATCCGCTCGGCCTGGTGGCGCGCGGCGTGACCCTGTATCTGGTGGCGACCGCCTTTGGCTATACGGACCCGCGCACCTACGCCCTGCATCGCTTCACCCAGGCCAGCCGCACCGGCGAGCCTGTGGCGCGGCCGCCGGGGTTTGACTTGGACGCCTACATCGCCGAGGGCGCGCTCCAGTTCGGCAATGGCCAGACCTTGCGCCTGGAGGCCTGGGTTTCCGAGTCGCTCGCCCGCGTGCTGGAAGAAACCCCGCTGGCGGCGGACCAGTCCCTGGAGTTGGTGGAAGGCGTTCACTACCTCTCCGCGAGCGTCCTGGATTCTTGGCAATTGCGCTGGTGGCTGCTGAGCCAGGGCGACGAGGTCATCGTGGTCGAACCCGCCGAATTGCGCGCGGCGATTGCGGAAACCCTGGAAAACGCGGCGGCGGCGTATCGCGAGGAACCGTGATGCCTTGCCCTTTCCGGGCCTCGACGAACAGCTTGGCTTGAAACAAGCTCGCCCTTGTAGCGCAGGCGTTATGTCCACGGCGCCGATAGCGCCGTGGACGGTATCCCTTGCGGGCCCGCCTGCATTCAGCGCCAAGAGCAGGCGAGAGCCTGCCCCGGACGCGATCCGGGGACGCCTGCGCTACAGGTGCGCCCGGTTTCATCATTCGGGGCGGCCTGGCCGCCATGCACGTCAGGAAAGTTGCAGGTCGCCAGTCTCCAGCCATTGCCGTAGGTTGAAGTACATGCCTTTAGGCTCGGGGGCTTCAAGCTGTTGCAGCGCTTCGAGCAGACTGGCCCGTTCCTCGCTAGTAATCTGGCGCATGAGGCCGATGAACTGGAACAACTCTGTCCGCACCGGGGAGAGGTCTTTCAGGAAGGGAACGAAGCCAAAGCGGTCGTAAGCAAGCAGGGCCGCGCGGCGCTGAAACCAGAGATCCAGTCCTGCAAACTCGGGAACCCCGATCGGTTCATGGCTAATCACCTCCCACAGGCACGGAGCCCCTTCCGGCTGCATTGCCAGCCAATGCAGCGCACACCAGAAGGCGGGAAAGTGGGCGTCAAACGCCTCGCGGTCATCCGCCGTGATGTCCTCGATGGGGTCAAACACGCCGGTCTGCCGCATTCGTTCCTCAAGATCGTTGCGATGCAGGCCGATGCCTTGCAGGCGGAAGTCCACGTACTGCTTGAGCAGCGACATGGCGTCTGGGAGCGTCCATAGCCGAAGTTGCCGGTCCAGATAACCGGGTTCGAAATAGGTCGATTTGTCCCACACCCAGTACGCTGCGGAGAGATCAAAGCGTGGGTCTGCCGGCAATGGGTTTTCCGCGTCTCCCGCGCTGGTGAATACTTCCAGGGCGGAGAGGTAGGCCGGTGTTTTCAGAAGCGACTGATAGGCGGCGGAATCGAATCCTTGCGCCATCAGAATTTCCAGGCCACGGCAGGCGATGATGCTGGACAGGGTGCCATCGTCCGCCATGTCGGCGGGGAGGTTGGCCAGGATGGATTGAACGTCCGGCAAGTCCTGGAGATAGCCGATTAGCTCGATGCCGTTCGGGTCAAGGTTTGTGGATTGCCCGGAATGGGCGTTGTAAATCGCGGTGAAGGTGTTGTATTCGATGCAGTAGCCGCACATGACTTGGGTCTCCAGGTTGTTGGGATGTCTGGCTACCCGAAAGCGACTATCGCGGGGCAGGTAGCCGTGTTCCGAAGCGAGGAGAGGATTATCTCGATGTGCGCGACATACGGTGTCGTACTCGCCACCATGGAGCGCACTGGGCAAAAGGTCGGGACCGGATCATTGGCCGGGGGTGAATGGCCGTTCTCCATCCTGAAAATGTGCCAGGGCGCGGAGCGGTCCAGGTGCTCTCGGTGATGTGCCACAACGCCCTCAATGGCTTTCTCGGAGCACCGCCTGGGACGCCAAACGCGGGGGCAAGGGAGGCGCTGCACAGGATGCTGGGAGACGGTTTCCCTTGTGGGAAGAAACGATAGGCGATAGCTCCCGAGTTGCCGGTTCAAAGCGCCCCGCATTCCTTGCGGTATTTGCGCTGGTCGCTTTTCAGGGTTTTTTTCTGCTGCTTGCTCGGTTCCGCCTTCGCTTCCGCCTGGTTGATCTTGTCCAGCAGGCGAGTGCAGTCGGTTTCCTGTTTGCTGGCGGCGGCGCGTGCTTTTTCTCGCGTCGCGGCTGATTTTTCGTCACGTTTTCGGAGCGCCTCGGCCTCGGCGATGTCGTTCTTCGCGCGGCTGCGTGCCTCCTCGACCGTGTAGGCACTGGGCGGGGGAAGCGCCTCAGGCAGGGTCAGCGATTGGCTGCCGGGGGGGCAGGGCGATGACTGGTAAACGATGCGTTCTCCCTGGCTGCATTTGTGGATTTCCGCGTGGGCAGACCCGCTCGCCAGGGCCAGGGCGAGCAGGGTTGCAGCGATTCGACAGGTTCCTGGAACGATCACGAAGACCTCCTCGTGCTGGTTGAAGCGTGCTGTGGCTGGCTTACTCCGCCAGACAGATCTCCCGGCGCGCCACGGCGATGCCGGTGCGGACGAGCAGTGCCGTGATGACTACCGTGGCGATGGCCAGGAGGATGCCGGACAGGCGCAGGAACATCGGGTCGCCGGTGTGCTTGAACATGGCCAGGGTGGCGATGGTGATGGCCGCCAGCGGGAAGGAGTAGGCCCACCAGGAGAGGAAGAACTTGAGCCGGGTGAACCAGCACAATTGGGCGATCAGCAGGATGGTGAAGAACAGCGCGGCGTAATACAGGATGCGGGCGAAGGCATCGACCTCGCCGGTCAGCTTTACATACGACAGGAATCCCACGGCCGGCGGCGCGATCAGGATGAACAGCGTCGGCATCAGGCGTTCCGGCAGGCTGCCGTGGAAGATCACCCGGTTGAAGATGATCGTCAGCAACAGCGGCCAGAAAGTGAGGCCGATGCTGAAGAAGAACCAGGAGATTTCGACGGGTGCGTGTTCCACGCCGGCGATGGGCACCAGGATGTTGCCCACCACGGGAATGAACCAGGCCGGGTTGAGGTGGGCGACTTCGAACTTGGTGTGGTGCATCCATTGCGTGATGACGTGCAGCGTGAGCACCAGATGCAAGGCCGTGCCGGCCAGCCAGAGCAGCTTGGAATAGGGCGCGCTGAGCGGCAGCCAGGCGATGGACAGGAGAATCAGCGCGATGCTCACCGTCGGCACGAAGTTCATCTTCACCGGATGCGCCCACTCCGCCGCCGTCTCCGCGCGGTACTTCACGACCTTGACGGTGTAAAGCACCGCCAGCAGGGCGAACAGGCCCGTGCTCAGTAGCCGCAGCCAGGGGCTGATGGAAACCGGCAGAGAAAGAATTTCCTCGGCACGCAGCCAGGCGATGGTGAGGCCGCTGAGGCCCATGATCATGGCAAACCAGGCGATTGGGAAGTGTTGTAGGCGGGCGGGTGCGGTCATGGGAGAGCCAGAGGGAGGGGCGTAGGTTGGGCAAAGCGCAGCGTGCCCAACATTCCGAGTGAGACGTTGGGCACGCTGCGCTTTGCCCAACCTACAGGGGGTGGAACTACATCGCCTTCTTCATGGAAAGTACGCCGCGAATCATGCCGGCGCTGTAGCCCACGGCCTTGTCGTTGGGGTATTCGATGGCCAGTTTGGCTTTCACCTCGGGTGAGAGTTTGTCCGGGTCGCCATGGCAGTTCAGGCAGACCGCCTGGGTCGGCAGTGCCTTGGCGTAGCGGAATAGCTTGCCTTCGGGCGTATCGACGACGGCGGACATATCCAGGGTTTCCGGCTTCTCACCGGCTGCCAGGCGTTTTTCCAGGCTGGCCAAGGCTTCGCTTTCCCAGGCATCGGGCACGGCTTTGGGATTGCGGTTCTTCGGGCTGGCCCGCTTGATCGAGAAACCGGTCTTCTGCGCGGCTTCGGCGGCGATCTTGGGCGCCCTTTCCTTGCATACGCCAATGGCTGCGGCAGGGCCATCGGCGGTCATCGCGGCTTTCAGTTCACCGCCCAGTGTTTGCAGCAGGCCAGCGGCGGTCTGTCGTGCGGAGTCGGTGAGAGCCGCTTGTTTTTCGGTATTCGGAGTACCGGCGCAGCCGGCGAGCAGCAACAGCGGCAAAGCAAGGGCAATTTTTTTCATGGTGTCTCCTTGGGGAACTTGGATAAGCGGCGCGGCGCCGGTTGACCGTGCTTTAGGCGCGCAGTTTCGCGAGAACGCCGGTCAGATGGGTCTGGGCTTCCGCCATCGCCGCGCTGATGTCCGGATGCCCGGCGGAAGCGGCGATTACGCCGGGGTCTTGCAGGGCGATGCGGGTGACCCCCGGCGCGATTTCGTACACGCAGCAGCCGCAAGGCAACAGGGCGCCGGCATCGCGGTCGGCTTCCAGCACGCGCTTGGCGATGCCGGGCGCGCACACGCCGAGCAGGCGGTAGGGGGGGATGTCATGGTTTATCTTGGCTTTCATGACGGCCTGGACATCGACTTCGGAGATCACCCCCATCTTGGCTTCGGCCAGCGTGGCTTTGAGTTTTTCGATGGCTTGGTCGATGGGCAGAGCGAGTTCAACGGTATGGGCGTACATGGATGTCCTTTGGTGGGTGGGGTTATTGGGACTGGTTGCGCATATGGTCGGCCACCTTGACGAAGGCCTGATAAAGCTCGGCGCGCAGTTTGGCATCTTCCACCACCTCGTCCAGCGCCAATTGCATGCAGTGCATCCACTGGTCGCGCTCCGCGTCGCCGATGGTAAAGGGGAGATGGCGCCGGCGCAGCATGGGATGGCCGTGCTTCTCGACATACAACTGCGGCCCACCCAGCCAACCGGTCAGGAAATCAAACAGCTTCTGGCGCGAGCCGGACAGGTCTTCCGCGTGCAGCTTGCGGATGCCATAGGTTTCCGGCAACTCGTCCATGTGGTCGTAGAAGCGGGTCACCAGTTGTTGCACCGTGGCTTCGCCGCCGATGCGTTCGTAATGGGTTGGGAGGGTCATCGTGTTACACCGGTTTATGGGTGTTGACCCAGTCGCGCATGGCCTCGTTGACGCGGGTCTGCCAGCCCGCGCCGGTGGCTTTCAATGCAGCCAGGACGTCAGGATCGAAGCGAATGGTGGTTGGCACCTTGGTTACAGCGGCCTTGGGGCGGCCGATACGCGCCAATGACTTCACCGCTTGCCATTGCGCCTCGTTCAAGGGACGTGAGTCGGGGTCGGCGTTGGCGGCAGCGGTAATGATCGCGTCTTCTTCCAGCGTCGGCAAAATGGTTCCCGGTTTAAGTTTCGGCATAGCGTTTCACCTCACGTAGATTGGCCTTTCTCAGGCTGATGATGCGGCGACCCTCGGGCCGATCCACGAAAACCACGTTGAATAGCACGCGTAGGGCGGAAAAGCGGCTTTATCGCGCCTTCCGCCGAATGTTTGGCATTCGGCGGATAACGCCGGCAAGAAGACGCCGGCTCATCCGCCCTACGCGTACTACGCGTGCTTATTGTATTAACAATAAGTCATGCGAAGCAACGCTGAATGGCTCACTCCCGAAACGCCCGCAGGTAATGCCGCTCGAAATAGCGTTTCGCCCAATGGAACAGCTTGAGCGAGGGGAACAGCAGCGAGCGTTTTTCATCGCGGTAGACCAGGATTCCGGCATCCAGGGTATCGACGATGCAGATCAGTTCCACCTTGAAACGGGCCGTCGGTTCTTTGCCGTCCAGCGCCAGGAGCAGGTTTTTCGCCGCCGCTTGCGCTTGCAGGTCGGCCATGTGCGCCTGCTTCGGCATCCAGTCCGGGCCGGGGAAACTGCCGGCGTCGCCGGCCACGAATACCTTGTCCGCGCCTTCCACCCGGCAGAATCTGTCGCCCTTGAAGAAGCCACCGGGCGACAGCGGCAGGCCCGCATCCGCTGCCCAGGACGGGCCGGTGAGGCCGGGCATGAACAGGATCAGGTCGGCGTTGATGTGGCCGCCTTCGGTATCCACGCCCTTCTCCGAGAAGCCCAGCGGCTTGTGGCCGAGGTGGGTGTCGATGCGGCGCTTTGCCATTTCCGACAACAGGCCGGATACCGCCTTCTCGCCCAGGCGCTTGCCCGGCTCGGCGGCGGCATTGAAGAAGGTCAGCCCGATCCGGTCGCGCTTGCCCTGTCGGCGCAGGTGGGTGTCCAGGCCGAACAGGAGTTCGAACATGGGGCCGCCACGCATGGCGGAAGGCTCGTTGGGGTTGCCGCCGAAACCCAGGGCAATGCGCCCGCTGCCCATGGCATCGACACGGTCGCGGATGGCTTCCGCCGAGGCCACGCCTTCGCACAAAGTCAGTGCATGTTCGATGCCCGGCAGCTTCTTTATGAAGCGCCCGCCGGTGGCGATGAGCAGCGCATCGTTTGCCACTGTCCCCTGGTCGGTCAGCACGGTGCGGCCGCCCTCGCTCAAACCGGTGACGCGGCCGGCGATGAACTCGACGCGGTGGTCTTTCAGGAAACGGGCCAGCGGCAGAATCAGATCGCACCCCTTGCGCAACCCGGAAGGAATCCAGATCAGGCTGGGCAGATAGACGAACTCGGCCTTGGGCGCGACCAGGGTGAGGCGGGCCTGCGGCGCGCGGCGGTGCAGTTCGCGCACGGCGGTGAGCGCGGCAAAACCGGCACCGAGGATGACGATGTGGGGTGGCGCGTTCATGAGACTCCAGGATCGGCGATAGGGTCGCCGGATTGTGCCAGCCTGAGCTGGCCGTCGCGTTGTCTGAGTCGGCTCCGAATAAACCAAAGTTGCCCATTAGCCGAAGCCGGATGTAGCGCAGGCGTCCCGCCTGCTTCGTCCTTCTGACCAGCCCTACGAAGCAGGCGGGACGCCTGCGCTACAAGTGGGCCTCCGGCGTCGTTCCGGCTTCCGTCGGCGCCAAGGTGTTGGCTCAGTGGCCGCACTGCCCGATATGGTTGAGCGGCGGCAATTCGTCCAGGGTGCCGTTGAGCCACGCCGCCACCGCGCGCTCGGGGTCACTTTCCAGCGTGGACACGGCCTGGATGCCCCGCTGCTTCAGGTGGTAGCGAAAGGCGCTGGCCATGCCGCCGGTGATCAGCACGTTGACGTCGTCCAGCGGGTGGGAGAGGGCGCCTTGGCGACGCTGCCGTACCGGCAGTTCGACCAGGTGTTTTTCCACCACATCGGCGTATTCGGTTTCGAATATCCAGAATTTTCGGCATTGCCCGGCATGGTCGGTGACAGTCGTGCGGTTCTGGCTGGTAACGGCGATTTTCATGGTGGTTCTCCTTCAAGAAATATCCCCGACGACATGGGGGCAGGTTGAGTGGAATGTAAGCAAGCAACGGGCCATCTTTATGGGTTGTAAACAGGAATGTGTACCGGGCTGATTCAATTGAAGATATTTATGGTGGCGATGACGATAGCTCCCTTCAATCGGTGTTAGTTTGCCAACATTGACAGCCGTTCCGGACAGAAATGGCATGAGTGCGCCCAGCAACCCTTCCGCCCCCCCCAGCGAATTGCTGGCCCTGCTTGAGTCTCTGCCCGAGCCACGCATTCTGGTCGACCCGGATTACCGCATCCTCTATGCCAATGCCGCTTATCGGCACACTTACGGCGATCCCGGCGACATCATCGGGCGCACCTGCTATGAGATTTCGCATCACTACGACAAACCGTGCGACCAGTGCGGCGAATCCTGCCCGCGCCAGACCGCGCTGAAGACGCACCAGGCCAGCCGGGTGCTGCACCTGCATCACACCCCGCGCGGCCAGGAATATGTCGATGTGGAACTGGTGCCGATACCCGGCGCGGGCGGCAAGATCGCTTATTTCGTGGAAACCATGCGGCATCTGCGCGAAGCCAGCCGGCAGCCGGGTGCGCTCGGCATGGTCGGCCACTCGCCCGCCTTTACCCGCATGCTCGACCTGATCAACCGGGTCGCGCCGGCCATGACGCCGGTGCTGCTGCTGGGCGAATCCGGCGCCGGCAAGGAGCTCGCCGCCCAGGCCGTGCATGCGCACAGCGCACGGCGTGAGCAGCCTTTCGTGCCGGTGGATTGCTCCGGCATGACCGAAAGTCTGTTCGAGTCGGAATTATTCGGCTACGAGAAAGGCGCGTTCACCGGCGCCGGCCAGCGCAAGACCGGGCTGGTCGAAGCGGCGGCCGGCGGCACCCTGTTTCTCGACGAACTGGGCGACATCCCGCTGCATTTGCAGGTCAAGCTGCTGCGCCTGCTGGAAAGCGGCACTTACCGCCGCGTCGGCGGTGTCGAAATCCTGCGCGCCGATTTCCGCCTGGTATGCGCCACTCACCGCGACCTGATGGCGATGGTGGAAGACGGCCGTTTCCGCCGCGATCTCTACTACCGCCTCGCCGCCTTCCCCATTCACCTCCCCGCCCTGCGCGAGCGGCGTGAGGATTTGCCGCTGCTGGTCGAACATCTGCTCGCCCGCCTGGCGCCGGAACGGCCGCTACGCCTGGACGAAGCCTCCCGGAAACAGCTCACGGAGCACGACTTCCCCGGCAACATCCGGGAACTCAGAAACCTGCTGGAACGCGCCATGCTGATGGCCGACGGCGACGTGCTCAGCCTGGCCGATGCGCTCGATCTCCCGCGCGCCGAGCCGCTGCCGACGCGGGAATCGATTCTTCCCTTGGATCAGGCTGAACGCCGCTATGTGCGCCAGGCGCTGACGCAACTCGACGGCGACCGCAAGGAACTGGCGCGAAGACTGGGCATCAGCGAGCGGACCTTGTATCGCAAGCTGGCGGAGTAGGCGTCGGGTTTCCCCCGGGAGGTACAAGGGCACGAAATATCCCGGCCAGACCTGCGCCGCCTGCCATACCGGCCAGGTCAACTACCCGCGAGTAGGGCGGAATCCCCGCAAGGGGGAGGCCGAATCCGTAAGCGCTGAAGCGCAACGGCTTCGCTCAAGCGGCCTTATCGCGCCTTCCGCCGCAGGGTTGTCGGAAGGCGCCGGCATGAAGACGCCGGCTTTTCCGACCTACGGCCCTACATGGCTGTAGCGCAGGCGTCCTCGCCTGCTCTTGGCGCTGAATGCAGGCGGGACGCCTGCGCTACAGAGGCGTGGTTGTTTCACGCTAAATAAAAACGCGGTTCGGCCGATAACTCGGGAACCTGAACCCACTATTTCGCCATGACCTCCAAGCCGATCACCCACCCAAGCGGCGCCCCGGGGATCGCCACGTTGCTGGTGGTGGATGACACACCGGAGAACCTGACCGTCCTGGCCGAGCTTCTGGCGCCTTCGTATCGGGTGCTGGTGGCCAATTCCGGGCCGCGTGCGTTGCGCCTGGCGCTGTCGGAGCCGAGCCCGGACCTGATTCTGCTCGATGTGATGATGCCGGACATGGATGGCTACGGCGTCCTTGCCCGACTCAAGGCAAACCCCGCCACCGCTGATGTGCCGGTCATTTTCGTGACCGCGATGACCGCCATGGAAGAGGAACAACGCGGGTTCGATCTGGGGGCCGTGGACTACATCACCAAGCCGATTCGGCCGCCCATCGTGCTGGCGCGGGTGAAGGCGCAACTGGAACTGAAAGAGGCGCGCGACTGGCTGATAAACAAGAACGAGGTACTGGAAGCCGAAGTGGCGGCGCGGCTGAGTGAAATCCTGCTGATCCAGGATGTCAGCATTCATGCGCTGGCGCGGCTGGCGGAGACGCGCGACCCGGAAACCGGCAACCACATCCACCGCACCCAATCCTATGTGCGGGCGCTGGCGCTCCACTTGCGGACGCATCCCCATTTTTCCGTGCTGCTGACCGGCGACTACATCGACCAGTTGGCCAAGTCCGCGCCGCTGCATGACATCGGCAAGGTCGGCATTCCCGACCACATCCTGCTGAAGCCGGGAAAGCTCACGGCGGAGGAGTGGGTCATCATGAAGACGCATGCCCGCCTGGGGTCCGAGGCAATCGAGTTGGCGGAACGCGATGCGATCAAGCCGGTGGCGTTTCTCACCATCGCCAAGGAGATCGCCCATTGGCACCACGAGAAATGGGACGGCAGCGGCTACCCGGACGGGCTGGCCGGCGATGCCATTCCGATTCCCGCCCGCCTCATGGCGCTGGCCGATGTCTTTGACGCCCTCATCTCGCGCCGCGTCTACAAGCCGCCGATGCCTTATGAGCAGGCGCGCGGGATCATCGTCGCTGAACGTGGGCGCCATTTCGATCCTGACGTGGTGGATGCTTTTCTGGCTGTTTTCGACGAATTCGTGGACATCGCGGAGCGCTATGGCGATGCTCAGTAACTGGACATGGCTCTTTTTGAGCCGCCCCGTAGCATGAAACCGCAGCTTGGCATCGTAGGATGTGGTGAGCGCAGCGAACCGCCACAACCGGACTCACGCGGCATGATGCGGTTCGCTGCGCTCACCACATCCTACGTTCCTATGGCGATGCTCAGTAAGGCCAATAACGCCATGCCGCGCGCACTGTTCCTGATGACGGTCTTCTTCCTCCTCGGCGGCTGTGGTGACGGCGAGCGCCAGGCCGCCTACCAGCCGGAATTCGGGCAGCAACCGGCGAGTGCGCCGACGCGCAAGGCATACCGCTTCGCCGTGCATCCCCTGCACAACCCGGAACGGCTGTTCGCGGTCTACGGCCCGCTTGTCGACCGCCTCAACGCCGCGATCCCGGAAGCGCGTTTCACTCTGGAAGCCTCGCGCAATTACGAGGAATTCGACAAGAAGCTGTATGCCCGCCAGTTCGATCTGGCGCTGCCCAATCCCTACCAGACCGTCAACGCCTTGCGTCACGGATACCGGGTGTTCGGCAAGATGGGCGACGACGCGCAGTTTCGCGGCATTCTCCTGGTGCGCCGGGACAGTCCCATCCGCGAGGTGGCCGATCTGAAAGGCAAGGTGGTGAGTTTTCCCGCTAAAACCGCGCTGGCCGCCGCCATGCTGCCGCAGCATTTTCTCCAGGAACACGGCCTGCCGCTCGGCGCCTACGAGGCGCGTTATGTCGGCTCGCAGGAATCCTCGATCATGAATGCCTACCTGGGTGATGCCGCCGCCGCTGCCACCTGGCCGCCGCCCTGGATCGCCTTCCAGAAAGATCACCCCGATCGGGCCGCGCGACTTGAGGTGCGCTGGCGCACCGAGTCGCTGCCCAACAACGGCCTGGTGGCGCGCGATGATTTCCCGCCGGCGCTGCTCGGCAAGGTTGCTGCGGTCCTGTTCGGCCTGCATGAAAGCGGCGACGGTCGCATGTTGTTGGAGCGCCTGCCGCTGTCCCGCTTCGAGCCGGCGAGCGAGGCGACCTACCGGCCGGTGCGTGACTTCGTCGCGCATTTCAGCAAGACCGTGCGGCTTTTGCCGGAGCAGCCATGATCCCGGAAACCTCGGGCCGTGCCAGCCGTAGGTTGGGCAAAGCGCAGCGTGCCCAACATGGGTGCGGTTTGTTGGGCACGCTTCGCTTTGCCCAACCTACGTCGTTGTGGTTCCAATCGAGCCTTTCGGAATGAACCCCCTGATCCGTCGCCTGCGCGACCTCTCCATCCGCCGGCAACTGATCCTCGGCATCGTTCTGCTACATGCCGTGCTGATGGGCCTGATGGTGGCCCACCTGGTCGCGCGGCAAAGCGAATCCCTGGATCTCCACAGCCAGGAAGATGCGCATGGCCTGGCGAACATGCTGGCGGTGAGCAGCACTTCCTGGGTGATGGCGAACGATGTGGTGGGCTTGCAAGAATTGGTGCATTCGGTGAACCGCGAACCGAATGTGCGTTACGCCATGCTGGTCGATCCGGACGGCCGAGTGCTGGCGCATAGCGAGCCGGCCCGGGTCGGCCTGTATCTGACCGATGCGCGCAGCCGTCTTCTGCTGGGCGCGCCCGCGCGGCTCGCGGTTCTGGCCAGCGACAGGGAGGTCATCGACCTGGCGGTGCCGGTGATCGCGGCTGGCCGTCTGCTCGCCTGGGCGCGTGTCGGTATGGGGCGCGAGGAGGTCGCCGCCAGCCTGAGCCGGATCCGCCGCGATGGCATTCTGTTTACCCTGTCCGGCATGGCGCTGGGCGCCTTGCTCGCCTACGCGATCGCGCATGGCCTGACCCGTAACCTGCGCCGACTGGTCGATGGGGTCGGCCGGGTGGCGGCGGGTGAGCGCGGTTTTCAGCTCACTTTCCGGCGCAAGGATGAAATCGGCCGCCTGGGTGACGATTTCAACCACATGCTCGCGGCCCTGGAAAAAAACGAGACCGCGCGTGAAAACGCGGAAATGCAGGCGCGCGCCGCTCAGGTGGAATTGGCCGGTCTGCTCGCCCGTGCCGACGAGGCGCGCGAGTCCCTGCAAGCCATGCTGGAAGAGCAGAAGACGGCGGAAGCCGCGCTGCGCCAATCCGATGCGGCCTTGCGTGAAAGCGAATTTCTGTTCCGTTCGCAGTTCGACCGAGGCAACTTCGGCATCGCCATTACCTCGCCGGAGAAGGGCTGGCTGCGTATCAACCCCTACCTGTGTGACCTGCTGGGCTACGACGAGAGCGAGTTGCGGGGCATGAACTGGGCCGCGATGACCTATCCGGATGACCTCGCCGCCGATGTGGCCCAGTTCGAGCAACTGCTGGCCGGCGAAATCGATGCCTACGAGCTGGATAAACGCTTTGTCTCCAAAGCGGGGGAGATCGTCTACACCCATCTCACCGTGTCCTGCTTCCGCGAAAACGGCCAGGTGAAATTCGTCATCGCCTCGCTGCTGGACATCGGCGAACGCAAGCGCGCGGAAGCCGCGATCCAGCAACTCAATGCGGAACTGGAACAGCGTGTGAGCGACCGCACCCGCGAACTGGTGCAGGCCAAGCTGGACGCCGAAGCGGCCAACCAGGCCAAGAGCGCTTTCCTGGCCAACATGAGCCATGAAATCCGCACGCCGATGAATGCCATCGTCGGCTTCACCCATCTGCTCCAGGTCGCCAGCCACGATCCCGAACAGCGGGACAAGCTGGGCAAGATCGCCGATTCGGCGCGCCATCTGTTGTCCGTGATTAACGATGTACTCGATCTTTCCAAGATCGAGGCCGGCAAGTTCAGCCTGGAGAACAGTGATTTCGATCTCGACCGTCTGCTCGGCGGCGTCGCCAATCTGGTGCTCGAAAAGGCGCGCGCGAAGGGGCTGGAACTGGTCATCGACATCGCCCCGAACCTGCCCCGTTGGTTGCGCGGCGACCCCACCCGGCTGACCCAGGCCTTGCTCAACTACGCCGGCAATGCGATCAAGTTCACGGAAGCCGGCTCGATCACCCTGCGTGCCGCGCTGATCGAGGAGAACGCGGCGGATTTGCTGTTGCGCTTCGAAGTACGCGATAGCGGTATCGGTATCCCGGAAGAGGCCATGCCGCGCCTGTTCCGCACCTTCGAGCAGGCCGACAGTTCCACCACCCGCCGCTATGGCGGCACCGGCCTCGGGCTGGCCATCACCCGGCGCCTGGCTGAGTTGATGCAAGGCAAGGCCGGCGTGGAGAGCCGGCAGGGGCGGGGCAGCGTGTTCTGGTTCACCGCGCGCCTGGGGCGCTCCGCGCAAACGGCGGCTCGCGCGCCGCACCCGCGCCTGGAAGGGCGCCGGGTGTTGCTGGCCGACGATGTGGCCGAGGCACGCGAAGTGCTGAGCGAAATGTTGCGCGCCATGGGCCCGCGCGTGGATGCCGTCGAGTCAGGCGAAGCGGCTCTGGCTCACCTCGTGGCGGCCGACCAGGCCGGCGAGCCTTACGACCTGGTGGTGCTGGACTGGCGCATGCCCAGTCTGGACGGCGTGGAGACCGTGCGCCGGCTCCAGGATCTACCGCTTTCCCATACGCCGGAGCGCTTGCTGGTGACCGCCTACGATGAGCCGGAATTACGCGAAGCCGCCCGCGCGGCCGGGTTCCAGGCGGTGCTGATCAAGCCGGTGACGCCGTCGACGCTGTATGACAACCTGATTCCGTTATTCGATGCCGCCGTGTCCGCCAAGGTGATCGACTCGCCGGCCGGGCCCCGCGCGGGTGTCGACTTCAGCGGTGCGCGCCTGCTGCTGTGCGAGGACAACCCAATCAACCAGGAAGTCGCCCTGGAATTCCTGCGTGAGGTCGGCCTCGACGCCGACCTCGCGGAAAACGGCCTGGTGGCGCTGGAAATGGTCAGACAGGCGGCAGGCCGGCAACCCTATGACCTCATTCTCATGGACATGCAGATGCCCCTGATGGACGGTCTCGAAGCCACCCGCGCGATACGCGCGCTACCCGGCCAGGACAAGGTGCCGATCCTGGCGATGACCGCCAATGCCTTCAGTGAAGACCGCCAGCGTTGCCTGGAGGCGGGCATGAACGACCATGTCGCCAAGCCGGTGGACCCGGACGCGCTCCACGCTGCCCTGGCGAAATGGCTGCCGCGACGGGCCCGCGTTCTCTCCACTCGCGCCAGCTCCGCAGGGAGCAACGATTTCGCCGCGCGGCTTGCTTCGATCAAGGGGCTGGACGTGGACGCCGGTTTGCGCATGACGCGCGGCAATCCGGAGAAATACGCCGCACTGTTGCATCTGTTCATCGAGCATCATGAATTCGACCTGGCGCGCCTGCGCGACTGTCTGGCAACCGGCGACCAGGAACAGGCGAGGCGCTTGGCGCACAGCATCAAGGGCGCGTCCGGAAGCATTGGCGCGAAGGCGCTGAGCGGGCTCGCGACGGAACTCGACGCGGCACTCCGCGAAGACCGCTCGGAACCGGAAATCGAGGCGCGGATCGAGGCTTTCGTCCAGGCGCAACAGGCGTTCACGTCCGCCGTGCGCGCCATCGTGCCCCCGCGCATGGCCGTCACAAGCAGCGCGCCGGTCGACTGGGCCAGCGTGCGCGGGCACCTGGATGCGCTCGCCGTTTTGCTCGCCGAGGGCGATGCCCGTGCCCTCACCCTGATGCGTGAAATCGCACCTGATTTGCGCGCCGCTTTGGCAGACGCGGTGGAGTCCTTGCCGCACCAGGTCGAAATCTTCGATTTCGAGGCCGCTCTGGAAACGCTGCGCGCCGCGCGCGAGCAACTGCCCGACTGACATGGACATCGTTTTCCTGCCGCTGCTTGTCTGGAACAAGAGCCGTAGGTTGGGCAAAGCGCAGCGTGCCCAACCAACCGCCGCCATGTTGGGCACGCTGCGCTTTGCCCAACCTACGATTACTACCCTGCCCGACTGACATGGCCCTCAAGCCTTCACATTTCATGAGCCGATTGGTAGCCCGGATGCAGCGAAGGCGGAATCCGGGAAACGCGCCACCCACCTTCCCGGATTCCGCCTTCGCTGCATCCGGGCACCCTGTTTGGTTCCGGCTCTGCTGGCGTAGCTGCGTAGGATGGGTTGCGCGCGAGCAAAACCCATCAACTCCACGCACCCGATGCGATGCCATGATGGGTTTCGCTATCGCTCAACCCATCCTACGTACTACGTACTGACTGACATGGACATCATCTTCCTCATCTACGGACTGGCCTTTCTGGCCTTGGGCTTGGTGGTGGTGATCTGGCCCAAGCACGACAGCCGTTTCGAGCTTTCGCCGCTGAGTGTCTGGCTCGCCGCCTTCGCCATCGTGCATGGCGCGCTGGAGTGGATGGATCTATGGCGCGTGGTGCGCGGCGACAACCCCGCGCTCGCCGCCCTGCGGCCATTCGTGCTGCTCGTCTCCTTTCTGCCGCTTTATGAATTTGGCCGCCGCCTGCTGGTCGCCGCGCTGCCCAGCCTGCCCGGTTATGTCCGTGTCCTGCTCTCCGCGCGCGCCCATGTCCTCTTGCTGGCCGGCGTGGCGGCGGGCAGCCTGTCGGCCGGCGAATTTCTGCTCAATCTGGCCATCTGGTCGCGTTATCTCTATGGTTTTTCGGCCTCCCTGCTCACCGGTCTCGGGTTTCTGCTGTATTGCTCCAGGTGTGTCCAGCCGAATCTGGTCGACGCGGAGTTTCGCCCAGTATGGCGCGCCTGCGTGCTGGCGAGCATCGCCTTCATCGCCTACGCCATCTTGGCCGGCCTGGTGGTGCCGCGCGCGGATTGGGCGCCCGCCGCCTGGCTCAATCAGGAAAGCTTCCAGGAAAACAGCGGCATGCCGGTGCAACTGTTCCGCGCCCTCTGCGCGGTCACTGTGGCGTTTTCCGTGGCCTACATCCTGCGCATCTTCCATCTGGAGCGCGGCCAGCGTCTGCGCCTGGCGCTCGCTCGTGTCGAGGCCGCGCTCGACCAGACTGATCGCCTGGGACGGCATAACCGGCTGCTGTTGGAATCCGTGGCGGAAGGGATCTTCGGCATCGACCCCCTGGGCCGCGCCACCTTCATCAACCCGGCGGCGCTGGCCATGCTGGGCTACACGGCGGAGGAATTGATCGGCGAGCCTATGCATGCGCTTACCCACCATAGCCACCCGGACGGCCTCCACTACGCCAAACACGAGTGCCCCACGCATCTGACCCTGAAGGACGGCAACACTCGCCATGTCGAGAGTGACCATTTCTGGCGCCGCGACGGCAGCCATTTGGGTAGCCCATTCCCGGTCGAATACCACACCGCGCCTATCCGTGAGCAGGGCGAAATCATCGGCGCCGTGGTGGTGTTCCAGGATTCGACCGAGCGGCTGCGTATCGAGGCGGAACTGGAGCGCTATCGCCATCACCTGGAGGACTCGGTAGCGCAACGCACGGCGCAACTTCAGGAGGCCGAGCAGAAGAGCCGATTGATCCTGGAGGCCAGCGGCAACGGCCTCTACGGTATCGATACCGTGGGGAATCTCATGTTCATCAACCCAGCCGGCAGCCGCATGCTTGGCTACGCGGCCGATGACCTGATCGGGCGCCCGGTGCATGTCACCTTGCACCACACCCATGCCGACGGCACGCCGTTCCCAGGGAGCACCTGTCCGATGTTGGGTGCGCTGCGTAATGGCAAGCCTGCGCGCAACGACGACGATCTGTTCTGGCGCGCCGACGGCACGCCGCTGCCGGTGGCCACCGCCACGCAACCCATGCTCAAGGATGGCCATATCGTCGGCGCCGTGGTCAGCTTCATCGACATCAGCCAGCGCAAGGCGCTCGACGCCGCGCGCGACCAGGCGCTCGCCGAAGCCGAACGTCTGACCCGGGTGAAGAGTGAGTTTCTCGCCAACATGAGCCACGAAATTCGCACCCCGCTGAACGGCGTACTTGGCCTGGCCCAGATCGGCTGCCGCGACAGCGCCGGGCGCGACAAGGCGAGCGAGACCTTCGCCAAGATCGTGCAGTCCGGAAAACTGCTCCTGGGCATCGTCAACGACATCCTCGACTTCTCGAAAATCGAGGCCGGCAAGCTTCAGATCGAGTCGCTACCGGTCGAACTGCTCGCGGTGCTGCGCGAAGTGACCAGTCTCATGAACGAACGCGCCCAGGCCAAAGGGCTCGCATTCAAGATCAGGAAAGCGCCGGACCTGCCCGCAGCCTGTAAAACCGACCCGGTGCGCTTGGGC
This sequence comes from Pseudomonadota bacterium, assembly GCA_030690985.1. GTDB lineage: Bacteria > Pseudomonadota > Gammaproteobacteria > Burkholderiales > Thiobacillaceae > PFJX01. Next base: position 20,521 of record JAUYFG010000149.1, read on the forward strand.
CAGATCCTCATCAATCTGCTCTCCAATGCCGTCAAGTTCACCGAGTCCGGCAGTGTCACCCTGGGCATCGCGTGCGACGGCGAGTACCTGGTGTTCACGGTCACGGATACCGGCATCGGCATGACGCCGGAACAGATCGGGCGACTATTCCGCCCGTTCGAACAGGCCGATGGTTCCATCACGCGCCGCTTTGGCGGCACCGGCTTAGGGCTGACCATCAGCCACCGCCTGCTGCAACTCATGGACGGGGATATCCGCGTGGAAAGCCAGCCTGGTGTCGGCAGTTGCTTCGAAGTGCGCCTGCCCTACATTGCCGCCGACCTCGAAGCCAAGCCGGCAGCAGCGGCCAGCCCCGTCAGCGCGGCACGCGAATCCGGCCTGCCTCTGGCCGGCCTCAACATCCTGGTCGCCGAGGACAACGAGGTGAACCAGGAGGTGATCCGGGAATTACTGCGCGGCGACGGCGCCAACGTCACCCTCGCCGATAACGGCCGCAAGGCGGTGGAATGCGTGCTCAGCCAGGGCAGTGCCGCTTTCGACCTGGTCTTGATGGACATCCAGATGCCGGAGATGGGCGGCCACGAAGCCACCCGCCGCATTCTCGAACTCGCGCCCGATCTGCCCATCATCGGCCAGACCGCCCACGCCTTCGCCGAAGAAAAAGCCGCCTGCCTGGCGGCCGGTATGGTCGCCCACATCGCCAAACCGCTCGACCCGGACACCTTGACCCGTCTGATCCTGCACTACGCACGGCACGTCGAGATGTAGCGCCGGCATCCCCGGATCGCGTCCGGGGATGCCGGCCCCCCTGAATCCCACTCGGGCTGCGTGGTTGACCGCTGCGCCCGGTCCTCCCATCCTGTGTTCGACCGATACCTCCCGCCTGCTTCCCGTGAATTTCAATTTTGATAACCGTTTTATCAACGAACTGCCAGGCGATCCCGAAGCGGGGCCGCGCCGGCGCCAGGTCCATGGCGCCTGTTGGTCGCGGGTGCTGCCGACGCCGGTGGCGGCGCCGCGCCTGTTGGCCTGGTCGCCGGAAGTGGCGGACCTGCTCGATCTCTCCGCTGAAGCGGTGGCCAGCGCCGAGTTCGCCGAGGTGTTTTCCGGCAACCGCCAGTTGCCGGGCATGCAGCCGTATGCCGCCTGCTATGGCGGCCACCAGTTCGGGAATTGGGCGGGCCAGTTGGGTGACGGTCGCGCCATCAACCTGGGTGAAGCCATCAACCACGCCGGCCAGCGCTGGGATCTGCAACTCAAGGGGGCCGGCCCGACGCCCTATGCGCGCCGCGCCGATGGCCGCGCGGTGCTGCGCTCTTCGATCCGCGAGTTTCTCTGTAGCGAGGCCATGCACCATCTCGGCGTGCCCACCACCCGCGCGCTGAGCCTGATGGCCACCGGCGAGCCGGTGTTGCGCGACATGATGTACGACGGCAACCCGCGCCATGAGCCGGGTGCCGTGGTGTGCCGGGTGGCGCCTTCGTTCATCCGCTTCGGCAATTTCGAGATGCCCAGTTCGCGTGGCGACCATGAACTGCTGGCGCGTCTGGTGGATTTCACCATTGCCCGCGACTTCCCGGAAATCACCGATGGCGACGCCAGGGAAAAGCGCGCGCTCTGGTTCGCCACGGTCTGCGAACGTACCGCGTGCATGGTCGCGCACTGGATGCGGGTGGGCTTCGTGCATGGCGTGATGAACACCGACAACATGTCCATCCTCGGCCTGACCATCGACTACGGCCCCTATGGCTGGATCGACAACGTCGACCCGGACTGGACCCCCAACACCACCGACGAGGAGAACCGCCGCTACCGCTTCGGCCAGCAGGCACAGATCGCGCACTGGAACCTGTCCCGCCTGGCCGAGGCGCTGGAGTCGCTGTTCCCGGCCGCAGAGCCGTTGCAGGCCGGCCTGGATCACTTCGTTCAGGTCTTCAGCGCGGAGCACAGCCGCATGATGGCCGCGAAATTCGGCCTTGCGGCGCCGCGTGACGGCGATGGCGAGTTGATCGCCGAGGCGCTCGGACTGCTGCAACAAGCCGAAGTGGATATGACCTTGTTCTTCCGTGCCCTGGCGCTGGTCGAGCCGACCGCGCCGTCCTTGGAGCCGCTGCGTGAGGCGTTCTATCGTGATGACCTGATGCGTCGGCACGAGGCCGCTTTTCACTCATGGCTGGCGCGTTTCGGCGCACGTATAAGGGCCGCCGGCGAGCCGCTGGAAGCTCGGCGCGACCGCATGAATGCCGTCAACCCGCGCTATGTGCTGCGCAACTATCTGGCCCAGGAAGCCATCAACCAGGCCGAACAGGGCGACCTTTCCCGCGTACACGAGTTGCTGGAGGTCATGCGCAGGCCTTACGACGAGCAACCCGAATACGCGCGCCATGCCGGAAAACGCCCGGACTGGGCGCGCAACCAGCCGGGATGCTCGATGCTTTCGTGTAGTTCGTAACGCGCGCCATGGTGCGCCGGCATCCTTGCCGGAGACCTTTGCCGATCCGTACTCAGATCGAATTGAGCAGCTTTCTTGCCACCGGCAACAATTCCGAGGCTATCAGGCCTCGTGGCCCCAGGCCTTCCTCCACCGCCAGATCGGCGGCCGCGCCATGGAGCCAGACGCCGACCACGGCCGCCGCTTCCGCCGTCATACCCTGGACGACCAGCGCGGCAATGATGCCGGCCAGTACGTCGCCCATGCCCGGCGCGGCCATCCCGGGGTTGCCACTGGTGTTGCACCAGACTTCGCCATCGGGTGCCTTGACCAGCGTGCCGGCCCCTTTCAGAACGGCCACCGCGCGAAAGCTTTCGCTCAGCCGCACCACGCTGCCGAGGCGGTCAAGCTGCACGGCCTGGCTGCTCATACCCAACAAGCGCCCGGCTTCACCGGGGTGAGGCGTCAGCACGGTGGGGGCGGTGCGGGTACGTACCTGTTCGCGCAGCGCGGGATCGGCGGCGATCAGATTGAGCGCGTCGGCATCCAGCAGCAGCGGTTGATCCACGGCCACGACCGCCAGCAACGCCGCATGCGCGGCGGCGGATTGCCCCAGCCCCGGCCCCGCCACCCGGCAGGCCGGATGCGGCAGGAGCGGCAGGGTGTCGGGGTGGGTGACCATCAATTCGGGTACGGCCGGGTCCAGGCCGATGCGCGTGTCGAGCACCCCCGCATAGACCCGCCCCGCGCCGCAGAACAAAGCCGCGCGCGCCGCCAGCAGCGCCGCTCCAGCCATTCCGGGAGCACCGCCGATGACCGCAACCGCACCGTAATCACCCTTGTTGCAATCGACCGGACGTGGCAATAGCCGTGCGGGGAGCGTGTTCAACCGTATGTCATGCATGGTTTTGTTTTCTCGTCATGGGGCTATAAGAACCATTACAACCCGTATAAAGGAGACTGTCATGGAAGCGCCCATTACCACTGCCGGCGGCAAGTTGCTGCCTTGCGATATGGATGATGCCTGTTCCACCCTGGATTGCGATGCCGTTATGGATGATTACGCGGATGTCCTGCTGGCCAGCCCGGAAGGCGAGGGGTTCCTGGCGCATTACTGCGGCAAGCAATATTTGCAGCGGGGTGAGATCGACAAGGGTGATGAGGGGTAAAGTTTCGCCCCTCTCTGGTTGATGAACATGCCGGCTGATGTGGACAGCCGGCATTTTTTTTGGTGGAAGAAATGGACGAGAAAGACAAACAACGGGTGCTGGTGGTGGACGACGACACCCTCATGCGCGAAGTGCTCAAGGCGATCCTGCGCAGCGAAGGTTTTGCCGTGGCGGGGGAGGCCAAGGATGGCCAGGCCGGCCTCGCCCAGGTGGAACGCCTGCGCCCGGATGCCGTCTGCCTGGACGTCAACATGCCGGGCATTTCCGGCCTGGATACTCTGAAAATCCTGCGCGATAAATTTCCCGAAGTGCGCGTGGTGATGATCACCGGCGATGCCAGCATGGCCACGGTGCGCGAGGCGGTGAGCTTCGGCGCGGTGGGTTACATCATCAAACCCTTCAACGCCAGCCGCGTCGCCGATGCTCTGAAAACCGCGCTCAATCCATCGAGTGATTCGATTTTTTCCTGAGCCTTGCAGGTTGGGAAAACGCACGGTGGTGCTGATGCGGATACCTTACGGAAGGCTCTATCGCGTTGGCTGGTGATGAAGCCCCAAGCCAAAGAAACCCTACGGAATCGATCGGTTATCCGCTAGATTCCGCAGTTGACCTCGTCGTAGGAGCGGGCTTGCCCGCGATAGCGCTACGACTCCGCTGTATCGCGGGCAAGCCCGCTCCTACGACGACCTCGCGGAGTTACCCCGAAGGGTGAACAGCGGGTAGCCCGGATGCAGCGCATAAGCAGGGACTTGGCCGCCGTCTTTTGGCGGCTTAGTCCTTCGCTTAGGGGCTTCATCAGCGGAATCCGGGGATGTTTGCGCACACCTCCCCGGATTCCGCTATCGCTGCATCCGGGCTACGGGTTAGCGCCAGTTTCGCGCTTCGGGTCAGCCGCTTGATCGCCGCCTCGCGCCGATAGGCTTCCGCTTTATCGGCGGCGAGTTCCTGGTAGGCCAGCGCCACCGGCCGCCGCGCGCGGGTGTAGCGCGCCCCCCGTTTGCCGCCTGCGTTGTGTTCTTGCAGACGGCGTTCGGGGTCGGTGGTTACGCCGGTGTAGAGCGTGTCGTCGGCGCAGCGCAGGAGGTAGACGAACCAGGTCGGCAAGGGGTGTTGCTACTCGTCCTGCGGCACCGGTTTGAAGGCGGCGGCCAGTAGCTGTTGCACGTTGGGCGGCACCTGTTCGTGGTGGCTGAATTCCAGGCTGTAGGAGCCCTTACCACCGGTGAGCGCTTTCAGCCGCGATTGCAGGTTTTCCAGCTCGGCCAGGGGCGCCTGGCCACTGACGACGAGCATGCCGCCGCGCCCGCTCTCGTGGCCGGTGATCTGGCCACGGCGCGCGGAAAAGTCGCCGCTGACGTCGCCGATGGCCGCTTCGGGCGTGGTCAGTTCGACCTGGACGATGGGCTCCAGCACCACCGGGCGAGCCTGCTCGGCGGCGGCCTGGAAGGCCTTCTTGCCGGCGCTGACGAAGGCGATTTCCTTGCCGTCTACCGCGTGGCTCTTGCCGTCGTAGACGATGACGCGCACATCCTGCATCGGGAAGCCGGCGACGATGCCCAGTTCCATGGCCTGGCGCACGCCTTTTTCCACGGCGGCGATGAACGGGCCGGGGATGGCGCCGCCTTTCACGGCATCGACGTATTCGAAGCCGGCGCCGCGCTCCAATGGTTCGATGCGCAGATAGACCTCGCCGAACTGGCCGGCGCCGCCGGTCTGCTTCTTGTGCCGGTAGTGGCCTTCCGCCTTCTGGGTGATGGTTTCGCGGTAGGGAATGGTGGGCGTGTGGGTTTCCACGTCCAGACGGAACTGTTCGCGCATCTTTTCCAGCACGTATTTCAGGTGCGACTCACCTTGGCCACGAATCACGGCTTCGTGCGTGGTGGGGTCGTGGTCGACGTGCAGGCCGGGGTCTTCCGCTTGCAGGCGGTGCAGGATGTCGGAGAGCTTGTCGACTTCGTTCTGCTTTTTCGGTCGCACCGCCAGGCCGTAGACGGCATGCGGGAAGTCCAGCGGCTGCATGTGGATGTGGTCATCTTCCGGGGCGTCGTGCAGCACGGCATCGAAGCCGAGATCGTCGATCTTGGCCACCGCGCAGAGGTCGCCGGGTATGCAGGTTTTGACTTCTTCCAGTTGCTTGCCCTGGAGGCGGTACAGGTGGCTGACCTTGAACGGCTTGCGCGATTCACCGATATAGAGCTGTGAATCCGGCGTGACGGTGCCCTGATGCACCCGAAATACGGCGGTCTTGCCGACATAGGGGTCGATTTCCACCTTGAATACATGGGCGAGCACATGTTTGTCCGGGTCCGGCACGGCGCGCAGGGGAACCGCCGCCTCGCCTTCGCCCTGCACGAACAGCGGCGGGTTGCCCTCACTGGGGTTGGGCAGCAGTTTGGCGATCACGTCGAGCAACTCGGAAATGCCGGCGCCGGTGCTGGCGGAAACGAAACACACCGGCACCAGATGGTTTTCACGCAGGGCTTTTTCAAACGGGGCGTGCAGTTGGGCCGAGGCGACCTCGCCCTGTTCCAGGTAGATATTCATCAGGTCCTCGTCGACTTCCACGACCTGGTCGACCAGGGCGCTGTGGGCGTCCGCGACGGAGGAGAAATCAGACTCGCCGCCGGGGTTGAAGAAGCAATCGGTGACGCGCGTGCCGCCGCCGGCCGGCAGGTTGATCGGCAGGCACTCGCGGCCGAAGGCAGTCTGGATTTCGGCCAGGAGTGTTTGCAACTGAGCGGGCAGATCGTCTTCGAAAGCGTCGATCTTGTTGATCACGATCATGCGGCACAGCTTGCGCGTCTGCGCCCAATGCATCATGCGGTGAGCGGTGAGTTCCAGGCCCTTCTTCGGGTCGATCACCACCACGGCGGTTTCGATGGCATCCAGGGCGCACATGGCCTGGCCCATGAAGTCGGGGTAGCCGGGGGTGTCGAGCAGATTGATGCGGGTGCCCTGATGATCGAGATGGGCAACCGCGACCTTGATCGAGTGCTGGTGGGTTTTCTCCAGTGGGTCGTAGTCGCAGACCGTGTTGCCACGCGCCACGGAACCGGCTGCGGGAATGGCGCCGGCGGCGGCGAGCAGGGCTTCGATCAGGCTGGTCTTGCCGGCGCCGCCGTGGCCGACCAGTGCGAGAGTGCGGATGTCTTGGGATGTGGTCATGATGGTTTTCTAGTGAAGGGATGTTGCAAAAGAATCAGGTGGCTGCGATGAGCAATTCGCCACGATTGGTGATGAGATCCCAGACCTGGGGCGCGACCTGTTTGATGCTGGGCAGAACCTCGTCCGCCGAGGTGATGCAGGGCACCCGCAGTCCGTGATATTCGACATCCGGCCCGATCCGCCGGAACACCACACCAAAACGGCCGAGCAGTCGCAGCAGCGCCGGTTCCAGGACCGCGTAGCAATGGCTGATGCCGTGCGCGTGAGCCATGCGCATGACGGCGGCGAACAGGCCGAGCGAAATATGCGGCAGCACGCGGCGCTCGTCGCCGTCGAAATACATCTCGATGTCGGCAGCCACGCCGGCGAGACTCCCGACCTCACCGAGACGCCGCTTGAAGACCTTGGAGACGGCGAAACGCGATATTTCACCGAGACGCGAGCGGACCGATAAATCCTGCACAGGATCGTCCAGATCGCAATGCACTTCGATGGGGTAGGGCGCGCGACTCGTAGGCAGGATCAGCCGCACGGTGGCGGCATAGACTCCGGTACGGCGGTGGCGGAGCAGGTAGTGGTCGGAGCGGACATCGAACTCATCCTCTTCCAGATGGATCAGGTGGCCTGATGTATCGACACCACGGGTGCAATCCGCCTCGGTCTCGAACCCGGTTTCCAGTACGTAGACCTGATAGCGCAATTGAAATACCTGAGCCCGCAATTCATCCGTGTCGGCATGAACCAGTTCGAAGTATTGGTTGAAGGTGGAGAGCAGGTCTTGCTGCATGGATGCGTTGTTCATGCTGTCTGGCTGGCTGTCCCGTCAGGGTAACGAAGCGGATGGAGAAGGTAAACATTGTTGACATCGCCCGGGAAGGCTTGCTGTATGGGCATCTTCTCGAAAAGGGTGAGCGACAACATCTGTAGCGATGGGTAGATGTCACACAGGACATAGACCGACACCGCGATCCAGATTTGCGTCTTGACCGCATTCTCCGACGTACCGAAAAACCATTTGATCCGAAGATGCTGCTTGATCCATTTGAAGAAGCGTTCCACCTGCGGGCTGACGCCACGGCAAATTTGTTCTAACGCTAACCCATTGAATTACCGTCATTCCCGCCCCCGATCGTGGTCGAGGGCAGGCTGCGGCGGGAAACCAGTGCGTTCATCAAATCGGTTTTTCAAAGGCCTGATTAGACGGTGGAAACTGGATTCCCGCCTGCGCGGGAATGACGGCTGAAGGTCAGAACAAATTTGCCCTGACTCGTATGGCAGACATACTACCTGTAGCGTCTTTGGGTGTTAACCGGATAAGCACGGAATGAAGATGCCCTTGTCGCTGCCAATCGTGCGCTGGCTGTCTGGATTGGAATTGCTTGAGCCATCAACCTTGAAATGCCAAAGGCCGCATCTGCGGCCCTTGGCATGGGTAGGGACACCGCTATTTCTTTTTCGGCGGCAGCAAATCGGTGAGGGTGCCTTCGGCCATTTCGGCGGCGAAGCCGATGGTTTCCGAGAGGGTGGGGTGGGCGTGGATGGTGAGGCTGATGTCTTCCGCCGTGGCACCCATTTTGATGGCCAGGACCGCTTCGGCGAGGAGTTCGCCGGCGTTGATGCCGACGATGCCGGCGCCGATGACGCGGCGGGTTTCCTTGTCCAGGATCAGCTTGGTCATGCCTTCGCTGCGGCCTATCGAGAGCGCGCGGCCGCTGGCGGCCCAGGGGAAGGCGCCTTTTTCGATTGAGAGGCCCTGGGCTTTGGCTTCGGTTTCGGTTTCGGTGATGCCGGTGCTTGCCGGGTGCGTTACGACAACGAGCGTGGCAAGGGTGATCACAGGCATATCGGGGCGCACGAGGAGGAATACCTCTTCACCGTCGAAGCCCTGCTGGCCGATTTCGAGCGGGATGTCACGAGCTGGAGAAGCACATGAAGGCAATCATCGAACTGGGCAAAAAAGGCGGCATATTCGCGGTGGCGCGCGATCAGATCGCATCCGCGCAAGCACCCTGTTCTCCCTGCTGACCCCCGCGCGCATCGACCTCCTCGACACCCTGCGCCGGGCCGGACCATGCAGCGTATACGCCCTGGCCAAGACGGCCGGGCGCAACTACTCCAACGTGCATGCCGACGTGGTGCGATTGATCGATCTCGGCCTGGTCGAGCGCCTGGAAGACGAAACCGTGTACGTACCGTTCAACGAGATCGACATCCGCCTGCCCCTGGCTCAGGCGGCATAGGGCAATACTCGGGGCCGTTGCCCGGAGTCAGGGGGCTGGCACATAGGCGTGGCGGCAGATTGGGGATTGCTGACTATGCCGCTTCGTTTCAAAAATCAAAGCCTGAACGACCCGATTTTTATCCGAATGTGTGCGGAATTTGACCCCGATCTTGTCCGCCGTGTCATCGCACCCGCATGGGGAACCCAACGACACAACCTGTAGCGCCGGCTTCCAGCCGGCTGTTTCCAAAGACGCCGGCAAGAATGCCGGCGTTACAGGGATGCGTGATCCACTCTTGAACGGCCCCGACCTCCGCCGTGCCGGTTGAAGTGGTAAGGAATACTCCTTACCGTCCTGGCAAATCATCAGGAGTTCACCATGCCCCACATCCACGAAGTCGCCACCCTGACATCCAAAGGCCAGATCACCCTGCCTAAAGCCATTCGCCAGGCGCTTGGCGTCTCTCTTGGTGGCAAGCTGGCTTTCGATCTGCGCGGTACGGAGGTCGTTGTGACCCTCGCAGGCCAGGACGAGCACAACGATCCTGCAATCGGCGCCTTTCTTTCCCTGTTGGAAAGCAATATCCAGTCGGGCAAACACTTCGGCGCGCTGCCCGATGACCTGGCCCAGGCCATGCTCACCCAGCTTCGGCACGCTGTGCATCTCGATGAGGAAATCAGCGGCGACGTGGCGCTGTAATGCAGCGCCACGGCTGGACATTGCTGTTCCATGACTGTGTGATCGAGCAGTTGCGCAAATTGCAGGCGGCGGAACGCGCCGAAGCAAGCGATCCCGCAGGCTACGCCGGCAATGCCAACGTCAAATTGTTCCGCGCCCTGAGCCATCTGATTCTGGATGTGCTCCCTGGTGACCCGTCCCGTGAGGAATACCGCCAGGGCAACACGATGGGAACGGCTCACCGCCATTGGCGCCGCGCCAAAATAGGACGGCGATTCCGCTTGTTTTTCCGCTACGACTCCAGAGCCAAGGTCATCGTCTATGTCTGGGTCAATGACGCGCAAACGCTACGATCCGCAGGCAGCAAGAGCGATCCATACGCGGTATTCGAGAAAATGCTGGGTCGCGGACATCCGCCCGACGACTGGGAGAAGTTGCTTGCGGCGAGCCGAGTGACGTAGGTTAGGCAGATTTGTAGCCCGGATGCAGCGAAGGCGGAATCCGGGAAACGCGCTACCTGTTTGGTTTCGCATCGTTCCCGAGTGGATCGAAGAAGCGAGCAAGGTAGGGCGGAAAAGCGGCTTTATCGCGCCTTCCGCCGAATGTTCGGCATTCGGCGGATAACGCCGGCAAGAAGACGCCGGCTCATCCGCCCTACGCGTGCTGGATGCGCCTGGCGGGGCGCGGCAAGCAAGGCGTAGGTTGGGTTAGCGGCTTTATCGCGTAACCCAACGACTCACCGCTATCAGCCGGGCCATGTGCCCGGCTTTTTCATGCGGTAGAAATATGCCAACAGAGGGCAGTCGAGGTTAAGGCTGAATGCGTGATTGCAAGGCGCCTCGGTGCCCATATTCTGTTGTGTTGCATGTAACGAAATCGTGGTCTAGTCTGGTGTCGCATGTAACAAAATATCGAGAGATTGGTCATGAGAACAAGCGTTACTGATCGAGTGGGAAAGCACCGTGAAGGGTTGCGGGCTGCTGGGCTGCGCCCGGTGCAGATTTGGGTGCCTGACGTTCGCCGTCCAGGGTTCGCGGAGGAATGCCGGCGGCAATCTTCACTGGCTGCTGCTGCGGATCACCGGGATGTCGAGTTGATGGCGTTCATGGATGCAGCCCTGGAAGACGTCGACGGATGGCGGGAATGAAACGCGGCGACATTGTTACCGTTGCCATTCAGGGGGATTTCGGCAAGCCGAGACCGGCTTTGATCATTCAGTCGGATCTATTCAATGAGGCCCATGCGACAGTCACGGTACTACTGATGTCCAGCGAGATCGTCAGTGCCCCGCTGTTTCGCATTGCCGTTGCCCCCACAGCGGAGAATGGGCTGGAGAGGCCAAGCCAGATCCAGGTTGACAAGATTGTGACCATCCGGAGGGAGCGAATCGGAGCGGTCATCGGCCAATTGAATGAAGATGCCCTTGTCAGTGTCAATCGTGCGCTGGCTGTCTGGATTGGAATTGCTTGAGCCGTCAACCTTGAAATGCCAAGGGCCGCATCTGCGGCCCTTGGCGTTGGTAGGGACACCGCTATTTCTTCTTCGGCGGCAGCAAATCGGTGATGGTGCCTTCGGCCATTTCGGCGGCGAAGCCGATGGTTTCCGACAGGGTGGGGTGGGCGTGGATGGTGAGGCTGATGTCTTCCGCCGTGGCGCCCATTTCGATGGCGAGGACGGCTTCCGCCAGCAATTCGCCGGCATGGACGCCGACGATGCCGGCGCCGATGACGCGGCCGGTTTCCTTGTCCATGATGAGTTTGGTCATGCCTTCAGTGCGGCCCAGTGAGAGCGCGCGGCCGCTGGCGGCCCAGGGGAAGGCGCCTTTTTCGATCGCGAGGCCCAGCACCTTGGCTTCGCTTTCGGTGATGCCGACCCAGGCGATTTCCGGATCGGTGTAGGCGACCGACGGAATGACCAGCGCCTGGAATTCGACCTTGTGGCCGGCGATGACTTCGGCGGCGATCTTGCCTTCGTGCACGGCTTTGTGGGCGAGCATGGGCTGGCCGACGATGTCGCCGATGGCGAAGATGTGCGGGACGTTGCTGCGCATCTGCTTGTCCACGGCGATGAAGCCTTGTTCGTTGACCTGGACGCCGGCGGCTTCGGCGCCGATCAGCTTGCCGTTGGGGCGGCGGCCGATGGCGACCAGGACGCGGTCGAACACCTGGGTTTCATTTTTGTCACCCATTTGCAGGCTGACCTGGATGCCGTCGTCGGTTGCTTTTATGTCGGTGACGCCGGTGTTGAGCAGGATTTTCTCGAAGCGCTTTTCCATGCGTTTGGCGAGCGGCCGCACCAGATCGGCGTCGCAGCCGGGGATCAGGGCGGGGCCGCGTTCGACCACGCTGACGCGGCTGCCGAGGGCGTCGTACACCGTGCCCATTTCCAGGCCGATGATGCCGCCGCCGATGACCAGCAGGCGACCGGGGACGTCTTCCAGCGCCAGGGCGCCGGTGGAGTCCATCACGCGCGGGTCGTCCGGCTGGCCGGGCAGTTTGATGGGCTGGCTGCCTGCGGCAATGATGGCGTTGTCGAAGGAGATGGTTTTCGTGCTGCCGTCGGCGGCGCTGACCTGAAGGCTGTTGGGGCCGATGAATTGCGCGTTGCCGTGTACGACGGTGACCTTGCGCTGCTTGGCCAGGGCGCCGAGGCCGCCGGTGAGTTTGGCGACCACGTCTTTGGACTTCCACTCGCGCAGCTGGTCGAGGTCGACCTGGGGTTTGCCGAAGCTGACGCCGTGGGCGGCCATTTCTTCGGTTTCGGTAATCAGTTTGGCGGCGTGCAACAGGGCTTTCGAGGGGATGCAACCGACGTTGAGGCAGACGCCGCCGAGGTCGGGATAGCGCTCGACCAGCACCACCTGGAGGCCGAGGTCGGCGGCGCGGAAGGCGGCGGTGTAGCCGCCGGGGCCGGCGCCGAGGACGAGAACCTGGGCGTGCATGCTTGCCCCCTCTCCCATTGGGATAACCAGCGACTTGGTGGGCGTCGTTTGCCCGCCTAGTCGATTGGTTAGGGGTTCCATCAGAGGGCTGGGGTGAGGGAGCGCGGGTGGATTGGACGATGCGGCCTGAGCTAGCGTTGTTCCCTCTCCCCCGGCCCCTCCCCCGGGGGGGGAGGGGAGAAGGGCCAGGATCGGCGTCCCTTCAGATACCTTGTCGCCGACCTTCACCAGGAGCTTCTCCACCACGCCGGCTTGCGGGCAGGGGATGTCCATCGCGGCCTTGTCGGATTCGACCGTCATCAGGGAGGCATCTTGGGCGAGGCTGTCGCCGGGGTTGACCAGAATCTCGATGATCTGGACATCCTTGAAGCTGCCGATGTCCGGCACCTTGATTTCTATGGTTTGGCTCATGTTCGGTCTCGATGTTGTGTAGCGCCGGCGCCTCGCCGGCGAGTTCGCCAATGTTACGGACAAGGCTGTAGGTTGGGCAAAGCGAAGCGTGCCCAACGAACCGTCGCGATGTTGGGCACGCTTCGCTTTGCCCAACCTACGTCACCACATCCTACGTTTCATGGACACGGGGCAGCCAATCGGCCATGACCAGTTACAGCAGCAGCCGCCGCACATCCGACAGCATCAGGCGCAAATGGCTGGTGAAGCGGGCGCCGTCGGCACCGTCGATGACGCGGTGGTCGTAGGACAGCGACAGGGGCAGCATCAGGCGCGGTTCGAAGGCCTTGCTCGCCTTGTTCCACACTGGTTTCCAGTCAGCGCGGGAGAGGCCGAGGATGGCGACTTCCGGGCAGTTGATGATGGGCGTGAACGCGGTGCCGCCGATGCCGCCGAGGCTGGAGAGGGTGAAGCAGCCGCCCTGCATGGCATCGACCTTGAGCTTGCGTTCGCGCGCCAGTTCGGAGAGTTCGGCCAGTTCCCGGGCGATGTCCATGACGTCTTTTTTGTTGACGTCGCGGATCACCGGGACGACCAGGCCGTCCGGGGTGTCGCAGGCGAAGCCGATGTGGAAGTATTTCTTCAACACCAGGTTTTCGCCGTCGGCGGCGAGCGAGGCGTTGAAACTCGGGTAATTGCGTAGCGCGTTGACCACCGCCTTCATCAGGAAGGCCAGCAGGGTGAGCTTGACCCCACGCTTGGCGGCCTCGTCGAGCATGGACTTGCGGAAGTCTTCCAGGTCGGTGATGTCAGCCTCGTCGAACTGGGTGACGTGCGGTGCGCTGACCCAGTTGCGGTGCAGGTTGGCGCCGGAGAGCTTCTTGATGCGCGACAACGGCTGCGTGTCGATCTCGCCGAACTTGGCGAAGTCGATCACCGGGGCCGCCGGGAATCCGAGGCCGATGGCTTCGCCGGTGGGCTTGGCCAGTTCACTCTTGATCCAGTCCTGAACGTCTTCTTTCAGGATGCGGCCGCGCGGGCCACGGCCCTTGATGCGGGAAAGATCGGCACCCAACTCGCGAGCGAAACGACGCACTGAGGGGCTGGCATGGGCCGGCTTGCCGCCGGCGAATTCGGCATGGGCGGCGACCGGGTCGGGCCGATGCTTGGGCGGGATGTGCGCGGGGACTTCCGGGGCGGGGTGCGAGGGGGGCGGCACGTTGGCCACCACGGGCGTGGCGGCGGGCGTGAACGACTTGACCACCGGCGCGCCGCTGCTCGCTGCGGCTTCTCCTGAGGTATCCAGCATCAGCATCGGCGAGCCGGCCGAAACCTTGTCGCCGACCTTGATCTTGAGTTCCGTCACCTTGCCGGCGAAGGGGGCGGGGATGTCCATCGCCGCCTTGTCGGATTCCACGGTCATGATCGAGCCATCGGCGGCAAGGGTGTCGCCGATCTTGACCAGGATCTCGATGATTTCGACATCCTTGAAGCTGCCGATATCGGGGACGAATATTTCCTTGATGGACATGCCTCGTCTCCTCAGACGTTGACCGGGTTGGCCCGGCTGGCGTCGATGCCGTATTTCACAATCGCTTCGGCGGCTTTCGCGACCGGGATCACGCCGTCGTCGGCCAGCGCCTTGAGCGCGGCCAGCACGACGTGGTACCGGTCCACCTCGAAGAAGCTGCGTAGCGCCTCGCGCGAGTCGGAACGGCCGAAGCCGTCGGTGCCGAGCGTCACATAGCGGCGGCGCACCTCGGGCCGGAGATCCACATAAGGCCGAATCTGGTCGGGGAAGGCGCGGATGTAGTCGGTGGAGGCGATGATCGGGCCTTCTGTTTTGTCCAGGCACTGTTCGACGTAGCTGGTTTTCTGCGCCTGGTCCGGGTGCATGAGGTTCCAGCGATGCACGTCCTGGGCCTCGCGGCGCAGTTCGTTGAAGCTGGTCGCGCTCCAGACATCGGCGGCAATCCCCCAGTCCGCTTCGAGCAGTTCGGCGGCGGCCATGACTTCGCGCAGGATGGTGCCGCTGCCGAGCAGTTGCACACGCGGCATTTTTTTCTTCGCCACTTGCCGCTTGCCACTCGCCCCTTGCCGCAACAAATACAGGCCCTTGAGGATGCCCGCCTCGGCGCCCTTGGGGCAAGCGGGGTGGCTGTAGTTCTCGTTCATCACCGTCAGGTAATAGAACACGTCCTCCTGCTCCTGGAACATGCGGCGCATGCCGTCGTGCAGGATCACCGCCAGTTCGTAATGGAAGGTGGGGTCGTAGGACACGCAGTTGGGGATCAGTGCCGCTTGCAGGTGGCTATGGCCATCCTCGTGTTGCAGGCCCTCGCCGTTGAGCGTGGTGCGGCCCGCAGTGCCGCCGAGCAGGAAACCACGCGCACGCGCATCGCCGGCGGCCCAGGCGAGGTCGCCGATGCGCTGGAAGCCGAACATCGAGTAGTAGATATAGAACGGCATCATCTGCACGCCGTTGGTGCTGTACGACGTGGCGGCGGCGAGCCAGGAGGAGAAGGCGCCGGCTTCGTTGATGCCTTCTTCCAGGATCTGGCCGCCTTTGTCCTCGCGGTAATACATCACCTGGTCGGAGTCCACCGGATCGTAGAGCTGGCCCACCGAGGAGTAGATGCCGACCTGGCGGAACAGGCCTTCCATGCCGAAAGTGCGCGCCTCGTCCGGGATGATGGGGACGATATGGCGGCCGATGGCTTTGTCGCGCAGCAACGCGGTGAGCATGCGCACGAAGGCCATCGTGGTCGAGATTTCCCGCTCGCCGGTGGCTTCCAGCAGCGCCTGGAAGGTGGTCAACGGTGGAATCTCCAGAGTCTCGGCCTTGCTTCGGCGGGTCGGGACATAGCCGCCCAGCGCCGCGCGGCGGGCATGCAGGTATTTCATTTCCGGGCTGTCTTCGGCCGGGCGGTAGAACGGCAGCTTGGCGATGTCCTCATCGGCGATGGGAATCTGGAAGCGGTCGCGGAAGGCGCGCAGGTCTTCCAGGGCCATCTTCTTCTGCTGGTGGGTCGGGTTCTGCGCCTCGCCGGAGGCGCCCATGCCATAGCCTTTCACGGTCTTGGCCAGGATCACCGTCGGCTGGCCGGTGTGCTTCACCGCCGCCGCATAGGCCGCGTAAACCTTGTGCGGGTCGTGGCCGCCCCGGTTCAGGCGCCAGATGTCATCGTCGGACATGGCGGCGACCATTTCCTTCAATTCCGGGTATTTGCCGAAGAAATGCTCGCGCGTGTAGGCGCCGCCCTTGGCTTTGAAGTTCTGGTATTCGCCGTCCACGCACTCTTCCATGCGTTGCCGCAGCAGGCCCTTGCCGTCCATGGCCAGGAGCGGGTCCCAGTAGGAACCCCAGAGCACCTTGAGCACGTTCCAGCCGGCGCCACGGAAAGCGGCTTCCAGTTCCTGGATGATCTTGCCGTTGCCGCGCACCGGGCCGTCCAGACGTTGCAGGTTGCAGTTGATGACAAAAATCAGGTTGTCCAGCTTCTCGCGCGAGGCCAGGGTGATGGCGCCCAGGGTCTCCGGCTCGTCAGTCTCGCCGTCGCCGAGGAAGGCCCAGACATGGCGCCCGGAAGTGTCGGCGATGCCACGGTCGTGCAGATATTTGAGAAAGCGCGCCTGATAGATCGCGGTGATCGGGCCGAGGCCCATCGACACCGTGGGGAACTGCCAGAAGTCCGGCATCAGCCAGGGGTGCGGGTAGGAGGGAATGCCGTGGCCGGAGGTCTCCTGGCGGAAGTTGCCGAACTGCTCATCGCTGATGCGGCCTTCCAGGAAGGCGCGGGCGTAGATGCCGGGCGAGGAGTGGCCCTGGAAATAGATCAGGTCGCCGCCGTGCTCCGCCGTCGGGGCATTGAAAAAATGGTTGAAGCCGACGTCATACAGCGTGGCGGAGGACTGGAAGCTGGCGATATGGCCGCCCACCCCGGGCGCCTTCTCGTTGGCGCGCATCACGCAGGCCACCGCGTTCCAGCGGATCAGCGCCTTGATCCGGCCTTCCATCGCCACATCGCCGGGATGCTTCTCCTGCATGTGCACGGGGATGGTGTTCACATAGGCGGTGGTGGCGTTGTAGGGCAGATAAGCACCCGAGCGGCGCGCCTTGTCGACCAGCTTTTCCAGCAGGTAATGCGCGCGCTCGACCCCTTCTTCTGCGATCACGGCAGCCAGGGCATCCAGCCACTCGCGGGTTTCCTGAGGGTCACTGTCAGGCAAATGAGCTGGCAACTGAGCAGGGATGGAATTCGGCATGAAAGAGGTTCTCCGTATCGTCGTGACTCTCCCCTTCGGTAGGGGGGAGAAAGGCCTGAAGCGTATTCGTAAAAAGGGGTGGAAAACAGGCGGCGGATTATCCCGACGAGGCTCTACCCCGTCAATTCGTCAATACAAAGCATTGGTATTCTTAATATTAATGATGGCTAATATTCAAGACTTCCTCGCCACCCCCCAAGGATCGCGGCCGTCCCGCCCGCCCCAAGCGTTTGCCGAATTTCGTAGGGTGCGCTGTGTGCACCGATTTACGTTCAATGGTGCGCACGGCGCACCCGGCGAGGTTTCCTGAGCACGATTGTCTCGGTGGGCGCAGGCGTACCCGCGTGAGGCAAGCCGTTAACAAGACGAGTTGAACATTGGAGAGAGGCCGCTTGCTGCCAGGTACAGGAGGTCGAACAGTCACGGCTGTCTGTCTGCTTCAGACTGGGGGCGGACGGTCAGAGTTGGCGGGTGACCGTCCGTCCCCGACCCGGAGCAGACGGACAAGCTGGCGGCGTGGGCGTCTCTTGATCGGCCTCAAGAGACGGTCGAGCGGGGGTAGTCGAATCGTATGAATGTCAGCTATGGGGAACATCTGCACTGGGCAGAAGCCAGCCCGTAGCGGTGATGACCAGTCGCTGACACCAATGAAACGAACATCGGCAGCTCTTCATCAAGCCGACATCCGGCAACATCATGAAAATGCGTGCATTTCCGGCTGGACTACTCCCCTCGCCCTCGTTGCGGCCCATATCGCATGCAAGACATGCCTGCAATCACCTACATGCTCCTGATCGTGCTGCCGTGCGGGTCATAGCTGCCTGATCTTCGCCAGGGCATCAGCCAGCCGCTCAGCTCCGTCGATGGGGTTGTTCTCGAATACCATCATGTAGCGGCAGACTGGGCCAGGAAGGCGGCCGGACTTGGCCTCCCAAAGCTTGCCCAACTTCAACTTCAGCTCGGAATCAGTGTTGTCCCGGTCATCGCCCTTGGTCTCCAGGGCGATGATCCGGCCGGCCTTGGTCTTGACGATGAAGTCTGGGTAGTGATTCAGGAAGCCGTTGATCCTGAAACCCTTGCCGCGCGAAAGGTTGCGATGCCACCACTGCACGCTGTCAAGGTTGGCCACGTCGTTGATAACTCGCCCCTCGAAGTAGCCCATCGCCGCTTCCGCCACATACAGGCTTTTCGGCACCGCCGACGCATTGGCGCTGGGCGTGATTGACTCAGGCAGCGCAAAGCTCGGCTGGATGGCGATGCGGTCCACGTCCAGCATGTCGCTGAACGTCTTCAGCGCATGGGCGTTGGCCAGCGTGGTGATCTTCTGCTTGATCTTGCGGACGTAGGCGACGTCGCGCTCGATACAGTCGCGCAACTGCTCGGCGCTCATGCCGCTCACCACGCGGCGGATGTACGCCTTCACCTCCGGGTCGGTGATGGGGTACATGTTGCCGATCAGCTCGGCCAGGCGCGACACCAGGTTCATCTCTTGACTATCGCGCGACAGACCCAGCAGGTAATTCGTGAATTGAATACGCTCGCGCGCCGCCAACTTGAAGGCGCGCGGGGCGTAGTTCTCGTCGCCCAACTGCTCCAGGTCAACGCGGTAAACCTCCGTTTCGACATCCTCGAATGAGATCGTGGCGTCACCCTGGGACAGCCGGAACTCCTTCAGCAGTTCCTCGCGTTCAAACAACTGGAATGGCTGGTCGGACTCGAAGAAGCCGCCGTTGTGCACCTGGATGAAGAACTGGGGCAGGCGCACAACCAACGCCTCGTCGCGGAAGATGTCTTTGATCTTGTGGCGGTTCATCTTGTCTTCCAACTCCGGTGAAACATCGTCGTTGTTGGCCTGCGCCTTCGCCTCGAAGGCCTGGTTTTCGGTCAGGGCACGGGCCTTGATGTCGGCGACAAAGGCCGCGCCCGTGAACGCTGTGTCAGACGTGGCAACCGGCTCGCTGCCGTTCCCGCTCACCTTCGTTGCGGCGGCGGTGGCAGCCACTTCCCAGTCGGGTGAAACGGTGCTCACGTCCAGGTCATCTCCCACCCCTGTCTCGGCCTCGGTTTCTGTAAACAGCCCACCCAAATGAAGCTGCTCAGAGCTGGTTGCCCTCTGCTGCTGCGCCGTGACCGTTGCCTGGACGTCAATGGCGCGATAGTCCTTGTCCGAGAAGCCGGCGCGGTTCAGGCCCTTCACCACACTTTGCAGCGTATCCATGAAGCGGTTGCTGGCCGTGAACACATAGGAAAGATTCAGCAAGTCATTGCCGTGCTGCTGCACATGCGGCATGCGCAGCACGCGCCCAAGAATCTGCTCCACATCCACCGCCGACGTCTTGTCGGCCAGCGAAGCGAGGATATAGGCGAACGGGCAGTCCCAGCCCTCCTTGAGCGCGTTCACCGTGATGATGAAGCGCACCGGGCAATCCCGGCTCATCAGGTCAACGCTCTTCAGCTCGTTGATGTCGGCGGTCTTGATCTTGATCTGCTCGGCCGGAATCTTCAGCTCGACCAGCTTGTCGCGAATCTTCTCGAAGGTCGTGTTGTCGTCATCCGTGCGCGGCTGCGCCTGGAACAGCACGATGGGGCGGATGTGCTTGCCGCCGGCGGCTTCTTCTTGCTTGGACAGGTCTTCGAGCTGCCGGCGCAGGATCAGGGCCGATTCGATTACCTCGCCCTTGCTGGTTCGGTTGGCCACGATCACCGGCAGCTTCACCATGTGCTGCTTCTTCAGGGCCAATGCGTCCACGAAGCTGATGATGTTGCTGTTGTTGCGCGGCGTAGCGGTCAGGTCGAGGATGAAGTCCGGGTTCAGGTTCTTCATCATTTCCACCGACAACTGGCTTTCCGCGTTGTGGCTTTCGTCCACCACCACCACAGGCCGCAGGCGACGGATGACATTGATCAGCGCTGAGGGGTCATGCTCAGGCAGCAGCCAGTCGCTTGGGTCGCCCTGGTCCTGCTGAAGGAACGAAGCCAGGTTGCCGTTCTCCTGATAAATCTTGCGGTCTTCCTTGTTCCGGGCGCGCAGCGAATCGAAGCTCATCACCACGATGGACAGTTGTTCTTGTGCCGTGTCGTAGGAGAAGCCGGCGCCCATCAGCAGGTCGCGCTTCTCATACACCGCCACCCGGTGCCGGAACAACTGATCCAGCCGCTTGCGGTAGGGGTGCTCAGGGCAGCTCAAGGCATTCACGGTCTGGTCCAGGATGGTCAGCGAGGGCACCAGCCACACCACCATCTTCGGCCGTCTGGGGGAACGCTTGGCAAGCGCGCCGAACACGGTGTCCAGCGCGTTAACCGCGATGAAAGTCTTGCCGCCGGCCGTGGGCACCTTGGCGCAGATGTGCGGCACGCCGGGCACGGTGTTCTTGTAGGGTTCGATACCGTCGTCGCCGCCCACCCGCACGCCCTTGCCGGCCCAGTAATCCCGGAATGCCTGCGCAAGATTTGGCGTGCCGTCCAGTACGTCGAGGTAGCCCGCCAGATCGGCCAGCACGCGGGCTTGATAGTCCTTGAGTTCCATGGTGTGCCTGCTCGTTGTTCTTCTCGGTCAGAAGCGGGTGATGTCCCGAGGAATCTTCTTGAAGATGATCCCGTGCCGGGTCATGAAGTCTTTCGACAGCAGGCAACGGTCGGCGTAGATGATCACCGTATCGGGCTTGGCGGCGCCGGTGTCGCCGCCAAAGCGCAGCCCGGCCAGAAAGTCCATGTCCAGGCTGGTCGCGCGATCCGGTTCGTAGTGGAAGAGCCAGGCCGTCTCCCGGTTCAGGCCCAGCAGATAGGGGCTGTGCGGGTTGACCGGCGTGGCGCGGTCTTCGGCGGGAATGCCTTCGCTGTAGGCCACGTAGCCCCGGATGGCGTCGGTGCCGACCGCCTCATTGAGGTGGTCGTCGGGCAGAAACATCGGTTCGCCGACGGTGTAATAGTCGAAGCTGCCGCCGAGGCCGGAAGTGCTACCCTCGGCTTCATGGTCACCCGCAATGGCCCGTTTGACGCGTTCCGCTGTCGTACCTAGGGCGTAGTCGTCCATTTCCACAAGGATGAATCTTCGTTTTCCGCCATCGCGTCGATTTTGTTCTAGGGTCGCGTGACCTGTCGTTCCAGAGCCGGCAAAGGAATCGAGAACGATGAAGTCATCGGCGTCGAGCAAGCTGATCAGATAGCGGATAAGACTACTGGGCTTGGGATACTGAAAGGTGACTCCTGTGCTTGCCAGTTCTGCTGATGCCGCTTGGGTACTGCCTTGGCCAGATAAAACGGTCACGACATGACTCGGCTTCCGGGTCTTGATGCACTCAATCGCCCCTGATGGCATCAACTTGAAGACAGTTTCTTGCTGCTTTCGATCCAGGAGTGGTTGAAAGCCGCCGTCGATGAACTGCTGCAGCAAATCCAGAGAGCTCCATCCGCTACGAACGGTCACCGTCACCGAAAGCTTACCCCCCACAACACGGCACTTGTCCAAGTAGTGCGGCCAACGGTCTGTTCTGGAATCGATTTCGCCTGAATCGAAGTCTGCTGGGAACCCGATCGGCAATACCACGTCCGAGATCGGATTCTTCGGCCCATTTTTGACGATAGTGTTTCGGATGACGGGGCGGAACAACTTGCTGTCTGCTGGTGTGTTGGGGTCGACAACAGGCGGATAAGGGAAGCCCTCGGGTGACTTTGAGTACATGAAGATGTACTCGTGACAGTTCTTGATCTTGGCCTGGTTGTCGAAGTTTCCATCTGTCCGCCAGACAAACGTGGCTAATCGTCCTGCACGTCCAAAAATCTCATCGAGGACAAACCGCAGCGTGTGCGCCTCATCATCGTCAATACTTACAAACAAGACCCCATCAGGGTGCAGGAGTCGATGTAGCAGCTTCAAACGCGGATACATCATGCAGAGCCATTTGTCGTGCCGCGACAGGTCATCACCTTCCTTGCCCACCACTTGTCCCAGCCAGCGCTTCATCTTCGGGTCGTTGACGGCGTCGTTGTAGACCCAGCCCTCGTTGCCGGTGTTGTAGGGCGGGTCGATGTAGATGCACTTCACCTGGCCCTCGAACTCGGGCAGCAGGCTTTTCAGGGCCTCCAGGTTGTCGCCGTGGATGATGCGGTTGTCGGTGCTGTTCGCGGGCGTGCCTTCGGGCGCGGTGAAGGTCGAAACCTTGTTGAGCACCCGAAACGGCACGTCGTGGTGGTGGTTGACCACCTTGTCTTTTCCTACCCAGTGCAGTGTTGGCATGTTCTTATTTCTGGCTGTCTATCAGGCGCCCGGCCACAGGCGAGCGAAGTCAAAGGAAAGCTGGCGGTGATGCCGAACGGACAGCAGGTAAACCGTGGCGTCGGCCTCCGTCGCGGCGTAAAGCATCAGGTAGTCGCCATGCAGGTACTCGCGCAGGGCGTGGGCGGCGCCGGCCGGCAGCGCGGCGAGCTGGGCCAGCGCCTCGGCCGATTGCGGCGGGTTATCCAGGTAGCACCGGCCGATGCGCGGAAACCGGCGCAGGTTGGGGATCACCGTCGCGCGCAGCTCGGCCAGCAGGGCGTCGAAGGCAAAACCCGCATCGGCCTCCAGCAGGAACGCCTCGATGGCGTCTAGGCGTTCCAGGAAGCTCGCGGTCAGTTCGACCCGGTAGAGGCCCGCATCCACGCCTTTAGCCACGTTTCTTGGCGGGCTTGCCTGACTGGGCGGAGGCCCGGCGCTGTTGCAGCCGCTCGATGGCGCCATCGGCCTCAAAGGTTCGGCCGGCGGCAATGTCGGCCAGGCCGCGCCGGGCATCGTCGATCAGCAGCAGATGGATGCGCTCGCCTTCCAGCCGGTGGTAGTAGTCCAGCCGGCCAGCGTCGATCAGGGCGACGTAACTTTCGCCGTTCTTGGTGATGATCTTCTCGGCGCCGGCCTTGGCCTGATCGGCCAGCTCGGAGAGGTTGGCGCGTGCCTGGGTGAACGGCACCACGTCGCCGGTAGAAAAGCCCATGGCCAACTCCTTGCAGATAGATAACAGAATTCTGTGCAGCATACTGCGCGACATGGGCCTTCGTCCATACCGGACGCGTGAGTCGGCAATACGGGCCACGCCCTACAGTACACACGAGGTCAGCCGAAGCGGTCATTGGTGAACGGCCGGTATCAGGTCAAGGTGATCGTCGCCTATGGCCGATCAAGCGACGCCCGATCCACCAACCTGGCCGTCTGAAACTGGCCGATAGCGGTAGGTCGGGCAAGCGCGGTCAACGGTCTGTTATTGCTGCTTGTTTAATCCGCGAAGATTTCCCGCAGGATTTCCAGCGAGATCGAGGGATCCGTGGTGTCCACGAGCTTGATCAGCCGTTCCTTAAGAGAAATTAAGGGGCCAAAGAGAAATTAAGGGGCCAGGCTTGATTTTCCTGGCGCATCCAATCCCGATCTCAGATCGGCACGGGAAGTCAGGCCTTATTTCCCGTCTCGATCAGTTGGATGGTTTCCATGACCCCGGCGATCCTGACACCCTGATACGCACCCACCGATAGCAGTGGCTTATTCCCGGTGACAAGGAGCTCCGCTTTCGCCGCGAGCGCAGTGGCAATCACGACGTCATCGTCCGCATCGGGAGCGATGCCTGCCAACGCTGGGGGCCGAACCAGAGCGGCCAGTTGCGCATAGCCATCGACGAGTTGTTCGATGGTCAGGCGGGAGGCGGCAATCTTTCGGGCGAATTTGCGCCGCGCGAGGATGTCGCTGAGTTCAGCCAGCATGGGTGTACTGGTGTAGAGCACGATGCGTTTCTCGCGCGCGGCTTGCAGCAAAGTGGCGAGCCTCCCCAGAGGATGGCCGATGCGACCACGTTGGTGTCGAGCACCAGCCGCATGGCACAAACGCTCAGTTGGCGTCGCCCGCGCGGCGCGCGGCGCGCATGGCGGCGATCTCACGGGCTACTTCTTCGGGCGACATGGTCGCCGGTTCATCGACTTCGGCCATGCGATCCAGCGCGGAAAAGAATGCGTCGACTTGCCGTGTTTTCAGTTGCTCACGCAACCACTGTTCCAGCCGCACCGACGACAAGAGTCCGGCACGCTGTGCTTCCTGCGCGAGTTGGTCAGGCAAGGTGATCTGCACTGTTGTCATGTTCTTGCTCCATGCATTCAGGGTGATGGCAACCTAGCACAGTGCCGGTTTCGCGAAGGCGCGAAGGCCACGTAGGTTGCATAGCGCCGGCTTGATTAAGCCCCTCCCTTCGGTATGAGCCGGCTGTTTCAAAGACGCCGGCAAGGATGCCGGCGCTACACTCGCGCGTCGCCATTACTCACCACCTCGCCATGAAATCACAAACTCTCGCCCGTCTCACCCAGCACGCCGAAACCCTGCTCGAACGCGCTCCCGCCATCCGCCATCTGCTCATCCTGCTGCCTGCGGGTACGGACTGGCACGACGCGCCGGAGCATGCGGCGGCGGAGGCGGCATTGCAGCGGCAGGGGAAGAAAGCGGATGCCCTGGGCAAGACGCCGCTGGCATTGGAATTGCCGGGGGGGTGTTTGTCGGTCTGGCTGCGTCTGGACGAGAACAAGGATGTCCATGCCTGGCACAGCCTGGTGCGCCAGGCGCTGAAGCCGCTGCTCGACGAGCATCCGGAGGCGCTCGACATCGCGGTGTTCGGCGATGAGGCTTTCCGCGCCCGCGCCGCCGAGGCCGCCGCCTATGTGGCCTGGTTGAACGGCGCGACGCTGCCGACCTGGAAGAGCGAGAAATCGCCAAAGACTTTGCGACGCATCGACCTGCATGGTGTTGCGGGCCTGGACCTGAAACGGGCGCACGCCGTGGCCGAGGGCAATACCCTGTGCCGCGCCCTGACCCTGCTGCCGCCCAATGTGCTCAACCCGGCCACTTACCGTGAGCGCATCCGCGCGCTTGCCGAAGAAGCCGGTTGGGAGATCGAGGAATACGACATCAAGCGCCTGAAGAAGCTGAAGGCCGGCGCCTTTCTGGCGGTGGCGCGGGGGAGCGGGCATGAGGATGCGGCGATCGTGCGGCTGCGGTATGACGGCAAGTCGCGAGTGGCAAGTGGCAAATTGAAAACCATCGCCCTGGTCGGCAAGGGCATCTGTTTCGATACCGGCGGCCACAACCTGAAGCCGGCGCGTTACATGAACAACATGCACGACGACATGAATGGCTCGGCGGTGGTTTTGGGCATCCTGTTGGCCGCTACGCGGTTGAAGCTGCCGGTAAAGCTGGAGGTCTGGCTGGCGATCGCGGAGAACCATCTTTCGCCCGAGGCCTACACCCAGAACGAAGTGGTGACGGCGCTGAACGGCACCACCATCGAGATCGTCCACACCGACGCCGAGGGCCGCATGGTGCTGGCCGATGCGCTGGCGCTGGCGGCGCAAGCGAAGCCGGCGGCGATCATCGACTTCGCCACCCTCACCGGCAGCATGGCGGTGGCCCTGGGTGAACGCATGAGCGGGGTGATTTCCAACCGCGACGATCTCGCCGCGCGCGCCGTGGCGGCGGGCCAGGCCAGCGGCGAACGGGTGGTGGCCTTCCCGATGCCGGAGGACTACGACGAAGCGCTCGATTCGACCGTGGCCGACGTCAAGCAATGCACGCTCGATTCCGAGGCTGACCACATCCTCGCCGCGCGCTTCCTCAATCGCTTCGTCGGCGGTACGCCCTGGCTGCACGTCGACCTCTCCGCCAGCCGCTGCAAGGGCGGCCTGGGCGCGGCGGCAACGGACATCAACGGCTTCGGCGTGGGGTTGGGGTTGGCGTTGTTGATGTAGCGCCAACCCTCAGCCGGTATTTCCCCCGCGCGGCAGTGCCAGCGTGGCGCGCAGGCCGCCTTCGGGGCGGTTGGTCAGGGTGACGTCGCCGCCGTGGGCGCGGGCGAGGTTGCGGGCGATGGCGAGGCCTAAGCCGGTGCCGCCGGTGGCGCGGTTGCGTGAGGTTTCGCCACGGCGGAAGGGTTCGAACAGGTGTTCCAGTTCGCTCTCGGCGATGCCGGGGCCGTTGTCGTCGATATGCAGGGTGAGGGTTTTCGCGCTGTCTTCCACCGTGATGTGGGCGCCGCCGCCGGCATTGCCGCCCGCATTTCTTCCATAACGCACGGCATTGTCGAGCAGGTTGGCGAGGCAGCGTTTCAACGCTTGCGGCCGCGCCAGCAAAGGGCGGCTGGCTTCGCCGCGCAGATCCACCGTGCTGCCCAGCGCTTGCATGTCGTCGCGCAGAGTGGAGAGCAGGGCATTGATATCCAGCAACACACCGCTTTCCTGGCGCGATTCGCCGCGCAGAAAGTCCAGGGTGGCGGCGATCATGGTTTCCATATCATCCAGATCGTGCAGGAATTTCTCCCGCTGAACCGTATCCGCAAGCATTTCGCTGCGCAGTTTGAGGCGGGTGATGGGGGTCTTCAGGTCGTGCGAGACGGCGGCGAGGATGCGCAGGCGGTCGTTGAGATAGCTGGCCAGACGGTTCTGCATGGTGTTGAAGGCATGCGCGGCCTGACGCACTTCGCGCGGGCCGGTTTCCGCCAGGGGGGCGCCACCGAGGTCGCGGCCCAGCGCATCCGCCGCTTGTGCCAGGCGCTGCAGGGGGTGGACCGCCCAACGCAGCGCCAGCAGCGCGAGCACGGCGATGACCAGGAAATAACCGGTCAGCAGGGGCAGGTGGCGGCTCGGGGCGAGGGCGCTGTCGTTCGGGTAGTGGTGCGCGGCGATGACCACCTGGCCATCGCTCAGGGTGAAGGCAATCCGGGCGGAGGTCGGCGGGCCGTCTTTCTCTGTATCGCCTGCCACCACGACCTGACGCTGCGGCCCCAGTGTTTCACTCAGGCGCGCCTGCAACAGCCTCAACGTACCGGTCGGCGTGCCCGATAGCGGTGCGGCGGCGAGGGTGAAGGTAATGCGCGGCGAATTCAGCACCTGCAACAGATCCTCCCGCTCGGGCCTGGGTGTGCGTTCCAGCTTGTCCGCCACCATGCTCAAGCGCTGCCCGAGCGGGCCGGCGATCAGATGCGAAACGACCCGTTCCCGCTCTTCCTGATACAGCCATTCGGCCACCCACTGCGCGGCGAGCAGGACGAGCAGCAGCACGGCGGCGACCCGCAGGGTGATGGAATCGAAGCGCTTCATGATGGGTTCATCCGAGATGGTCCATTAGCCATTTATCCACGAAATCGTAGGGTGCGCCGTGCGCACCATTAAGCGTAAATCGGTGCGCACGGCGCACCCTACGTTCCAATGAACAATCTCGGTTCATGCCTTCTCCACCGCGACCGCCAGTACATAGCCTTCGTTGCGCACGGTCTTGATTAGGCGCGGTTCGCGCGCGTCGTCGTCGAGCTTGCGGCGCAGGCGGCCGATCTGGACGTCGATGGCGCGGTCGAACACGCCGGCTTCACGTCCTTGCGCCAGTTCCAGCAATTGGTCGCGCGAGAGCACCCGGTTCGGGTGTTCGGCGAAGACGCGCAGGATTTTGTATTCGACGCCGGAGAGATCCACCACCACGCCGTCCGGCGACAGCAGTTGCCGCGTTTGCGTATCCAGGCTCCAGCCGGCGAAGCGGAAGTGGCGCACATCTTCGCCGGCCAGATTCTCCGGCAGGCTACCGGCGCGGCGCAGGATGCTCTTGATGCGCGCGAGCAGTTCGCGCGGGTTGAATGGTTTGGCGAGATAGTCGTCGGCGCCCATTTCCAGGCCGACGATGCGGTCGATCTCGTCGCCGCGCGCGGTCAGCATCAGGATCGGAATGCGGCTCTGCGCGCGCAGGTGGCGGCACAGGGAAAGGCCATCCTCGCCGGGCAGCATGAGGTCGAGGATCACCAGGTCGAAGCGGGCGGCATCCATTGCCCGCCGCATCTCGCGCCCGTCGGCCACGGGGGTGATGCGAAAGCCGGCCTGGCCGAGATAGGTGCGCAGAAGATCACGCAACTCGGGGTCGTCGTCCACCAGCAGGAGATGCGCTTGTTTCATGGCCTTATTTTCCGAATCGATGTGGCGATTATTTTCCCGCCCAAGCGCCATTCCGGGGGCAATTTGTAAATTCAGGTAACAAACCGCTTTCCCATCGCAGCGGCTTACAAAACAGCGGTTTCACGAAATGCTCCGGTTACACCCGTCTGCTGAAATGGAATCGTCGCTAATGGCGATCACAGGCAGTTTCACCTGAAACAAGGAGACGATCATGTTGCAACGCACTTTCACCCTATCCGTATTGACCGGTGCCCTGGCGCTTTCCATCGGCCTGGCCCTGGCGGCAGACCCGGCAAGCACGCCGCAGCCCGCGCAGGTCTACGGCAGCCAGTTGATGACACCACAGGAACGCGCCGCGCACCGCGCCAAGATGCGCACGGCGAAGACCGCCGAGGAACAAGCGCAAGTTCGCGCGGAAGAGCATGCGCGCCTGAAAGAACGCGCCGACCAGAAAGGCTTGGCCATGCCTGACAGCCCGCCCGCAGTGGGGGGCGGCATGGGGCCGGTAGGCGGCCGTGGCGGCGGCATGGGCCAAGGCGGCGGGCGTAACCGCTGAGAGGGATCTGAACCCCAGCCCGCGTCGAGAACCGGCGTGGGCTGGATACCCGCCCTGAGTATTCAGGGCATTGGCGATAATTGGAGGTTTCAAAATGAAAGCCCGTAAATCGATGTTATGGGTGTTGCTGCTGCTTCTCTCCACCAGTGTATTGGCGGGAGGCGGCAAGCAACGCGGTGATGAAGGCCAGGGCGATGTCGTCCAGACCCAGGTTCGCCTCGTTGAACCGCCGGCACAGTGGACCGCGTCGAGCACGCTGCCCAGTGCAGTTCCGCAGAGCAGTGCAACCGTTCAGGACGACACCCAGGACGATGAGTTCGAGGAACTGTTCTGAGTGCCAGGATGGCCCGGACCTTATGTATTCGTCCGGGCGAGGGCGGGGAGGCCTGTTCTTAGACTTGGTTTAAGACTCCTTTAATATTGCGCGTCCAGCCTGTCACCACTTCACTTGCCCATCCCTCCTATGCGCCTCAGCCTGCTTCTGTTGTTCCCCCTTGTCGTTCATGCCTCCCCGATCAAACTCACCCCCATCCAGGTCAAATCCCTGGGCGTGGAAACCGCGTCGCTGACCCGCCATGCCGGGAGCCTGTCGACCGGGATGCCCGCGACTGTGGTGATCCCGGATGGGCAAACGCGGGTGGTGGCCGCGCCGCTGGCCGGGCTGGTTCTGGAAACGCGCGTGGCGGAGGGCGAGCCGGTGCGGCGCGGGCAGGTGCTGGTGCGGCTTTCCAGCCCGGAATTGATCGGTCTGCAAGGGGGGCTGGCGCAGGCGGCCACCGCCTTGAGCCTGGCGCAAGACAGCGCGCGCCGCGATGAAGGCTTGTTGCGTGAAGGGATCATTCCCGAATCGCGCGCTCGTGCCAGTGCGGCCGCTTTGGCGCAGGCGAGGGCGGCACTGAACGCACAGCGCGCGGCGTTGCGTGCCCAGGGCTTGAATAACGACGCTCTCTCCCGCGCCGAGCGCGGCGAGGGGTTTGCCAGTGAAATCGCACTCAGCGCGCCGATCAGCGGCGTGGTGATGGCGCGTCAGGTGACCCTGGGCAGCCGTGTGGAAGCGGCCACGGCGCTGTACACCATCGCCAACCTGAATCCGCTCTGGATCGAAATTGACGCCCCCGCCGACGTGGCGGCACGGGTGAAGGTCGGCATGAGGGTGGACCTTCCGGGACGGCATTTGAAAGGGGTCGTATTGCGTGTACTGCCGGCGGCCGGAGCGGCACAGACGGTGCGTATTCGTGCCCGCCTGGATAGCGAAAATGCCAGCGCAAACGCCAGCGAAAACACCAGCACAAACGCCAGCCCGGACACCAGCTTGCGTGCCGGCCAGAGTGTGTCGGCGCGCATCGAGGGGCTCGGTGGTGGCCAGGAGTGGCGCCTGCCGGTCAAGGCCGTGGTTCGGGAAAGGGCAAAGAGCTATGTGTTCGTGCGCCGCCCAGATGGCTTCGAGGCGCGCCAGATTACGGTGTTGTCGCAGTCCGCCAACACGGTATCGCTGGCGGGGGATTTCAAGGACGGCGAACTGGTGGCGGTGGGCGGCATCGCCGCGCTGAAATCGGTCTGGCTGGGAGCGGGCGATGCGAAATAAGCGCTCATGGCGCCGCAATCGCCGGCAAGCCGGCTCCTACGGCGATTGCGGCGTGTGCTCGGAGTGCCGGCGTTGCTATCGCGAGCAAGCTCGCTCCTACGTGACCCCGGGGGGTGCCGCCCATGCTCAATAAGCTCGCCGAGTTCGCCCTTACCCAGCGCCTGCTCACCGGGTTGTTCACCCTGCTGCTGGTGGCGGCGGGGGTGCAGGCGTGGCGCGAGATTCCCATCGACGCCTTTCCCGATGTCTCCACCACCCAGGTCAAGCTGATCCTGAAGGCGCCCGGCATGACCCCGGAGGAAGTGGAGGCGCGCATCGCAGTACCGATCGAAACCGAGATGCTGGGCATCCCGAAGCAGCGTTTGCTGCGTTCGGTGGCGAAATACGCGCTCACCGACATCACCATCGACTTCGAGGACGGCACCGACATCTACTGGGCGCGCCAGCAGGTGGCGGAGCGCCTCTCCGCAGCGATGGGCGACCTGCCGATGGGGGTAACCGGCGGCCTGGCGCCGATCACCACGCCGCTGTCGGAAATGTTCATGTTCACCGTGGAAGGCCCGCTGCCGCTGGACGAGCGGCGCGCCATTCTGGATTGGGTGATCCGCCCGCAGTTGCGCACCCTGGCGGGGGTGGCCGATGTGAACTCACTGGGTGGCTTCGCGCGCACCTTCGAGGTGGCGCCGGACAACGCGGCGATGAGCGCGCACGGCGTCACCCTGCCGGAACTGATGGCGGCGCTGGAAACCAATCTGAAGAACGACGGCGCCGGACGCCTGGCCGAGGGCGAGGAAGTCTGGGTGGTACGGATCGAGGGCGCGGTGAAGTCGCTCGACGACATCGCGGCCATCGTCGTGAAAAGGGTGGGGAGCGTGCCGGTACGGGTGGCGGATATCGCCCAGGTGCGCCTGTCCAGCCTCACCCGCTACGGCGGCGTCACCAAAAACGGCCAGGGCGAGGCGGTGGAAGGCCTGGTTTTGGGCCTCAAGGGCGCCAATGCCCAGAAGGTGGTGGCGTTGGTGAAACAGCGGCTCAAGGAAATTGCGCCGGGCTTGCCGCGTGGGGTCACGGTGGTGCCGTTCTACGACCGCTCCGACCTGGTCGAGCGCGCCATCGGCACGGTGTCAATGGCGCTCATGGAGGCCGTGGTGCTGGTGCTGGTGCTGTTATTCCTGTTCCTCGGCAATGTCCGCGCCGCGCTCACCGTGGCGGTGGTGTTGCCGCTTTCGGCCTTGGCGGCATTCTGGCTGATGCGCCGTTTCGGCCTTTCCGCCAACCTGATGAGCCTGGGCGGCCTGGCCATCGCCATCGGCCTGCTGGTGGATGCGGCGGTGGTGGTGGTGGAGAACATCGTCACCCGGCTGTCACACCCCACTGGGGCGCCCAAGCTGCACGAGGTCTATCGCGCCGTGCGCGAAGTTTCCGCGCCGACCACGGCCGGCGTGCTGATCATCCTGATCGTGTTTTTGCCCTTGCTCAGCCTGGAAGGGCTGGAAGGCAAACTGTTCATCCCGGTGGCGCTGACCATCGTCTTCGCCCTCGGTGCGGCGCTGCTGCTCTCGCTGACCGTGGTGCCGGCGCTGGGGGCCTGGCTAATCAAGGAGGGCGCCCACGAAGAACCCTGGCTGATGCGGCAATTGGAGCGCGCCTACCGGCCGCTGCTGGATTGGGCCCTGGGCCACTTCCGCCTGGTCATGGCCGGTGCGCTCAGTTTGCTGCTGGCGGCGGCGGTCATCACCCCGTTCATCGGCAAATCCTTCATGCCCACGCTGGACGAGGGCGACCTGTTGATTCAACTGGAGAAACTGCCCTCGATCAGCCTGGAAGCCAGCCTCGCGCTCGATACCCGGGTGCAGCAAGCGCTGCTGGCGCGGGTGCCGGAAATCAAGGGCGTGGTGGCGCGCGCCGGTTCCGACGAACTCGGCCTCGACCCGATGAGCCTCAACCAGACCGACTGCTTCCTGGTGCTTAAACCGAAGGAAACCTGGCGCAAGCCGGACAAGGAGTGGCTGACGGAAGAAATTCGCCGGGTGATGGCGGATTTCCCTGGTGTCACCTTCGGCTTCACCCAGCCCATCGACATGCGCGTCTCGGAAATGCTCACCGGTTCGCGCGGCGATCTGGCGGTGAAGGTGTTCGGCCCCGACTTGTCCACCCTCAACCGCCTGGCCGGCGAGATCGAAACCCTGTTGGGCGGTATTTCCGGTGCGCAGGACGTGTTTTCCGTGAAGAACGACGGCGTCCAGTATTTCCGCGTGGAAATCGACCGTCTGGCGCTGGGCCGCTACGGCCTCACGGCGGATGAGGTATCCAATTTCCTCAAGGCGCATCTGGAAGGCGTCAAGGTCGGCGTGGTGCAGGAAGGCGTTCGCCGCACCCCGCTGGTGGTGCGCGCCGGCGAGAACGTGCGCGCCTCGCCGGCCCTGTTCGAACGCCTGCGGATTCCCACGGCGGACGGCCTCGCCATTCCCCTGAACGAGGTAGCGCACCTGGTCCGCGCCGACGGCCCGGTGGCGGTGAACCGGGAAAACGGCGCGCGTTATGTGGTGATCCAGAGCAATGTGGCCGGGCGTGACCTGGTCGGCTTCGTCGAGGATGTGAAGCGAGGGGTAGCCGCCAAGGTGCGTCTGCCACAGGGTTACAGCGTGGTCTACGGTGGCCAGTTCGAGAACCAGCAGCGCGCGGCCATGCGCCTGGCGGTGGTGGTGCCGGTGGCGCTGGGGCTGATCTTCCTGCTGCTGTTCGCCACCTTCCGCAGCCTGCGCCAAGCCGCGCTGATTATGGCCAATGCCCCGTTCGCCCTGGTCGGCGGGGTGATGGCGCTGGGCGTGACCGGCGAATACCTCTCGGTACCGGCCTCGGTAGGCTTTATCGCCCTGCTCGGCATCGCGGTGCTGAACGGCGTGGTGCTGGTGTCCTACTTCAACCAGTTGCGCGATCAGGGTATGGCCGCCGCCGGCGTGGTGCGCGAAGGCTCGCTGCGGCGCCTGCGCCCGGTCATGATGACCGCCAGCATCACCGCCTTCGGCCTGTTGCCGCTGCTCACTTCCAGCGGCCCCGGCTCGGAAATCCAGAAGCCGCTCGCCATCGTGGTCATGGGCGGCCTGCTCACCTCCACGGTGCTGACCTTGCTGGTGCTGCCGGTGTTGTATCGGCGTTTTATTCTGGGAGACAAGACATGAAAACGAGCCGTAGGTTGGGCAAAGCCGAAGGCGTGCCCAACATTCAATGCGCCATGTTGGGCACGCTGCGCTTTGCCCAACCTACGGGAGCACGAGCATGAGAGACAAGACATGAAAACGAGCCGTAGGTTGGGCAAAGCCGAAGGCGTGCCCAACATTCAATGCGCCATGTTGGGCACGCTGCGCTTTGCCCAACCTACGGGAGCACGAGCATGAGCCTGACCCAGCTCACCCTGGTCGCCCCGGCCAGCCTGGAAGAAACCCTGGCCGAGTACCTGCTCGCGCACCCGGAATGGGGCGGCAGCTTCACCCTGCTGCATGCCGAGGGGCGCGGTAGCCGCGAGCACGCGCTGACAGTGCAGGAGCAGGTACGCGGCCGGGTCGCCCGTACCCAGTTCCAGATCGTGCTGAAGACTGACGCCGCCGGCCGCCTGCTGGATGAATTGAAACGCGCGTTCCCGAAGCGGGACGTGGCTTACTGGCTGACGCCGGTGGCCGAATTCGGGAGATTGGGATGAAACAGGCTTTGACTTCCCCGTTGAAAAAGGGGGGCCGTTCCGTAGGGTGCGCCGCGCGCACCATTGGACGTAAAACGGTGCGCGCGGCGCACCCTACGGTGATTCTGGCGGTACTGCTGCTCTCGTTCAGCGCCGGCATTCATGCGGCGCCGGAACTCACTCCCCCGGTCGATCTCCCCGCCGTGGCCGCCGCCAACGCCGCGCTGGAAGCGCATCCCGGCGTGTTGGCCGCGCAGGCACGGGTGGCCGCCGCAATGGCCGAAGGGCGCCGTCTCAAGGCGGGTGAATACGAGTATCAGGCGCGCGCCGGCTATACCCGCCGCCGCGAGGGTGGCGACAGCGGTGGTCTCGGCGCCATGAACGACTGGGAATTGGGCATCGAACGCGGCCTGCGCCTGCCCGGCAAAGCGAAACTGGATGGTGAGATAGGCGCCACCCTGGCCGCCGAGGCCGAGGAGCGGGTGGGGGACGCCCGCCACGAAGCCGCGCGCGACCTGCTCGCCACCTGGTACGCCGCCCTGCGTGGCCAGAGTGATGCCCTGGCCTGGCGCGAGCAGGCTGTCTTGCTGCGGCAGCAGCGCGACGTGGTGGAAAAGCGCATCAAAGCGGGCGATGCCGCCGCGATGGAGCGCTCGCAGGCGGAAGCCGCATGGCGCCAGGCTGAAGCGGAAGCCCGCCGCGCCGAGACGGTCGCCCTGGAAGCAACGGCCGGCCTGTCTGCCCGCTTTCCCGGTCTGCCCACGCCATCGCTTGCCCACCCGCCGCAGCCCGGCACCTTGCCGACGCTGGCCGGCAGCGCGAGCGAATGGGCGGGCGCGGCGCTGGAACACAACCACGAACTCGCCATCCTGCAAAGGCAAAGCGAGCGCATGCGCATCCTGACCCGGCGTTCACAGGCCGATCTCACCCCGGACCCCAGCCTCGGCCTGCACTATTCACGCGAACGCAGCGGCCAGGACCACCTCTTCGGCGTCAGCATCACGCTGCCCCTGGCCGGTGAAAACCGGCGGGCGCGGGTGGACGTGAGCAGCGAGGAAGCGCGCGCGCTGGCACAGCAGGAAGCCGCAGCAAAGGCACGCATAGAAGGCGAAATCCGCATCCTCCACGCCCGCCTGCAAGGCACCTTGAACCGGCTGGAGGCGCTGGAAGAAATGGCGCGGCAACTCGATAGCTACGCCGCCCTTGCCTGGCGCGCCTACCAGATGGGGGAAACCCCGCTCTGGGAAGCGCTCAATGCCCGCAAGAGCGCGCGTGACGCTCGCCGCGAGACCCTGCTGTCACGCCTCGACCTGCACGAAGCGGCGGCACGCCTGCTGCTGGATAGCCACAAGCTGTGGCCGCTGGCAGAGAAGGGGGCGCATCACTGAGCCTGTATCCGCTCCCACGGCGATACGCGCGGCCTCGTAGGTTGGAAAAGCCGGCGGCTTCATGCCGGCGCCTTCCGACACATTCCCGGCATTATGTAGCAGCCACAACAAGCCTTATTAATCAATGAGTTATTCGTAAATCGTAGGATGTGGTGAGCGATAGCGAACCGCATCGACTTGGCCTGTGCGGCTTGATGCGGTTCGCTATCGCTCACCACATCCTACGGACTTTCTCCCAAGGTCAGAAACACGTCAGTTGCCATATGACAGCCGTAAGTCAATGATTTTGCGTGGGGTGGCTGCTACATAAGGCCGCACATTCCGGCGGAAGGCGCGATAAAGCCGCTTTTCCGCCCTACGCGTTCTGACTGGGCTCGTCGTGGCGCGGGACAATTTGAGCCGCGATTTCCGCCATCAAGGCGGCCAGTTCGATCGGCTTGAACAATACCTTCCAGCGGAGGGTGTGCGCTGTGCCGATCGCATCATGGCTAGCTTCGCCAGTCAGCAAAGTTGCCTTGATTGGCCGCTTGGCCCGTTTTTGCATTTCGTCCAGAAACTGCATGCCGCTCATACCCGGAAGCCGAAAGTCCACAACGTAGAAGTCCGCATGCGCGCTTCGAGCATCGGCGAGGGCCTGTTCAGCGCTGGGATAGGTGGTGGCATTCATCCCCTGTGCTCCAAGCGAGAGTTCCAGCGCCTTGGCGGCCATCACGTCGTCCTCGATGACCACCACGCAAATCCCGGCGAACGGGGATGGCATGGCGATGCCGGCAGCCGGCTTGCTCGAAGGGGCGTCGGCCAGTGGCACGCTGACCTCGAACCGGGAGCCTTTGCCCAGGCGCGAGTGGCAGTTGATCCGGCTGCCAAGGAGGCTCGCGACGCGTTTGACGATGGCCAGGCCGAGCCCAAGGCCTTGCGTTCTGTCGCGCTGGGGATTTCCGACCTGGGAATATTCATCGAAAATAATTCCGAGGTGATCCGGCCCAATGCCTATGCCGGTATCCCAGACCTGGATGAGCGCACGGCCGCGCCGACGACGGAATCCGACCAGGACACCCCCGCTGTGGGTGTATTTGATGGCGTTGTCGATGAGATTGCGCAGCAGGCTGTAGAGCAGCTTGGCATCGGTGAACAGCATCAGTTCGTGGCTCGGAAAGTAAAACTTGAAGCGCAGGCCTTTCGCCAGCGCCAGGGGCGCAAATTCAGCTTCGATGTTGCGCAGCAAGTCATAGGCGGAAATGACTTCAGGATGCGGTTTCATGGCACCGCCATCAGGGCTAATTTGCCCCATCCCAAATCCATAAGTGACACAACGGGTTAAGCGAGGTTGCTGGACAAGCGCCATGCTGAACGGTATAAGAAGGGGATGGCGAGCGCCCCCTTCCCCGATCCGTCCTTGCTGCTGAAGTCC
>JAUYFG010000150.1 GCA_030690985.1 Pseudomonadota bacterium
AAACTACTAAGCGAAGGACTAAGCCGCCAAAAGACGGCGGCCAAGTCCCTGCTTATCCTTGCGGGAAACGACCCCGCGCGTCGTCGCGCCTTGCCAGCCGACCCGAAAACCGCACACTCGGGCGCGTCCAACTGAGGTTTCTAGGATAATCGCGACGCCCATCTTTTCGTCATCGCAACAACCCGCCTGCTCGCTCGTGCAAGGAGACCGAATTGAACGAAAACTCACTGGGCTCGCCCGACACCTGGCTGGATGAGCATGGCGCCGCGCTCTATAAATATGCGCTGATGCATACGCGCGACGAACACAAGGCCGAGGAAGCCGTGCAGGAAACTTTTCTGGCTGCCTTGCAAGCGCGCGACCGGTTCTCCGGCGGCGCATCGGCGCGCACCTGGCTTATCGGCATCCTCAAGCACAAGATCATCGACATGTTCCGGCACGAAGCGCGCGAGGTGGCTCTGGACGAGCCGGACGAGGTCGAGCAGGAGGCCGCAGTGGAAGACAACTTCGCGCCGGATGGGCACTGGAGCATGCGTCTGGCGGACTGGGGTGATCCGCTGCGGGCGCTGGAAAGCTCACAGTTTCTCGCCATCCTGCAACGCTGCCTGGAGTCGCTGCCGCCTCGCCTGGCGCGCCTGTTCTGGCTGCGGGAGGTCATGGAAGAAGACACCGAAGCTATTTGTAAGGAATTGGCGATCACGCCGACCAACCTGTGGACGATGCTGCATCGGGGCCGTTTAGGCCTACGGCAGTGTCTCGACAGGAACTGGGTCGGTGCTGCCGCCCGAGGGTGAATGAAGATGCTGACCTGCAAGGATGCGAGCCATTTGATTTCAGAGCGCCAGGAACGCCCACTGGGTTTTCGGGAGCGCTGGGGTCTGAGGGTGCATCTCTGGATTTGCGCCAACTGCCGGCAATTCGAGCGGCAACTTGACCTGATGCGAAAGGCCCTGAGCGAGTTGGGGCGGCGTGCCAGGACGGGGGTGCAAGGCGCCGATCTCACTCCCGAAGCGCGTGAACGCATCCGCAAGGCCTTGGCCGAGCGGAGCGGGCACAAGCACTAAAACCCGGTTCTCCGAGACCATCGTCATGAACCGCCCGTGTTGGGCTTACGACATGACTTTATTTGGAGAATCAACCGTGCTTATCCGGTTGTCACACCCGCCCACTACATCTAGCGGGCGGGTGTGACAACCGGATAAGCACGGTTCATTTTTTCATGAGTCATGTTCGTGGCTTCCAAGGGTTGTTCAGGCCGATGTATCGACCAGTGTGCCGACGCGCTCGCCCAGGCTGTTGACGGTTTCTCCACCGGGAGGCGAAGAGGCGTCCGGCTGGAGGGATGCGGTTGCCGTGGGCCGAAGGTCTGACGGACGGTTTTTCAATTTAACGGGCAACGCCTCGTCGTAGCGCTTCATGAAGCCGATGGTTTGAGCTGGAGAGCAGGGGGTGACCGGCATGGCGCGACGGGGTTCTGCCTTCGGCGACAGGCATCAACCACGGCGGCCGGCGCCGCCCATCCATCTCGACTGCATCACCCAATACAGCCGCACTCCCAGCAACAGCGCCAGCACGGCGGCATAGATCGCCGGCTGGGTGATGTCCTTCTTCACCATCCACCAGAAGTGCAACACGGCAAACACCGCGATGGCGTAAACCGCGCGGTGCAGCGTCTGCCAGCGCTTGCCGCCGAGACGCTTGATCATGGCGTTGGTCGAGGTCGCCGCCAGGGGTATCAGCAGCAGGAAGGAGGCGAAGCCCACGCTGATGAACGGGCGTTTGACGATGTCCTTCCAGATCGCGGCCCAGTCGAAGAACTGCTCCAGCCAGACATAGCTCGTGAAATGCAGCAGGGCATAGAAGAAGGCGTACAGGCCCAGCATGCGGCGCAACCGGGCCAACCAGTTCAGGCCCGTGAGCCGGCGCAGCGGCGTCACCGCCAGGGTGATCAACAGGAAACGTAGCGTCCAGTCGCCGAGGCCGCGGGTCAGCGCCTCGATGGGATTGGCGCCCAGGCCGTCTGTCGCCAAGCCATAGGCCAAGCCGATCAACGGCCCCAGGCAGAGCAGGAACAATAGGGTTTTGAGGAGGGAGAATTGGCGGGGAGGCATGGGTGCGGCCTTCAGAAATATTTCCGCAAATCCAGGTTCGAGTACAGCCGCGCCACCTGCTCGCCATAGCCGTTGAACATCAGGGTCTTGCGCTTGGAGAACTCGCCGATGCGGCGCTCTTTCGCCTGGCTCCAGCGCGGGTGGTCCACGTCCGGGTTCACGTTGGAATAGAACCCGTACTCGCGCGGCGCCGCGCTCATCCATGACGAAATCGGCTGCTTTTCGACGAAGCGGATACGGACGATGGATTTCGCGCTCTTGAAGCCATATTTCCAGGGCACCACGATGCGCACCGGGGCGCCGTTCTGGTTCGCCAAGGTCTCGCCGTAGAGGCCCATCGCCAGCAGGGTGAGCGGATGTTGCGCCTCGTCCAGGCGCAGGCCTTCGGTGTAGGGCCAGTCCAGTACCGGGGTGCGCACCCCCGGCATCTGCGCGCGATCAGCGAGGGTGGTGAATTCCAGGTATTTCGCGCTGCCCAGCGGCTCCACCCGGCGAATCAACTCGCCCAGCGGATAACCCACCCAGGGAATCACCATCGACCAGCCTTCCACGCAGCGCATGCGGTAGATGCGGTCCTCCAGCGGCGCCAGCCTGAGCAGGGTGTCGAGGTCATAGCTGCCGGGACGCTTCACCAGGCCGTCCACCTGCACCGCCCACGGGCGCGGCCGCAGGCTGCCGGCGGTGCGCGCCGGGTCGGCCTTGTCGGTGCCGAATTCGTAGAAGTTGTTGTAAGTCGTCACGTCCTTCCAGGGCGTCAGTTCTTCGCTGGTGCCGTAAGGGCCGGGCCGGGTGCCGGCGAGTTTGGTCGCCGCCGCGTGCTCGGCTTGCAGGCCGAGGCCGCCGGCCAGCACCAGGCCGCCGGCCGCGCGGATGAATTCGCGGCGGCCCCGGTATATCTCCGGGGGGGTGATTTCAGAAGGAGGGATGTCGGCGGGGCGATGGATCAGCATGGCGGTCTCCGGACCAATAAGGGGTGCGTGCATTGGTCGCGGCAACCCGGAAATCCTTACATGCGTAATAAACCTGGAAACCTCAGTTGACTGCATCTTGTTTACCGGGATACCGCATGGCTACAGGTGCTGGAGGCCATGAGGACGCTCACCATTTGGGTGAATCCGCGTGGCGGCCGTAGGAGCGGGCTCTTGTGCCCCTTGAGGGTATGCCCGCGATTGGCGGCGGCTATCGCGGGCATACCCGCTCCTACGACGCGGCCAACTGCGGTTTTTAGGATAAATCCGCGCGGCTGCAGAGCACCGACCTGCATTTCGGGAGTAGACGCCCAGGGTAGTTGGGCACCGGAGAGAAAGGATCGCGGCCGGCTTTCTTCAGGTTGGAAAAAATAGTTGTAAGGAATTCACGATTGCGCCGACCAACCCTCGGACGATGCCTAATCGAGGTCATCCGGGTTAACCGCCCAGCCCTTCGGGAGCATCGCCATGAACCGCCCATCCGGGCATGCAAACTGACTTTTTCTGGAGAATCGAGATGAACCCGACCAAAACCACCCTGACCCTCGCCCTGACCGCCGTGATCGGCGCCGCTGGTGTTGCCAATATCGCCCATGCGGCGGGCAATCCCTTCGCAATGCAGTCCCTCGGCCACGGCTACCTGGTGGCCGCCGCAGACGGCAAGGCGATGGAAGGCAAGTGCGGCGACGACAAGGCCAAAGTGGAGAAGGCCAAAGCCAAGGATGGCAAATGCGGTACAGGCAAGTGCGGCGCCAACAAGGCCAAAGCCAAGACCAAGGCGATGGAAGGCAAGTGCGGTGGCGACAAGGCCAAGGCCGCAGAAGGCAAATGCGGTGGCGACAAGGCCAAAGACATGGAAGGCAAGTGCGGCGGTAGCAAGTAATCCGCCGGAGTCCAGACCATGCGTGAACCCTCGCTGCATGGCGCGGGCCTCGGCCTGAGGCGGGAGCACCTTCCCGACCTCAGGACCGCGATCCCGGACGCCATCGACTTCTTCGAACTCGCCCCGGAAAACTGGCTGGACATGGGCGGCTCCCGGCGCCGCGACCTCCACCACTTCGCCGAACGCCGGCCCATCGTCGCCCACGGGTTGTCATTGAACTTGGGCGGCCCGACGCCGCTGGACGAGGTTTTCCTGCAACGCGTGAGGCGTTTCCTGGACGAATACCGCATCGCCCAGTTCACCGAACACTTGTCCTGGTGCGGCGACGACGGCCATCTTTATGACCTCTTGCCGATTCCTTTCACTGGCGACGCCGTGCGCCATGTCGCCAGCCGCATCCGCCGCACGCAGGACATCCTGGAACGGCGTATCGCCATCGAAAATGCCTCCTGCTATGTGGCGCCCGTGATCGCTGAAATGAGCGAGATCGACTTCATCCGCGCGGTGCTGATCGATGCGGATTGCGACCTGCACCTGGATATCAACAACGTCTACGTCAACAGCGTCAACTTCGGCTTCGACCCGCGCGTGTTTCTCGACGCCATGCCGGCCGAACGCATCGTCTATCTGCACATGGCCGGGCATTTCCAGGAAGCGGCCGACCTGATCATCGACACCCACGGCGCGGCGGTGATCGACCCGGTCTGGGATCTGCTCGACCACACCTACGCCCGCATCGGTACGCCGCCCACTCTGCTGGAGCGGGATTTCAATATTCCGCCGCTGGCTGAGTTGCTGCCGGAAGTGGAACGGATTCGGGCGATGCAAACGGCTGCATTGCAGCGTTATTCCCGCGCAGGCGGGAATTCAGCGCATTGCCCTGAAAAGCTTGCAACGGAAGTCAGCCGCGCACCCTGGATACCCGCCTGCGCGGGTATGACGGCAAGGGAGGCGATCCATGTTGCATGAGTCCATGCACTTCTCCGACTATCAGGCCGCCTTCGCCGCCCGCATCCGCGCCCCGAAACAAGCCGCCCGCCCGCCGGGTGCGCCCGCCAAACGCATGCGGGTGTACGAAGAACTGCTGTTCAACAACCTCGTAAGCTTCCTGCTCGCCTGCTATCCCATCACCCGCCAGATCCTCGGCGCGCGGGCGTGGAAACAGACGGCACGGCGCTTCTTCAGCGAGCACCGCAGTCATTCGCCGCTGTTCCGCGACATTCCCAAAGCCTTTCTGGACTGGATGGAGACGCGCCACACAGGCCTGTTCCCGGCGCTGCCTTTCCTGGCGGAATTCATGCATTACGAATGGCTGGAGTTGGCCGTATCCGTCACGCCGGATGAACCCGACCCGGACGCCATCGATCCGAAGGGTGATCTGCTCCAGGGCCGTCCCGCCCTGCATCCGACCGCGCGCCTGGCCTGTTACCACTACCCGGTGCATCGCATCGGCCCGCGCTTCAAGCCCACCGTGCCTGATGTGGAGGCCCACTGCTACCTGCTGTTCCGGGATGAAGCCGACGCAGTGCGTTTTATCCGGTTGAACCCCTTGTCCGCCCGACTGTTGGAAATGCTCCGTGAACACCAGCCCAGTGGGCATGAAGCCCTGACCAACCTGGCGGGTCAGACTGATCCCAACCAATACGACCGCTTCGTCCAGGCGGGCGGCGACCTGTTACGCGATCTTCGTAATCAGGGCGTACTTCTCGGCACATGGAGAACAACATGATTCTGAATACCCGTATCACCAGTGTGACCAGCGCTGTTTTTGGCTTGCTCGACCGTGCCGGCGAATGGCTCGCCCCCCTCGGCCCAAGACTGCTGCTGGCCTATGAGTTCTGGGAATCCGGCCTGGAAAAATTGCACGGCGAGAACTGGTTCGCCGACATCCAGGACCAGTTCCCCTTCCCCTTCAACGTGGTGCCGCCGGAAATCAGTTGGCAAATCTCGACGTGGGCCGAACTCATTGGCCCGGTGCTGCTGGTGCTGGGCCTGGGCACGCGCTTCGCCAGCGTGTCGCTGATCATCCTCACCGTCGTCGCCTGGGCCAGCGTCCATGCCGGCAATGGCTACAACGTCGTGGATAACGGCTGGAAACTGCCGCTGATCTACCTGATCATGTTCGTGCCCCTGCTCCTTTCCGGGCCGGGCAAGCTGAGCCTGGATCACTGGATCGCGCGCAAGTTCGCCAGATAAAGTGAAGACGGCCATGGACAAGGGTTTCCTGATCCGCATCCTGGCCGTTTACGCCTTGGTGCTCACCCTGGGCGCGGGCTTCTCGGCCAAGATTTACCACGATAGCCGGACGCTCTATGGCGAGACCGTCAGCCTGGTCGAACAGGGCTTGCCGGTTCTCGGCAGCCTGTCCGCCTTGCGCGCCAGCGTGGTGGCGCAGGAACCCATTCTTTATGAGTACTACGCCACCACCGACAGCGCGCGCTTTCGCATGCGCTGGCAGAGCAATCGTCAACGCATCGCTGAACATGGCGCGAAAGTGCGCCAGGATTTTTCCGGCCATCCGCGCCTCGCGGTAATCGATGTCCACGACAAATATATCGACGCCCTGTCGTTCGATCTGGATCAGACCCTGAGCAGCGCGCCGGTGGACTGGGACCAGGCCCGCGCCCTGCTGGAAGAAAGCAGCCGGCATGCCCTGGTGATCAATGCCAATCTGGACACGCTGGCCGAGGACGTGCATGCCCGCGTCAACCGCAAGGCGAATCTGGCGCAAGCGCAAGTCGATGCGATCAACCGAACGGTGCTGTTCTACAGCGGGTCGATGTTGCTGCTGGCGCTGATCGCCGGCTACTTTCTCAACATCTATCTGGCCGGCGCGCGCGAGCGTCGGCGCCTGGCCCTGTTTGCCGAACGCAACCCGAACCCGGTGCTCAACCTGAGCCGCGCCGGCGAGATTCTTTACGCCAATCCCGCCACCCATTCGACACTGGCAGCGCTGACCAGCGGCGCCTCGCCGCTGGTCGCCTTGTTGCCGGCACAGACCCCGGCGCGTCTTGCGGAACTGATCGACACCGGCATGAACACCGCGCAATGGGCCTACGTCGCGCTGGGCCGGGAATATGAGGCGACCGTCCATTACCTGAAGGACTTCGACCGCTTCAACGCCTACCTGATGGATGTGACCGCGCGTAAGGAAGCCGAGCGGCGCATGGAATACCAGGCCTACCACGACCCGCTGACCGATCTGCCCAACCGGCGCCGCTTTGTCGAAGACATCGGCATGGCGGTAGCCAGCGGAGAAATGGGCGCGGTCGCGCTACTCAGCATCGACCGCTTGCGCGGCATCGTCGATGGCGTCGGCCACGCCGTAGCGGATCGTCTGCTGCAGGGCGTCGCCCAGCGTTTGCTGCAGACGCTCACCGACAGCGCCAATCTTTGCCCGAACGCACGTCTTTACCGTTTCGAAGGCGCGGTGTTCGGCCTGCTGTTGCCCTGCCTGGATTCCGAACAGGCGCCCGAGCGCATCACGCGGGAGATCGCGCGCGGCTTCCAGGCGCCGGTGCAGGTGAATGGCCAGGCGTTTTTCCTGGGCGTGAGCATCGGCGCCAGCCTGTACCCAAGCGACGATGGCGTTGCGGTGAACCTGATCAGCCATGCCGATCGCGCGTTGCAACAAGTCAAGCATCGCGGCGTTGGCGGCTACCAGGCCTATGACCGGGCGCTTTCCGTCCAGGCCAGCGAACGGTTGGAACTGGAAAATGACTTGCGCCATGCACTGGAACGGCACCAGTTGTTTCTCGTCTACCAGCCCCAGGTAGACCTGGCGAGCACCCGCATCGTTGGCGCCGAAGCCCTGCTGCGCTGGCAGCATCCGAGCCGGGGGATCATTTCACCGGACCAGTTCATCCCGCTGGCCGAGGAATCCGGTCTCATCGTGCTGATCGGCGCCTGGGTGCTGGAAACCGCCTGCGCCCAGGCCCAGGCCTGGCGCGAAGCGGGGCTGCCGCCCATCACCATGGCGGTCAACCTCTCCGCGCGCCAGT
This sequence comes from Pseudomonadota bacterium, assembly GCA_030690985.1. Taxonomy (GTDB): domain Bacteria; phylum Pseudomonadota; class Gammaproteobacteria; order Burkholderiales; family Thiobacillaceae; genus PFJX01. The sequence continues at coordinate 7,964 of JAUYFG010000150.1, forward strand.
TCACCAGCCAGGATCTTGCCCACGACATTGCGCAGGTTCTGACGCAAACCGGCTTGCCGCCGCAAGCTCTGGAATTGGAAGTCACCGAGCGCATGTCCATGGATGACGTCGCTCACTCCATCCAGATATTGCGTGCGATGAAGGACTTGGGCGTATGTATCTCGATGGACGATTTCGGCACCGGCTACTCCTCCCTGGCCTACCTGCGGCGTCTGCCCATCGACAAACTCAAGGTGGACCAGTCCTTCGTGCGCAACCTGGAAAACGACCCGGGTGACGCCACCCTGGTGCGCGCCATGGTGGAATTGGGCCACAGTCTGAACTTGACCGTGATCGCCGAAGGCGTCGAGACCATGGGGCAACTGGAATTCCTGCGTGGAACAGGGTGCGAGGAGGTGCAGGGCTATTTCTTCAGCCGCCCGGTGGACAGCCTGGTTTTTGCGGGGATGCTGAACGCTGCGGCAGGCGAGAACCCTTGGCTCCACTCATCGCACCGGTGAGAGCGTGATGTCCCCGTATCGACGATTACTCACGGTGGCACTGTTTCTGGGTGTGTTGCTGGCGATCTTCCAGCTTGGCGGCCTGCGCGATCACTTCAGTCTGGCGTTCTTGCGCCAAACCATCCTCGACAACCAGATCGGCGGGCTGCTGGTTTTTACCCTGGTGTTTGCGTTGGGAAACTTGATCCAGATACCGGGCTGGCTGTTTCTTGCCGCCGCAGTACTGGCGCTGGGCCGAACCTGGGGCGGCCTGGCCACCTATGTCGCCGCCGGCATTTCCTGCGTAATCAGCTTCCTGCTCATCCGTTTCGTCGGCGGCGACGCGCTGCGGCAACTGAATAACCGCATCGTCACCCGCATCCTCGAGCAACTGGACGCACACCCGGTCAGGAGCATTCTGCTGGCGAGAATACTGTTTCAAACCTTGCCTGCCCTCAATTACGCCCTCGCCATGTCGGGCGTCCGCTTCCGCGCATACCTGCTCGGCACCTTGCTTGGGCTGCCGCTTCCGATCGCTCTGTATTGCCTGTTCTTCGACACCCTGGCGCAGGCGCTCCACCTGAATTAGCGAAGTAATCGGCCCGGGCCGAACGGCGTGTCGAAGAAACACCGCCATCCTGTAGCGCCGGCGCTACAGGATGCTCGAAATTAATATGTTGAATCAATGGCTTGGAGTGTGTTTCTTGAGAGAAATTGTAACTACTCAGGTAGCCGTAGTTGATCTGTTGGTCAGGCGAAGCGGGGCTGTGGCGTGTGGCCCTGGAAAGCCAGGGTCAAAGCGAGAAATGGATTGGCGCCCTGCTTGTGGAGGGTGGCGAGATAGGAGCGAAGGGTGCAGAAGGTTTCGAGGCCG
>JAUYFG010000151.1 GCA_030690985.1 Pseudomonadota bacterium
AAACTACTAAGCGAAGGACTAAGCCGCCAAAAGACGGCGGCAAAGTCCCTGCTTATCCTTGCGGGCCCCGGCCCGCTGCGTCGTCGCGCCTTGCCAGCCGACCCGAAAACCGCACACTCGGGCGCGTCCAACTGAGGTTTCTAGGTTGAACTTCCCGGATTGTGTAGGGTGCGCCGTGCGCACCATTGGTGTTCATTCGGTGCGCACGGCGCACCCTACGAAAATGAGAGCCCCCGATGAAACCTGACCTGCACATTCTGCTGATCGAGGACGACCCGATCATGGGGGAGTCGCTGATGGAACGTTTCGAGCTGGAAGGTTTTCACGCCCGCTGGGCGCACACCGGCGCGGAAGGCCAGCGCTGGCTCGCACGCGGCGGTTTCGACGTGGTGCTGTCCGATCTGCGCTTGCCCGACATGGGGGGCGATGCGCTGTTCCGTGAAGCAGTGGAGCGCTTTCCCGTGCTGCCGCCGTGGCTGTTCATCACCGGCTACGGCGCGGTGGATCAGGCGGTGGCGCTGCTCAAACTGGGCGCGGCGGACTACCTGACCAAGCCGTTCGATCTCGACGCCCTGATCGACAAACTCAAGCTCTACGCCCTGGCGACGCCGCCCGCGCCCGTCGTGCAGGACGCCGGACTGGGCATTTCCCCGGCGCTGCGCCGGATCGAGGCGCAACTGCCGCAACTGGCCGCCAAGGCGCACACCGTGTTGATCACCGGCGAATCCGGCGTCGGCAAGGAAATGGTGGCGCGCGCCTTCCATCGCCTGGCACCCGAGGGCGAAGGCGCGCCCTTCGTCGCGGTGAACTGCGGCGCTTTCCCGGAAGGCTTGCTGGAGGCGGAATTGTTCGGCCACGAACGCGGCGCTTTCACCGGCGCGGTGCGCAGCCGCAAAGGTGTATTCGAACAGGCCGACGGTGGCACGCTGTTTCTCGATGAAATCGGCGACATGCCCTACCCGATGCAGGTCAAGCTGCTGCGCGTGATCCAGGAACGGCGGGTGACGCGGGTCGGCGGCGAAAAGTCCATTCCGGTCGATCTGCGCCTGATCTCCGCCACGCATCAGGATTTGAAGAAGCGGGTCACCCAGAACCTGTTCCGGGAAGACCTGTATTACCGCCTCAACGTCATCCAGATCCACATTCCGCCGCTACGACAACGGCGCGAGGACATCCTCTGGCTGGCGCGCCGTTTTCTGGGCGAAACCGCGCCGACCAAACAGCTCTCCGAGGAAGCGGAACAGGCCCTGCTCACCCACGACTGGCCGGGCAACGCGCGCGAACTGAAGCACGCGGTGGAACGCGGCGCCATCCTCGCCAACGGCGCCACGGTCTGGGTGGCGGCCCTGTTCGGCGACCAAGATGAAGCCGAGGAAGCCGTCCCCGCCTCGCTGGCGGACTTCGTCGCCCGCAGCGAGCGGCGTTACATCGCCCGCACCCTGGATGAATGCGCCGGCCATCTGGGCAATACCGCCGCCGCGCTGGGCATCAGCCGCAAGAACCTGTGGGAGAAGATGAAGAAACTCGGACTTTCGGCGGGTGAGGCGGAAGCATGAAGCGCCGCGACTTCCTCGCCGGTCTGGCGCTCTCGCCCTGGTTTGCTTCGGCCCGCGCAGCGACCACACCGGCGGTGTTTGTGGTGCATCCCTACGACACCCCCAGCCGCCTCTATGCCCGCTTCCGGCCGTTGACCCTGTATCTCGGCGGCGTGCTCGGGCGGCCGATGCGCCTGGTCATCGCCACCACTTACGGCGAACAGATCGAGATGATCGCTTCCGGCCGCGCCGATTTCGCCTACCTGGGACCGACGCCCTATGTGCGCGCCCGGGTGCGGGCCAAGGTGGAAATCCTGGCCGGCGAGGCGGAAGACGGCCAGGCCTTCTACCAAAGCGCCCTGGTGGTGCGCGAAGACAGCCCGATCCAGCGGGTAGCCGACCTGGCCGGGAAACGCCTGGCCCTGGGGGCGGAAATTTCGCTGGGCAGTTCGCTGGCCCCGAAGATGATCCTGGCTCAGGCCGGGCTGAAACGCGGCGACCTGGCGGCGGTAGTGCATCTGGATCGCCACGAACGGGTGGCCCTGGCGGTGCTGCATGGCGATTTCGATGCCGGCGGCCTGCGTCTGGATATCGCCCGCGCCTATGCGCCGCGCGGACTGCGCATCCTGGTCACCTCGCCGCCGTTGCCGCCCCATGTCATTGCCGCCTCGCCCGGTGTGTCGGCGGAAGAGGCCGGCAGGGTTCGTCTGGCCTTGCTGCATCCGAGCGCCGGTGGCGAGGAAGCGGCGCGTGCCCTGGGTAAAGGCATCAGCTTCCTGCCGGTGGAAGACGCGCATTACCACGCGGTACGGCGCATGGAACGCACTCTGGGGGCCTGGTGAAACCGCACTCCCTCGCCTTTCGCCTGACCGCCTATCTGGGCCTGGCCTGGTTGCTGCTGTTCCTGGTTCTGGGCACGCTGGTCTGGCAAACCACCCGGCATTTCATCGAGGAGGCCCAGGCGGACAAGGCGCGCGCCCTGGCGCAACAACTGGCGACGATTTCCCTCGATGCCGTGTTGCTGCGGGATTACGGCACCCTGGAACGCTATCTCGCCGATCTGGCGAAGAGCGGCGGCCTGGCCTGGGCGCAGATTCAGCGCACCGACGGCCAGGTACTGGGCAGCACCGGGCAACGCCTGGAAAATCTGGCCCCACTGCGTGTCCCCATGCGCGCCGCCGACGAAGTCATCGGCCAGGTGTTGGCCCAGTACGACCCGCGCCCGGCCAGCCGCGCCGCCTGGCAACTGGCCGGGGTCACGGCTTTGGGGCTGGCGCTGTTCGCCGCCGTCACTTTCTGGGCGCTGCGCCGGGTGTTGTTGAATCGCCTGGTGGCGCCGGTGGCCACGCTGATCGAGCAGACCGACCCCGAGCGGGCGCCGGCCCCCGTCGCCGCCGGCCTGCCCGCAGAAGTGGCCGAACTCGCCGCCGCCATCAGCGGCTTGCGCGAACGCATCGCCCGCCACCTCGCGGAAGCGGAGGAGGCCGCGCAGGAACGCAATGAAGCCTTGCGCCGCCTGTGTTCCGAGCAACGCCTGGCCGCCGTCGGCCAGATCGCCGGCGAGGTGGCGCATGAACTGAATACGCCGCTGTCCAACATCCTCGGCTACGCGCAAAGCGCCCTGCCGCTGGCCGGCGAGGGCGAACTGCGCGAATCCCTGCAAACCATCGAAAGCCAGGCCCGCCGCGCCGGCCAGATCGTGCGCGACATGCTCACCGCCGCGCGGGCGCCCGCGCCCAGCCTGCAAACCCTGGATCTGACCGAACTGTGTGCCGCCTTCGTCCGCCTGGTCACGCCGCTGGCGCGTAAACAGGGTTGCGGCATCGTTCTGGCGGCGGGTGCCCCGGCCAGGGTGCGTGCCGATGCGGCGCGGGTGGAGCAGGTGCTGTTCAATCTGGTATTCAACGCGGTGCAGGCCGGCGCGCGGGAAGTGCGCCTGGCGGTCGCAGTGGGCGAATCACCCGATCACGCGACCCGCCTGAGCGTCAGCGATGATGGCCCCGGCCTGCCCGAAGCTGTGCGGTCGCGGCTGTTCGAACCCTTCGTCACCACCAAGCCCGCCGGCCAGGGCACCGGCCTGGGGCTCGCCATCTGCCAACGCCTGGCCCGGGAAATGGGCGCGGAGTTGAGTTATGTCGAGGGGGGCGCAGGTTGCCGTTTCCTGCTTTCTTTTCCGCCACCTGGAGATGGCCCGTAGGTTGGGCAAAGCGCAGCGTGCCCAACATGGCGGCGGATTGTTGGGCACGCTACGCTTTGCCCAACCTACGGACTACGGACTTTGCCCAACCTACGGACTGCGTTATATCGAGGGGCACGCTGGTTGCGGCTTCCAGCTTTCTTTTCCGCCACCTGGAGATGGCCCGTAGGTTGGGCAAAGCGCAGCGTGCCCAACATGGCGGCGGATTGTTGGGCACGCTACGCTTTGCCCAA
>JAUYFG010000154.1 GCA_030690985.1 Pseudomonadota bacterium
GTAGTGACGTAGGTTGGGCAAAGCGAAGCGTGCCCAACGAACCGGCGCGCTGTTGGGCACGCTTCGCTTTGCCCAACCTACGGTGCCATGCCGCGAAATCACGCGCCACTACATCTAGTGGGTGGGTGTGTTAACCCGATAGGCACGGTCTGTAGGTGCGAATTCATTCGCACAGAAGTCGTTGATTGTGCGAATGAATTCGCACCTACGAGCACATCAACTGCGGTTTTTAGGTTAAACAGCGCCCCAATACGGCGTGGCGATCCCTGTGCCCAGGTCGGCCTCGACCAGGCGACGGCGCACTTCCAGCAACTTCTCGATCAACGCCGGCTCATCGCGGCCATAGGCCTCCGCATCCGGCGTGCGTTTGACCACCACGCCGAGCAATTCGGTGATGGCATTGCCGATGGAATTCTGGCTGATGGTGACAATCAACTGGCCGGCGTCGTTGCGGTAGATGAGCTGTTTGAAGGCCGGCTGCCAGCGGATCGAGTTGGCGTACTTGGCATCCTTGATGCAGCGGTCGCGCACCATCTTCGCGGTCTTCAGCAGGTCGTTGTTGAACTGGAGTTTCTCCTCCACCAATTCAGGGAAATAGATGTCGCGCGGCAACGGCGCGTTGCGGGTGGAGACCTGGCCGAAAAAGGTGCGGTAGAAGTCGATGAAGCCCTTCAGGATGGTGTCGTATTCCTTCCAGAAGCGGACCTCCTTCAACGACTCGACGCCGCCGGTCACTTCCCAACTGGGCAATCCCTGCGGATAGCCGGTCAGCGCGATCTTGCAGGAGCCGGCCTGGCACGGACGCAGGATCTCCAGGTCGAGCTCGTCGAAGAAGGCGCGATAGACATCGCGCATGTAGGCCTGAAACAGTGAATGCTGGCCGCCGTCGGTCAGGTTCGGATTGTTGGCGTCGGCGATCGGCGCATCGCGCAATTGCGCCTTGTTGAACACGATGAAGTGGTTATGCAGCATGCGGATGCTGGGCACCCCCGGCGAAGTCATCGGCCAGGTCGCATCCAGGCTCGCCTCGCCGGCCAGCACCAGGGTCTCGTCCGGGTCGGGATATTTCTCCAGCATGTACGAGAGGATGACCTGGTTCATCCGATTCCAGACGTTCTTCACCTGCTCCGGCACCTGCGTGCGGCGCACCGGGCGACCGAGCGGATCGAGGATGGTCTGCGAGGTGTTGTAGATGATCGAAGCATCGAACTCGTTGCTGTGGCCGAGCGCCTTGCGATACAGCAACAAGCCATCCGGGTTCTGCAACAGGCCGTTGTTGTGAACCAGATCGTTCAGGTTTTCGGTGCTGTTGAAGAACTCGTTCGGCTTCATGCCCTCCGGCACATCGAGGGGAATCTGACGAAACGGGGTGACGATCTCTCTGGGGCCGGACTGCATGGGGTTACCTCGGGATTACCGGTTGCGAAGGCCGGGAATCATAGTCGAACGCAACGGGCAGACAAGCCGAGATGCTCAACAGGGTGTATCGAAAACAGTGCTCACTTCGAGTCGTTTCCGCCACCTACCACCGCGGAACCCGACGAAATGGCGTATTTCTTCATTTTTTCCCACAGATTTTTGCGACTGAGGCCAAGCAAGCTGGCGGTTTCCTCAACGGCCAGGCCAACGGCTATCCGACCGCTGAAATCGGGTTGCTACAGGTGGAGTGGAGCATCCATGCGGTCATGCAGGATGCGAACGATGGCAATGCCGTAAGTCGTAGTGCGAAAGTAAATCATGTGCCGCTCAACACGCCGACGACGATAGCCGGGCCGGATGTGGTCACAGGCCGGATGTGGTCACAGGCCGGTGCTGTCTTGGGCGACTGCGCCAACTCGGCAAAGGCCACCGTCAAGGTGTCGGTGTAGCGATTGGCCTGCTCTGCACCCCACTGCTGGCGGGTGTAAATCCAGATGTTTTCAAGGTCACGCTCTGCTGCGGGGCAAGGCGAAATTCAGCCATGCGCTGCCAGCATCCGCTGCTTGAACGCGCTTACATCGAAGGGACTCGGTTCGCCGCTGGCCTCGCCTTCAATCAGTGCGGCGCGTATAGCCTCAATCCCGGCGCTGCGCTCCTGTTCGCGCCGAATGAGGTCGCGGATATATTCGCTGTCGTTGGTGTAGTGCCCTGCATCAATCTGCGCCTTGATCCAGCCATCTTGCTTGTCGGTCAAGGTAATCGTTTTGCGTACGGTTGCCATGGTGCGCTCCTAAATAGGCGTCAATGGTATGAATTAGCGGGGTATCCGGATAAATGCGGCGCTACGTAGGTTGGGCAAAGCGAAGCGTGCCCAACGTTTTGCGCGTGGAATGTTGGGCACGCTTCGATTTGCCCAACCTACGGGGTAGCTCAAGTCACGGTGAATATTGGGCTTCC
>JAUYFG010000156.1 GCA_030690985.1 Pseudomonadota bacterium
CGTTCTTCTGATCAGGCCTACGAAGCCGGCGAGACGCCGGCGCTACATGTGGGCTCGCCTCTATAGCCTCGGCTTATCGACTCTCTGGCACCAATTCACCATTGCCCGCGCCCCCGTGCGGGCATACCTTCGCGCCTCCCACCCAGCCGCCCGCCGCCATGCCTCATCAAGCCCGAATTCTCGAACTGCGCCAGGCGCTGGAAGGCGTCATCGTCGGCCAGAGCAAACTGCTCGACCGCCTGGTCATCGGCCTGCTCGCCGGCGGCCATGTGTTGGTGGAAGGACTGCCGGGGCTGGCCAAGACCACCGCCGTGAAAACCTTGGCGGCGGGCATTCAGGCCGGGTTCCGCCGCATTCAGTTCACCCCCGACCTGTTGCCGGGCGACCTCACCGGCAGCGACATCTACCGGCCCCAGGACGGCAGTTTCCAGTTTTCCGAAGGCCCGTTGTTCCACGAAATCATCCTCGCCGACGAGATCAACCGCGCCCCGGCCAAGGTGCAGTCGGCATTGCTGGAAGCCATGCAGGAACGCCAGATCACCGTCGGCAACCACACCCGCAAGCTGCCCGACCTGTTCATGGTGATGGCCACCCAGAACCCGCTGGAGCAGGCCGGCACCTACCCGTTGCCGGAGGCGCAACTCGACCGCTTCCTGCTGCATGTATCGCTGGATTACCCGAGCGCCGACGAGGAACTGGAAATCATGCGCCGCGACCGTGCCCGCAATTGGGGTGAGACCGCGCCGACGGCGGTGGTGGACGTGACCACCGTCCTGGCGGCGCGCGCGGAAGTGCGCCGGATACACATCGCGGCGGAGGTGGAGCAGTACCTCGTCAGCCTGGCTCGCGCCACCCGCAACCCCGGCGAATTCGACCCTGCCTGGGCTGGCAGCGTGGCCGTCGGCGCCAGCCCGCGCGCCGCGCTGGCATTGGCACACGCGGCGGCGGCGCTGGCCTATCTGCGCGGGCGCGACTACGTCAGCCCGGACGACGTGCGCGAAATCGCCCCCGATTGCCTCCGCCACCGCATCGTCCTCAGCCTGGAAGCGCGCCTGAAAAAGCTCGACCGCGACGCGCTCATCGCCGCATTGCTGGACACGGTGCCGGCACCGTGAATCCGATATTGCGTAGGTTGGGCAAAGCCATAGGCGTGCCCAACAGTCTTGTTGGGCACGCTGCGCTTTGCCCAACCTACGTCCCACTGCTTTCCGCCGATGAAATCGCCCAACTTGCCGTGCAAGCCGCGCTCTTGGCCGACCAGCATGGCCAGCGCGAAGTCCACGACCATCATGCCGGTGACTGGCCATCGGCCTGGCTGGGACGTGGGCTTGATTACGAGGAATCGCGCCCTTATGCCGCCGGTGACGACATCCGCGACATGGACTGGCGCACCACCGCGCGCAGCGGTCGGCCCTTCCTGAAAATCTATCGCGAAGAACGCCAACCCATGCTGCATCTGATGGTGGATCGCGGCGCCAGCCTGCGCTTCGGCACCCGGCGCCGGCTGAAGGCCGCGCAGGCGGCGCGGGTCGCCATCCTGCTGGCTTTCGCCGCCGCGCAAGACAACACCGCCGTCGGCGCCACGCTGTGGGATCAGCATGATCTCGAACTGCCGCCCCTGCATGGCCGCGCCGGCGCCCTGGCGCTGGCCGAAGCCATCGCCGCGCCGTGCCCGCCGCTGGCGCAAACCCTCCCCACCGAACCGCTGCGCGACCTCGATCGCCTGGCCTGGCTCGACGCCAATCTGCCACGCGGCGCGCGCCTGGTTCTGGTGAGCGATTTCGCCTGGCTGGATGGGGCCGTCGCACACGAAGCCCTGCTGGCCCGTCTGGCGGAACGACTGGACGTGCTCGCCGTGCGCATCAGCGATCCGGCGGAACGGGCCTTGCCGGACATCGGCCTGGCCTGCTTCCACGATTTTTCGAAGCAGGGTGTGAACTGGCTCGATACCCGCCAGCCCGACCACGCTGAACGCCTGCGGCAACAACTGGATCAGCGCGCGCAAAGCCTCGTCCGCGCCGGCATCCGGCAAATCGACATCGGCTCCGAAGTGGACGACCTGTTGCCATTGCTCGCCCACCATGCCTGACCCGCACAAGGATCTCGCCGCGATCATCGAACCGGCCGCGCCGCCAGTCGCCGCCGCGCAGGCCGATTACCTGCTGCCGCTCGCGCTGACTATCACCGCTGTTTTATTGGTTTTTATCGCCTGGTGGTTCTGGCGTCGCCGCGCGCCCATGCGCGCCCTGCGCCGGCTGGCACGCGCGACGGATGCCCAGGCCGGAGCGGCGGGATTGGCGCGCCTGATGGCGGGCCGCGCGATGCCTGAGTCCTGGCGCCTGGAACTGGAGCGGTTGCGCTTTGCGCACCCAGCGCCTGAAGCCACCACCATTGCCGCTACCACGCTGACGCGCCTGTGCCGCGAGGCGGAAGGTTTGCTGCGAGCGGGGGACAGGAGCAAATGAACCTAAAAACCGCAGTTGGCCGCGTCGTAGGAGCGGGCTTGCCCGCGATAACCGCCGCAGTATCGCGGGCAAGCCCGCTCCTACGGCAACCGCGCGGTTTCACCCGGAGGGTGAACGCCATTGGAAGCCCCCGCGCGGGCATCCATGCGGCATCCAGGTGGTCAGGGCGCGGCCAACTGAGGTTTTTAGGATGAATTTGTCGTCCCCGAGGATGCCGCCGGCACGACACATCCCTCCCTTTTTCAAAGGGGGGAGCAGACCCGCTTCGCGCCGCTTCCCGATCCCGGGTTTGTATAGGGGCGCCTGAATGCTCGAACTCGCCCAACCTCTCTGGCTCTTCCTGTTGCCCCTGGTTGCCGTCTGGCTGGCCTGGCGCCGGCCGAATCTGCGGCCCGCCGTCGGTCTGGTGTTGAACCACCCCGGCCTGGGCCTCGGCATAACCGGCAAGGAAACCGTCCCGTCCCGCTGGCCGCGCCGGTTCGAGGCGCTGGCTTTGGCGCTGTTGCTGCTCGCCCTGGCGCAGCCGCGCGAGGTGGGGGAGTGGATCGCGCCGCCACCGGAAGGGCGCGACATCGTCCTGGTCGTCGATACCTCGCAGACCATGAGCATCGACGACTTCCAGCTCGCCGGGAGCAACGCCACACACAAGGCCGAGCGCCTGGCTGTGCTCAAGGCGGTGCTGGGGCGCTTCGTGCAGGGCAGGGCGGGGGACCGTTTCGGGGTGTTGGCCTTCGGTTCCACGGCGGCGACGCTGACCCCGCCCACCTTCGACCACGCCCACGTCATCGCCCAGATCGAGCGCCTGCAAATCGGCATGGCCGGCGACAACACCGCGCTCGGCGATGCCCTCGGCCTGGCGGTCAAACAGGTACGGCAAACCCGCTTGCGGCCGGCGGTGATCCTGGTCAGCGATGGTGCCGAATCAAATAGCGGCGATCTCACCCCGGGCGAAGCGGTGGCGGTGGCGCGGCAACTCGGGGTGGCGGTGCATACGCTACAGATCGGCGGCGACCTGTTCGCGGCGGGCCGGCCCACGGCCGCTGCCGATATTGAAGTGCAACCCGGCCTGGCCGACATCGCCCGTCAGAGCGGCGGCCGCCACTGGATCGTGAAGAGCACGGACGACGCCGAACAGGTCATCGACGCCATCGGCCAACTGGAGCCGACCCTGGCCCGCCCGGCGCGGCAGCGCCAGAGCCACGAGTGGTACTGGCTGCCGCTGGCGCTGGGCGCGGCCTTGCTCAGCCTGGCGCAAGTCGCGCGGTTGCGGACGGCATGATCGACTTCTTCGCCAACCTCGACTGGAGCGCCCCCTGGTGGGGACTGCTGGCCTTGCAGCCGCTGTTGTTGTGGGCGCTGGCGCGCCGCCGCCGGCAACGCCTGGCCGGCTATGCCGACGCGCATCTTCTGCCCTGGGCGGTCACCGCCGCGCCCCGTGAACGCGGCGCGGCCTGGCGCGCGGCGGCCAATGGCCTGGCCTGGCTGCTGCTGGCCAGCGCCGCCGCCGGGCCGCGCCTG
>JAUYFG010000157.1 GCA_030690985.1 Pseudomonadota bacterium
CGTTCTTGATGAAGTCGCCGCCCAGCCAGAACTGGTAGGCCGCCTTGGCGAAGGGCTCTGGACGCAAGCCCAGCTTGGGCTTGATGATGGTGCCGGCGATGTAGCCGCCGTTGACGCGGGGGCGACCCAGGATGTCCCACATGTCGGTGATGTCTTTCGACGGGCCGTCGAACAGGCGCAGCATCGACCAGGGTACATAGAAGTCGTGCATCTTCAGACACTTGACATCGCCCTGGCCCTGGTTGTTGCCGATCGCCAGGGTCAGGAACGACACGATCATGGCGCGACCGTCGATCATGTTGCGGTCGAACAGGTCGATCGGATAGGCAACCTTCATCACGCCTTTGACTTCGTCGATGAAATACACCAGCGCGTCCACACCCTTGGTGAAGTCGTCGGTGGTGCAGACCTCGACGTTGGTGCCGGTGGAAGACTCGGCGGCGATGTGCGCGGCGGTTTCCAGGTAGCCATAACCTGTGGCGGGCTGCATGTGATAAGCGACGAGGATGTGCTTGTCGCCCTTGATCAGGTCTTCTTCTTTCAGGCTGAGGTCGGCGTAACGTGCGGATTGATCCATGACTTGCTCCTTTAGAGATGCGTTTGTACTGAATTGAACTATTCCGGGGCCGTGTTGTTGCGTGGTGCCCCTACCAGGAATGGGGTGAACTATAGCGATTGCGCCACATAAGAAAAAATCATGATTTCTGATAGTGGGCATAAGCATTTACTTATAATTCGACCGTACTCCATTTGACTCTGTGTCTATATCGTAGGTTGGGCAAAGCGAAGCGTGCCCAACGAACCGTCGCGATGTTGGGCACGCTTCGCTTTGCCCAACCTACTCTTGCCCCATGCTTCACCTGACCCTGCGCCAACTCCAGGTTTTCGAATCCGCCGCCCGCCATTTGTCCTTGTCGCGCGCGGCGGAAGAACTGCATCTGTCGCAGCCCGGCGTGTCCATGCAGTTGAAAAAACTCGCCGAGGTGGTGGGGCATCCCTTGCTGGAACAGACCGGAAAGCGGGTGCGGCTCACCGGCCAGGGCCAGGAACTGGTGGCCACCGCGCGCGAGATTCTGGGCGCGGTCAAACGTTATGAACTTTCTCTGGTGGCACGCCAGGGCCTCACCGGCGGCAATCTGCACATCGTCGCCATCACCACCGCCAGTTACTTTGTGCCGCGCCTGCTGGGCGAATTTTCCAAGCGGCATCCCGGCGTGAAAGTCTCTCTGCGCGTCACCAACCGTGAACAGGTGTTGTCCAGCCTGACGACTGGCCTGGACGATCTCTACATCCTGGGGCAACCGCCCGAGGGGTTGGCGGTGACCGCCATTCCCTTTCTGGAAAACCCGCTGGTGGTGCTGGCCGCGCCCGACCACCCGCTGGCCCACAGCAAGAACATACCGCTCGCCCGTCTGGCCAAGGAACCCTGGATGCTGCGCGAGCCGGGTTCCGGCACCCGCCTGGCGGTGGAACGCCTGTTCGCCGACCACGACCTGGCGTTGAAGCCGCACATGGAACTGGGCAGCAACGAAGCGATCAAGCAGGCAGTGCTGGCCGGCCTGGGTATTTCCGTGGTATCCCGCCACACCCTGACGCTGCACGCGCCGGGCCAGTTCGCCATCCTCGACGCGGTCGGTTTTCCCATCCCGCGCCAGTGGTATGCGGTCTACCCTGCCGGCCGCCTGCGCAGCGTGGTGGCGCGTACCTTTCTCGACTTTCTCTTATCCGATGGAACCAAGCCATGAGCGCTTCCCACAAACCCAGAAACCCCGCCGCAGGAGCGGGCTTGCCCGCGAAATCCGCGCGCAAGGGAGGCCGCGACATCGCGGGCAAGCCCGCTCCTACATCCGCCCTGCCCCTCCTGGCGACCACGCTTGATGTGCTGGGGCGGGTGCTCGAATTCGAGCGGCCGGCCGACGCCGTGCTCTCCTATACCTTCCGCAACGACCCGCAAATGGGTAGCCACGACCGTGCTTTCATCGCGGAAGCGGTCTACGGCGTCCTGCGCCGCCTGCGTGGCCTGCAGGCCATTGCTGCCCCAGCCACCCCGCGCCGTCTGCTGTTGGCCTGGCTGGCGCGGCATGGCGGCATCAACATGCGCCAGTTCGCCGGCGCGGTGAAAGACGACGAACTCGCCTGGCTCAAGGAGATGAAGGCCGCCGACCTCTCCACGCAACCGGAAGCGGTGCGCCTGGAACTGCCGGATTGGCTCCATGAGCGACTGCATGCCCGTTTCGGCGACCACCTGCCGGCGCTGGCCGAGGCGCTCAATCGCCCGGCGCCGCTGGATCTGCGGGTGAACACGGTGAAGATGGCGCGCGACGACGTGTTGAAGATGTTCGCCACGGAAGGCATTGCCGCCGCAGCCACCCCCTATTCGCCCCTGGGCATTCGTCTGCAAGGCAAACCGGCCTTGCAGAAACACCCCCTGTTCATCGAGGGCGCTGTCGAGGTGCAGGACGAGGGCAGCCAACTCCTGGGCCTGTTGCTCGCGCCCAAACGCGGCGAAATGGTCTGCGACTTCTGCGCCGGCGCCGGTGGCAAGACCTTGATACTGGGCGCGCTGATGGCCAACACGGGGCGCCTCTACGCCTATGACGTTTCGGAAAAGCGGCTCAACAACATGAAGCCGCGCCTCGCCCGTTCCGGCCTGTCCAACGTGCATCCGCAACTCATCGCCCACGAACGCGACCCCAAGATCAAGCGCCTGGCCGGCAAGTTCGACCGTGTCCTGGTGGATGCGCCCTGTTCCGGCCTCGGCACGCTGCGCCGCAACCCGGACCTGAAATGGCGGCAAAGCCCGGAATCGCTGCTGGAACTCACCGCCAAGCAGGCCGCCATCCTGGAATCCGCCGCGCGGCTGGTCAAAGCGGGGGGGCGTTTGGTCTACGCCACGTGCAGCCTGCTGGAGGAAGAAAACGAGGCCATCGTCCAGGCCTTCCTGGCCGCGCACCCGGACTACCACCTGGTTCCCGTGGGCGAAGTCCTGGCCGCGCAGAACATCGCTTTGGCAATGGGCGACACCCTGCGCCTCGACCCCGCCATCCACAACACCGACGGCTTCTTCGCGGCGGTGCTGGAACGGAAGGCGTGAACCAACAACCCGTAGGATGTGGTGAGGTACGAACCGCATCATTTCCGTGGATAACGGTGATGCGGTTCGCAAGCTCACCACATCCTACGGCTGTCGTGCTGCTCGCGTGCCTGCTCGCCTTCGCCGCCGACGCCGGCGAACCCCTGCAACTGTCCGCGCGCGGCACGGTCCAGGTGGCCTTCACCCCAGGCGACGAGGCCGCCACGCTGGTCGTCGAAGCCTTGCGCAAAGCCAAACGCCAAATCCTGGTGCAGTCCTACAGCTTCACCCACAAGGACATTGCGCAAGCCCTGGTCGACGCCAAACACCGGGGCCTGGACGTACAGTTCATCGCCGACCCGCTTCAGCACCAGCGCGGCGCCACCAGCCAGGTGGCGTGGCTGGCGGAACAGGGCGTGCCGGTCTGGCTGGATGGCGAACATGCCGCCGCGCACAACAAGGTGATGGTGATCGACAACGGCACGGCGAACGCCGCCGTGATTACCGGCTCTTTCAACTTCACCCACGCCGCCCAGTACCGCAACGCGGAAAATCTGCTCCTGCTGCACGGGCACCCGGCACTGGCCGAAGCCTATGCCGCCAACTGGCGGCGCCACCGGATTCACTCCCTGCCCTACCGGGGCCTATTACGCTGAAACGTGACTGTTCAGCACGCTCCGAATCCCCGGATTCCGCTGCGCTGCATCCGGGCTACCCATCCGAACGGGGGACTCCGCATCAACCTGGCACGCGCGGCATGATGCGGTTCGCTGCGCTCACCACATCCTACGTTCCAGGCTGTTTCACAGTAACTTTCTGCGGCAGGAGCGCAGTTCACTAATACGGCCGACCACCCCGTTTCCGATACAGATCAAACGCTTCCCGCGCTTCCTCGCGCAGCACTCCGCGCACCAGTTCGATGCCGCGCGCTTCGAGGTATCGATGCGATGCGGGAAACACCGGACCCTCGTCGAAGCCGGCCTGTTCAGCATCTGCACGCAGGGCACCGCTCACCACCCGTTTGAGGCCGCTCCAGAGAATCGCGCCCAGGCACATGGCGCAAGGCTCGCAGGAACTGACCAGTTCCAGTCGCGGCAGATCGGCCGCGCCCAGGTTGTGGCTGGCGAAATGCTTTTCGGCCAGCATGACGGCCAGCACTTCGGCATGTAACAGGGAGTTCTGCTCGGGCAGCACGCGGTTGACCCCCACCGCGACTACCCGCCCCTCGGCAAACACCGCTGCGGCGAAAGGCCCGCCGGCGTCCCGCTCGATATTCTCCCGTGCCAACCCCAACACCAGGCGCATGCGCGCTTCATCGCCAGGCGCTTCCGGCCAGGCGGCAACGTGCGGCGCCACCCAGTCGGGCAGAGCGAGGTTGAGACGGGTGGGCAGGCTATCCATGAGCGTAGGCCATAGGTTGGGGGCGGGAATGACGGCGTTACTGTGAAACAGCCAGGAACGTAGGATGTGGTGAGCGGAGCGAACCGCATCACGCGGCGCGTACCAGGTTGATGCGGTTCGCTCCGCTCACCACATCCTACGACCCTACGACCCCGCCTGCGGAGGAATCAAGGGTCAAAGCACATACCTCGCCAGATCCTCGCTCGCCGCCAGTTCCTTCAGGCGGGCATCGACATAGTCGGCGCCAATGTTGAGCGTCTCGCCGCCGCGCCGGTCGGCATCGAAGGAGAGGTCGTCGAGCAGGCGTTCCATCACGGTGTAAAGCCGGCGCGCGCCGATGTTTTCGGTGCGTTCGTTGACGCTCCAGGCGATTTCGGCGAGGCGGCGGATGGCCTCGGGGGTGAATTCCAGCTTGACGCCTTCGGTTTCCATCAGCGCCTGATATTGCCGGGTGAGGCAGGCGTCGGTGCTGGTGAGGATGCGTTCGAAGTCGGCGACAGTCAGGCTTTGCAGTTCCACCCGAATCGGGAAACGGCCCTGCAATTCCGGTATGAGGTCGGACGGTTTGGAAAGATGGAAGGCGCCGCTGGCGATGAACAGGATGTGGTCGGTCTTGATCATGCCGATCTTGGTGGAGACGGTGGCACCTTCCACCAGCGGCAGCAGGTCGCGCTGCACGCCCTGGCGCGAGACATCGGCGCCCTGGCTTTCACGGCCGGCGATCTTGTCCACTTCATCGAGGAAGACGATGCCGTTGGATTCGACGTTGTGCAGCGCCACAAGCTTCAATTCCTCCTCGTTGACCAACTTGCCGGCTTCCTCGTCGGTCAACAGCTTCATCGCTTCGCCGATCTTCAGCTTCTTTTTCTGGGTGCGCCGGTTGCCCAGGTTCTGGAACATGCCCTGGAGCTGGTTGGTGAGATCTTCCATACCGGGCGGCGCGAAGATTTCCATGCTCGCGGAAGGGGCGGCCAGATCGAGTTCTATTTCCTTCTCGGCCAGTTGCCCCTCGCGCAGCATCTTGCGGAATTTCTGCCGGGTGGCCGATTCCTCTTTCGTGGAGCCTCCGGCTTTTTCGTCAACCTCCCAGGCATCGCGCGCGCCCGGCAGCAGGGCGTCGAGTAGGCGTTCTTCGGCGGCCTCTTCGGCGCGCATCGCCACCTTGCGGGTGGCCTCTTCGCGTGCCTGCTTGATGGCGATTTCGGCCAGGTCGCGAATGATGCTGTCGACATCCTTGCCGACATAACCCACCTCGGTGAACTTGGTCGCTTCCACCTTGATGAACGGCGCCCCGGACAGCCGCGCCAGGCGCCGCGCAATCTCGGTCTTGCCCACCCCGGTGGGGCCGATCATGAGGATGTTCTTGGGCGTGATTTCCTGGCGCAGTTCACCTTCCACCTGCATCCGCCGCCAGCGATTACGCAAGGCAATGGCACAGGCACGCTTGGCCGCGTTCTGGCCGACGATGTTCTTGTCGAGTTCGTGAACGATTTCCTGGGGGGTCATCTGGGTCATGGCGGTTCGAGGAAAAAAAGACGGGGCAGTTTATCGCGAAACAATGTGGCCGCCCGGACCAGCCCCGTAGGGCGGAAAAGCGGCCTTATCGCGCCTTCCGCCAGCCCGTAGGGCGGAAAAGCGGCTTCATCGCGCCTTCCGCCAAGTTCGTCGGAAGGCGCCGGCATGAAGCCGCCGGCTTTTCCGCCCTACGCGTTGGTTTCAGGGCCCGTCTTTCGACCCGCCTTCCAGGCACATGCGCACCAGTTCCGGGAGGCTGCGCGCCTGCATTTTTTCCATCATGCGGGCCTTGAACACTTCCACCGTGCGTGGGCTGATTTCCAGCAATACCGCGATTTCCCGGTTGGGTTTGCCGGCCACGGCCAGGTCCATGACCTGGCGCTCGCGTTCCGACAAACGCGCCATGCGTGCGGCGATTTCTTCCGAATAGGTGTGCACCGCGTGTTGCCGGACATCGCGCGCCACGGCCTCGCGCACGGCTTCCAGCAGGGCGCCCTCGGTGTAGGGTTTTTCCAGAAAATCGACGGCGCCGGCCTTGAGCGCGGCGCGGGCATGGGCGATGTCGCCGTGGCCGGTGAGGAACACCACCGGCAGGTGCGAGCCGCGTTCGGCCAGGGCCTGTTGCAGGGTCAGGCCATCCATGCCGCCCATGCGTAGATCGAGCAGCAGGCAGCCGCGCCAGTCCGGGCTCCAGGCCGCCAGGCAGTCTTCGGCGCTGGCGTAGCTGCGGCAACGAAAGCCGCGAAAGTTCAGTAGCAGCGCGAGTGAATCGCGCACGGCGTCGTCGTCGTCGACGATGGTGATGATGGTTTCGCTCATGGTCGTAGCAACAGGTTCGTAGGATGCGGTTGGTACCTCACCGCATCCTGCCTACTCGTCCGCCGGGCTTGAGCGGCAAGGTAAAGCAGAAGCGCGTGGGGCGCATATTGTCCAGCCACAGTTCGCCGCCGTGGGCTTCCACCAGGGTGCGGCTGATCGCCAGGCCCAGGCCCATGCCCTCCGGCTTGCTGGTGGCGAAGGAGTCGAACAGGCGTTCTCGCATGTCCGAGACCACGCCGGGGCCGCTGTCGCGCACGCAGAAACGCAGGCGGTCGCCATCCAGGCGGCGCACGGTGATGGCGATTCCCCGCGTTTTCGGGTCACCGCTCTCGATGGCTTCGATGGCGTTCACCAGCAGGTTGTGCAGCACCGTGCCCATCTGCACGCGGTCGGCCATGAAGTGCGGCGGTTCTCCGTGCAGGTCGAGCGACACCGCGATGCCGGCGCGTTCGGCGCGGCGCCGCGCGGGGGCAAGGCCTTCTTCGATCAGTTCGTCGGCGCTCAAGGATTCCAGGCGCAGGCCGCCGCCCCGGAAAAACTCGCGCAGGCGATGCACCACCTGGCCGGCGCGGGTGGCTTCGCGGTCGATCTTGCCGAGGGTCTCGGCGAGCAGGGCGCCGTGCTGCTCGGGTGCGCTGAGCATGGCCTGAGCGGCGCGCGCGTAGTTGGCCAGGGCGGACAAGGGCTGGTTGAGTTCATGGGCGATGGCCTGCGTCATCTCGCCGGCGGCGGCCAGGCGCATGGCCTGGTTCAGCTCGGCTTCGCGCTGATGCAGTTTTTCTTCCGCCGCGCGCCGCGTGCTCACCGTCATGCCGAGAAACAGGCCGGTGATGGCCAGCCCCAGCATCAACATCTGGAATTCCACCACCGCGACGGCATGCAGCCCGCGCCACGCGAGAATCGCATTGATGCCGATATGGGCGAAGGCGAGCGCGGCGGTGGCGCCGTGGATGCCGTGGCGCATGGCAATCCAGATCAAGGGCAGGAACAGGAGGTAGAAGAACTTGAATTCGTCGGTGTATTTGAGGCCGAAGATCACCGCCAGCGCGAGGGCGATGGTGATCGCTTGCAGGAGCATTTCCCGGCTGGGCAGCCAGCTTCGCCAGTTGGCCCAGTCATGCCCGGCATGAACCAGTACCAGAGGCGCGATGATGAGCAGGCGGATCAACGCTCCCACCCAGTAATTCACCAGATCGGCGCCCCAGGCCCAGACGTCGGGCGCGGCTTCCGGGCTGCGCGCGAACACATGCACGCCGGAATCCAGCCAGGCGCCGACCACGGCCGCTACGAGAAACCAGGACAGGTCGCGCTGGCTGGACAAGCGCGCGTCGATCTTGAGGCCGTGCGTCAGCCAGGTACTGATTCCCAGCAGCCCCAGCATCAACAGCGTGGCGGCCCACAATGCCGCCAGCCAGTTGTCCGGCACGCCATAGATGGGCAGCCCCATCAGGAAAGTGACGGCAATCAGCCAGATTGCGTAGCGCGCGCCATACAACAACAGAAATGCCAGGGACAGGCCAAGCGGCGGGGTCCACGGCGCCAGCGCCAACGGCAGCACGGTTTGTGGGTCGCTGGCGGCGTCCAGCCCGAGGCTACAGAGGACATAGGCGAGCAGGACTTTCCAGGAAACGGTGAACATGGCGCCTGGAGGGCTCGCGATCAGGCGCGCAGAACGCTGCCGGAAAGCGGGTCGAGTATGGTGGAAGGCGTGCGGCGACGGCCGACGCGGCCGGGCAGAACCCAGACCCGGCGGCCGAAGGCCTTGCGGCAGGCGGCAGCGGTTTTCAGGGCGCGTTGGCCGGTGCGATTGGCGCTGGTGGAAACCAGGGCCCTATCCAGCGCGTGGCACAGGCACGCCGTCTCGGCATGGGCCGTCACCCGCACCGCCAGCTTGTCGTGATGCCCGGTCAGCCAGTGCGGGCAACGCCGCGCGGCCGGCAACAACAAGGTGTTCGGCCCTGGCCACCATTCCGGAAAACGGCGGGCAAGCGCGCTTGGCACCGGCGCCAGAAAACGCGTGAACTGGCGGAATTCGGAACCGACCAGGATCAGCCCCTTGGCTTGCGGCCGCCCCTTCAACGCCAGAATCCGCCGCACCGCGCGGGCATTGCGCGGATCGCAGCCGAGGCCGAAGCAGGATTCGGTGGCATAGGCGATCACTCCGCCGCGCTGCAACCAGGCGCGCAGGCGGCGGATGTCAGGCAGGGGCGTCATTCCTGTCGCGCTGAAATGACGACCATCGCCGTAGGAGCGGGCTTGCCCGCGATACCCACGCACCCACTTCGCGCAAGCCTTCTCATCGCCGGCAAGCCGGCTCCCACGGTGGCGGGCATGAGCGTTCCGTGCATGAGAGCTCGTTAATGCCCCTGCCGCGCCTTGCGCGCCGCGCCCCAGAGTTCTTCCAGGTTGTAATGCGCGCGCACCGTCGGGTGCATGACGTGTACCACCACGTCGCCGGCATCCACCAGCACCCATTCGCCGACCTGCTCGCCTTCCACACCGATGATCTCGGCGCCGGCTTCCTTCAGTTTCTTTTGCACGTTGTCGGCGAGCGACTTCACATGGCGGGTGGAATCGCCGCTGGCGATGATCATCTTGTCGAACAGCGAGGTGAGGTGGCCGGCGTTGATGACGGTGATGTCCTTGCCCTTGATGTCCTCCAGTGCGGCGACGGCGATCTTGGCGAATTGTTCGGGGGAGGGATATTCAGACATAGAGGCGGTTCTCGTTGAGGTAAGCGATGACGGCATCCGGCAACAGATAGCGCAGGCTCTTGCCGCGCAGGGCGCGATCGCGAATCTGGCTGGCCGAGATGTCCAGTTGGGTGATGCTGTGAAGGAAAACCCGGCCGGACGGTTTTTCCAGAATTTCGCCGGCCTGCCCCCGGTGCGTGGAAAGCAGGCGGCGCAAGGGGTCGGGTAGCGCATCTTCCCAC
>JAUYFG010000166.1 GCA_030690985.1 Pseudomonadota bacterium
ATGTTGCATGTTGAAGCAACTTTCTGACCATGCCGATATTCAATAAGAATGCCAATTTTTCGCTCCAATCACCAGCGCAAATCACTACATGCAGTGTGTCATGTGTTTACAGACACTACGGGTAGTACCTGAGTAGTTACGAACGCGGAACTGTAAATCTGTGGACTCGCTGCCTCAGGCTAGTATCCAGGTGTGGTTGGATTCGCAATAGCGGGAGTCGAGGCGTGATACCGGGTTGAAAGTGAACTGTTCGACCAGGCCTTCATCGGCGCGGCTGAAGCTCGGGTGTTGCAACTGCCAGCGCAGGTTGGACAGAAACATGAGTTCTTCCAGCACGTCTGCCGGGAATCCCTGACGATTGCCGCGATCATCCAGCATCAGGGCATTCAGGTAGGCATCGATATCGTCGCGATTCCAGCGTGTCGCGAGCTCCTGCGCAATTCGGGAAAAGCGCTGCTCGATGGCTGCCAGGCCATTCCGTTTACCGCTGTTCACCTGGACAGGCCTGGGCTTGTTATCAAAGGCATCGGTGAACATGGCATGCATCCTTGAGAGTGGTTACCCTCTTAAACGCAAGCCTTGTGCCATTTTTGATGATTTTATAGTCTCTTTGTTTATCAATGAGTTAGGAAGAGGTTATGCGTAGCGGCTGTGAGATATTCAAGATTCACCCCCCACCTTTACATCACGTATGACGAAATCATGACGCCCACTTCCAACCCGCCCATGAACTGGCGCGGTATTTTTGCTGAACTGCGCGAGCACCGATCCGCGCTGATCAAGGGCAACCTTATCGCCGTGCTGGCGGTGGCGTGCGCCGTGCCGGTGCCGCTCTTTCTGCCGATCCTGGTGGATGAAGTGCTACTGCATCAGCCTGGTTTTTTCATCAACCATATTGGGCCCCTGTCCCCACTGGCCTGGCATGGGCCGGTGCTCTTCGTGCTGATTGCTTTATCGTTTACGGTAGGCCTGCGCCTGGCCGCCATCCTGCTCAATGTCTGGCAGACGCGGACTTTCTCGCTGGTGTCCAAGCAGGCGGTCTACCGTATCCGGGCGCGCATGCTGGAAGGGCTGTCGAAGATCGCGCTGTCGGAATATGAAACCCTGGGTTCGGGCCGGGTAGCCTCGCATTTCGTTACTGATCTGAATGCCGTGGACAGTTTTCTCGGGGCTTCCATCTCGGGCTTTCTGGTGGCGGTCCTTTCCCTGATTGGCGTGGCCATCGTCCTGCTCTGGATGAATTGGCAGCTTGCCCTGTTTATCCTGTTGTTGAACCCCGTTGTGATTGGTTTCTCGACGCGGCTCGGGAAAAAAGTGAAGGAATTGAAGCGGCGCGAGAACGCGGCCTTCGAGGTGTTCCAGGAGGCACTGATTGAGACGCTGGATGCGCTCAACCAGATTCGCGCCATGAACCGGGAAAAACACTACCTGGCGCGGGTCACCGGGAAGGCGGCGGATATTCGTACCCACGCCGCCGCCTATGCCTGGAAATCGGATGCCATGAGCCGGGTGGCCTTCTTCGTATTCCTGGCCGGGTTCGATACTTTCCGCGCCGGGGCGATGTTGATGGTGGTCTATTCCGATCTCACGATCGGCCAGATGCTGGCGGTGTTCGGTTACCTCTGGTTCATGATGTCGCCGGTTCAGGAAATCATCAACATCCAGTACGCCTGGTACGCCGCCAACGCGGCACTGGCCCGCATCAACAGCCTGCTCGACCTGAAGGTGGTCGATGAGGGTGAGTCGCGCGTGAATCCCTTCACTGGCCACGATTCGGTGGGCATCGCTTTGCGTGACGCGAGTTTTTCCTATGGCGAGGGGGACACCATACTCGATGGCGTCAATCTGGAAGTGGCGCCCGGGGAGAAGGTGGCGTTGGTCGGCGCCTCGGGGGGTGGCAAGTCCACCTTGGTGCAGGCATTGCTCGGGCTCTACCCGTTGAAATCCGGTGAGATTCGTTATGGCGGCGCGGAGGTGGGCGAGATCGGCTGGCCGCTGATTCGGGAGCATGTCGGTGTCGTGCTGCAACACCCGGTGTTGTTCAATGCCAGCGTGCGCGAGAACCTGACGCTCGGACGTGAAAAGGCTGACGCCGAACTTTGGCAGGCATTGGAGATTGCCCAGTTGAAGGAGTTCGTCGCAGACTTTCCCGATGGACTGGATGCTCTGGTGGGGAAGAACGGCGTGCGTCTCTCCGGCGGGCAGCGGCAACGCCTGGCGATTGCCCGCATGGTGTTGGCGCGGCC
Organism: Pseudomonadota bacterium; assembly: GCA_030690985.1. Taxonomy (GTDB): domain Bacteria; phylum Pseudomonadota; class Gammaproteobacteria; order Burkholderiales; family Thiobacillaceae; genus PFJX01. The sequence continues at coordinate 2,247 of JAUYFG010000166.1, forward strand.
GCGTGTGGTGATTCTCGATGAGGCGACCTCGGCGCTGGACAGCGACACCGAGCGGCATCTGCACGAAGCTCTGGCCGGATTCCTGCGTAATCGCACCACACTGATCATCGCCCACCGTCTTTCCGCAGTGCGCCAGGCCGATCGGATTCTGGTGTTCGAGAACGGACGGATTGTGGAGTCGGGCGACCATGTCAGCCTGATGCGGCACGGCGGGCTCTATCACAAGCTCTATGCCCATGCGTGAGACTGTAGCGCCGGCGTCTCGCCGGCTTCGTGGGCCTGATTGGAAATACGAGGCCGGCGAGAGAGCGTGGTTGTTGCCGCCGGGGTTTGGGCGGCATTACAACCACGGCCTACTCCTTGCGGGTACGTCGGCGCTACAGTAGCTCGTAGGATGTGGTGAGCGTAGCGAACCGCATCAAACGACGCCTCCGTGGGCGCCCCGCTCGCGCTCCATGATGTTTCACGTGAAACATGCTGAGTGCGTGACGTAGAATGCGAGCCCGTCGCCCTGCTGGGCGAGCGCCAGAAAACCAGAAAATCATGCAATTTCCCGATCGTTTCGATGTCATCGTCGTCGGTGGTGGCCATGCCGGCACCGAGGCGGCGCTGGCGGCTGCCCGCATGGGTTCGCGCACACTGCTGCTGACGCACAACCTCGAAACCCTGGGCGCGATGTCCTGCAACCCGTCCATCGGCGGCATCGGCAAGGGGCATCTGGTCAGGGAAGTGGATGCCCTGGGCGGGGCGATGGCGCTGGCCACTGACGAGGCCGGCATCCAGTTCCGTATTTTGAACTCCTCGAAAGGTCCGGCGGTACGAGCAACCCGGGCTCAGGCTGATCGGGTGCTGTACAAACAGGCGATCCGCGCGCGCCTGGAAAATCAGGCCAACCTCACGCTATTTCAGCAGGCGGTGGACGACCTTGTACTGGAAGGCGATCGTGTCGCCGGGGTGCGTACCCAACTGGGCATCGTGTTCCAGGCGCGTAGCGTGGTGCTGACTACCGGCACTTTCCTGGCTGGGCTGATTCATGTCGGCCTGGAAAATTTTCAGGCCGGGCGCATGGGCGATCCCCCCTCGGTCTCCCTGGCGGCGCGCCTACGCGAGTTGAATCTGCCTGTTGGCCGGCTGAAGACCGGTACACCGCCGCGTATCGATGGCCGCAGCATCGACTTCTCGGCGCTGCAGGAACAGCCGGGCGATACGCCAGAGCCGGTGTTTTCCTTCATCGGCCGGCGAGAGATGCACCCGCGCCAGTTGCCTTGCTGGATTACCCAGACCAACGAGCGCACCCACGAGATCATCCGCCAGGGACTGGATCGCTCACCGCTTTACACCGGCGTGATCGAGGGCGTGGGACCGCGCTACTGCCCTTCCATCGAGGACAAGATCAGCCGCTTTGCCGACAAGACCGAGCACAACGTGTTTCTGGAGCCGGAAGGGCTTACCACGCATGAGTTCTATCCCAACGGGGTGTCCACCAGCTTGCCATTCGATGTGCAGCTCAACCTGGTGCGCTCGATACGCGGCCTGGAAAACGCGCACATCCTGCGCCCCGGCTATGCCATCGAATACGACTACTACGACCCACGCGGCCTGAAACCCAGCCTCGAAACCCATGCCATTGCCGGCCTGTTTTTCGCCGGGCAGATCAATGGCACCACGGGTTATGAGGAGGCCGCCGCGCAAGGCCTTCAGGCCGGCCTCAATGCGGCTTTGCAAGTGCAGGACAAGGCGGCATGGTGGCCGCGTCGCAACCAGGCTTATCTGGGCGTGATGGTGGATGACCTGGTGACGCGCGGTGTGGCCGAGCCTTACCGCATGTTCACCAGCCGCGCGGAGTACCGGCTGAGCTTGCGCGAGGACAATGCCGACCAGCGGCTGACCGAGATGGGCAGGCAGCTTGGCCTGGTGGATGACACCCGCTGGGCGCGTTTCGCCGGCAAACGCGAGGCAATGGTACGCGAGGCTGAGCGCCTCAAATCCACCTGGGTTAACCCGGCCAATCTGCGGGAAGAAGATGCGTTACGTGTTCTCGGCAAGCGCATCGAGCGGGAGTACAGCCTGTTCGACCTGTTGCGTCGTCCCGAGGTGGATTACGCGAGGCTCATGACTTTGCCCGGCGCGGGCGAAGCGCTCGCTGATGCCGAGTTCAGCGGGCAGGTGGAAATCGAAGCCAAATATGCGGGCTACGTTGCCCGCCAGTTTGATGAGATCGAACGCCAGCGCGGCCAGGAGGAGCAAGTCTTGCCTGCCGATTTCGACTACATGGCACTGACCAGCCTGTCCATCGAGGTGCGCCAGAAACTCAATCAGATGCGGCCGGCGACCCTGGGGCTGGCTTCACGGATATCCGGAGTGACGCCGGCGGCGGTTTCGGTGTTGCTGGTGTATCTGAAACGGGGCGAGTTGGCGCGTAAGGAAACCGGGGAATGAGCCTGGCCAATCAATTAAAAGTACCTCTCACCGAGGCGTTACACGCGATGGGTACGAAGCTGGATGCTCGGCAGGAGTTGTGCCTGCTGGACTACCTGGCGCTGATCGCCAAGTGGAATCGCACCTACAACCTGACGGCTATCCATGAGCCGGAGCGCATGCTCACCCATCATCTGCTCGATAGTCTTTCCATCCTGCCTGCTGTTGCGGCTGGACCGTTGCTGGATGTCGGCAGCGGCGCGGGCCTGCCGGGTATTCCGTTGGCTATCGTGCGTCCCGACCTGAGGGTGACGCTGCTCGATTCCAGCCAGAAGCGTTGTGGCTTCATGCAGCAGGCGGCGATTGAGCTCAAGCTTGGCAACGTCAAGGTGGTGCATGCTCGGGCGGAGGTTTTTCAGCCTGCCGAGAAGGTTCCCCAGATCGTCTCCCGCGCCTTTTCCGACCTCAGCGACTTCGTCAAGGCGACTCGCCATCTGCTCGCCGAGGGCGGGGAGTGGCTGGCGATGAAGGGGCTTTATCCGGACGAGGAAATCGCCTCGCTCAAGGGCGCCCGGGTCAAGCGCCACGCAAAGTTGCATATCCCCGGCCTGGATGCCGACCGCCACCTCATCATCATGGAAATGGATTGAACTCATGGCACGTATCCTGGCAATTACCAATCAGAAAGGGGGGGTCGGCAAGACCACCACGGCCGTCAACCTGGCGGCCAGTCTGGCCAGCCTGGGGCGGCGCGTGCTATTGATCGACCTGGACCCACAGGGCAACGCCACCACGGCCAGCGGGATCGACAAGCAGGCACTGAAGAAAACGGTTTACCACTTGCTGTTGCGTACCGAGACGGCCGTCGACGTGCGGGTGAGCTCGCCCCAGGGGGGGTATGCCCTGCTGCCGGCTAACCGTGATCTGGCCGGCGCGGAGGTGGAACTGGTGCAGGAGAAGGAGCGCGAATTTCGTCTCCGTCAGGGACTGGAGGCGGTTACCGGCGACTATGACTTCATCCTGATCGACTGTCCGCCCGCGCTCAACCTGTTGACCGTCAACGCGTTGACCTGCGCGCATGCGGTGATCATCCCAATGCAGTGCGAGTATTTCGCCATCGAGGGCCTGGCCGATCTGGTCAATACCATCAAGAAAATCAAGGCACGCCTGAATCCCGGTCTGGTCATCGATGGCGTGGTGCGGGTGATGTTCGATACCCGCAATACGCTGGCACAGAATGTTTCGGACCAACTCAAGGCGCACTTCGGCGCCAAGGTGTTCGATACCGTGGTGCCGCGCAACGTGCGTCTGGCCGAGGCGCCTAGCCACGGCCTGGCGGCGCTGCAATACGACCGGGCTTCCAAGGGCGCGCAGTCCTACCTGCAAATGGCGCAGGAACTCATCGACAAGCAGGAGAAAAGCCACCATGGTTAAGCTCAAGGGACTCGGGCGCGGGCTGGACGCGCTGTTGGGAGAAGGGGAAACCGCAGACGGTGAGCGCTTGCTCACCCTGCCGGTGGAGAGTTTGGTACCCGGCAAATACCAGCCGCGCACCCGCATGAATGCCGAGGCACTCGCGGAACTGGCGGATTCAATCAAGTCGCAGGGCCTGATGCAGCCGATTCTGGCGCGCGCCATACCGGGCGGGCGCTACGAAATCATCGCCGGTGAACGGCGCTGGCGCGCCAGCCAGTTGGCCGGCCTCAGCGCGGTATCCGTGTTGGTACGCGATGTGCCCGACGAGGCCGCGCTGAAAATGGCCCTGATCGAGAATATCCAGCGGGAAGATCTGAATCCTCTGGAAGAGGCGCAGGGCATCCATCGCTTGATCCAGGAATTTTCCATGACCCACCAGACGGCGGCGGACTCGGTGGGCCGCTCCCGTGTCGCGGTGACCAATCTTCTGCGTCTGCTCAACCTGGCCAAGCCGGTGCAATCGTTGCTCATGAACGGCGATCTGGACATGGGCCATGCCCGTGCATTGTTAGCGCTCACTCACGCCAAGCAGCTTGATTCCGCTCACGAAGTGGTCAAGCGCGGCCTGTCGGTGCGGGAGGCCGAGCGCCTGGTGGCACGCGTGCTCAACCCGCAGGAAAAAAAGGCCGTAAGCAAGGATCGCGATGTCGCACGCCTGGAAGAAGATCTGTCGGAAAAACTCGGTGCCGGCGTGCACATCACCAGCAACCGCAAGGGAGCCGGGCGCCTCAGCATCGAGTTTGCCAGCCTGGACCAACTGGATGAATTACTGCGGCGAATACAATGATTTATGCAGACGCAGCAATCATCAAAGCATTTGATGATTGCATTAGGCACCCTAATTCTTATATCATTATCGGCTAATGTTTTTTGCATACGCCTTGCAGGGCGCCCTGATCGTGGCTGCGGCTATACTCGCCTGGCTGTGGCAGGGTGCTGAAGTTGCTGGAGCAGCCTTGTATGGTGGTTCGGCGGCGCTGGCGAATGTGGGTTTGCTGGTATGGCGTTGGCGCAGAGGTCGGTATGATTACCACTGCGATGGCGGTCGCCACTTAAGACAGTTTCACCGTTCCAGTCTGGAACGGTTTTTTGTTGTCGGGGTGGTGTTGGCGCTGGGGTTGTACGGATTGAGGTTGGATCCGCTGGCGTTGTTGCTGGGTTTTATAGTGGGGCAGATCGCATGGATCATCGCTGCGGCTACCCTGAAGACAGATTGACGCCCTTGGGCAATTTGACGAGTTAGAGCCATGTCCGCGGAAGCGCACACCTCGACGGAATACATCAAGCACCACCTCCAGAATCTGACCTATGGGCAGTTGCCCGCCGGCTATGAACGCGGCGAAGGCGAAGTGCTTCAGGAAAGCACCTGGACCCTGGCCCACACGGCACAAGAAGCCAAGGATATGGGCTTCATGGCGATCAATGTGGACACCTTGGGTTTCTCCATCCTGCTCGGCGCACTGTTCTTGTTCTTTTTTCACAAGGTCGCCAGGTCAGCCGCCAAGTCGGTCGCGTCCGGCGCGCCCAGCGGCCTGGTTAATTTCGTGGAATGGGTGGTCGAATTCATCGATTCCAGCGTCAAGGGTTCCTTCACCGCACGCAACCCCATGGTCGCGCCCCTGGCGTTGACCATCTTCATCTGGATTTTCCTGATGAACCTGATGGATCTGGTGCCCATCGACTGGTTGCCCGGCATCGCCGGCGCGCTGGGTCTGCCTTTCCTGAAAGTGGTTCCTTCCACCGATCCCAATGCCACCTTCGGCATGTCGCTTAGCGTGTTCGCCCTGGTGATTTACTACAGCATCAAGATGAAGGGTATCGGCGGTTTCGTCGGCGAACTCACGCTGCAACCCTTCGGTAAATGGGGTATGCCCGCGAACTTGCTGCTGGAAGGCGTCAACCTGATCGCCAAGCCGGTCTCCCTGGCGCTGCGACTGTTCGGCAACATGTACGCCGGTGAGATGATTTTCATCCTGATCGCGATCATGTTCTCCGGCGGCACCGTGCTGGCCTTGACCGGCGGGGTGTTGCAATGGGCCTGGGCCGTGTTCCACATTCTGATCATTACCCTGCAAGCATTCATTTTCATGACGCTCACCATCGTCTATCTGGACATGGCGCATCAGGAACATCATTGATTTTTCGCTTTTCGTGCTACCTGAATTGTCTCTAGGAGAAAACCATGACTGAAGTACAAGCTCTCTTGTTTATCGCCGGCGCCATCATGATGGGTCTGGGCGCACTCGGCGCATCCATAGGTATCGGTATCCTCGGTGGCCGTTTCCTGGAAGGTGCGGCGCGCCAGCCTGAGCTGATCCCGATGCTGCGTACCCAGTTCTTCATCGTCATGGGCCTGGTCGACGCCGTGCCGATGATCGCCGTCGGTCTGGCCATGTACGTTCTCTTCGCCGTCGCGGCCTGATGCCATTCCGCGTTAACCCGCAAGAGGAGCGGTCATGAACATCAATATGACCCTGTTCGGACAGTCCATCACCTTCATCATCTTCGTGTGGTTCTGCATGAAGTATGTGTGGCCGCCGATCATCGGAGCCCTGGAGGCCCGCAAGAAGCTGATCGCTGATGGCCTGGCTGCCGCCGACCGTGGCAAGCATGAGCTGGAGCTGGCCGCCAAACGCGCCGGCGAAACCCTGCACGACGCCAAACTGAAGGCTTCCGAGATCATCGCCCAGGCCGATAAACGTGCCAGCCAGATCGTCGAAGAGTCGAAGAATGCGGCCAAAGGTGAAGGCGAACGCATGATCACCTCCGCCAAGGCCGAGATCGAGCAGGAATCGCATCGTGCTCGCGAGGCGCTGCGCGGCGACGTCGCCGCCCTGGTTGTCGCCGGTGCCGGCAAGGTGCTGCGCCGCGAAGTCGACGCCAAGGCGCATGCCGACCTGCTCGAAGCGATCAAGAACGAGCTGTGAGCCAACTGCCAGGATGATACCGAGATGGAACGCGCAACCTTAGCCCGCCCTTACGCAGAAGCCGTGGGCAAACTGGCCGCCGAGGGCAAAGCCTGGGATCGCTGGTCCGAGCGTCTCGCCCTACTGGCCCTTGTTGCCGACGACGCGCAGATGCGAGACCTGGCTGGAAATCCGGCCGTGCCCGCAGCCCGCGTTGCCGAGGTGATCCTGGCGGTGTGTGGCGATAAGCTGGGTGCCGAAGGCGGCAATCTGGCCACGCTGCTGGTTGAGAACAAGCGCCTGTCGCTGCTGCCGGAAATCGTCGCCCTGTTCGAGGTGCTCAAGGCCGCGCAGGAAGGCGAATTGACCGCGCATATCACCAGTGCCTACGAACTGAGCAACGAACAGTTGGCCGGCCTGGTCGCCAAGCTGGAAGCCAAATTAGGCCGCAATATCACCGCCACCCAGTCGCTGGATGTCGAACTGATCGGCGGCGTGGTGATCCAGGTGGGCGACGAAGTCATGGATTCTTCGGTGCGCGGCGGGCTGGCAAGCCTGGCCGTCACCCTGAAAGCTTAATTATCTGGAGTTCACATGCAACTCAATCCTTCCGAAATCAGCGAGCTGATCAAGAGCCGCATCGAGAACCTGGAAGCCGGTTCCGAACTGCGTACCCAGGGGACCGTGGTCTCCGTTACCGACGGCATCGTGCGGGTGCACGGCCTGGCCGAAGTCATGCAGGGTGAAATGCTGGAGTTCCCCGGCAATACCTTCGGCATGGCACTGAACCTGGAGCGCGACTCCGTCGGCGCCGTGGTGCTGGGTGAATACGAGCACATCTCGGAAGGCGACACCGTCAAATGCACCGGCCGCATTCTTGAAGTGCCGGTCGGTGACCAATTGCTCGGCCGCGTGGTGAACGCCCTGGGCCAGCCGATCGACGCCAAGGGCCCGGTCAATTGCCCGACTACCGCGCCGATCGAGAAGATCGCCCCCGGTGTGATCGCCCGCCAGTCCGTATCGCAGCCAATGCAGACCGGCCTCAAGGCCATAGACGCGATGGTGCCGGTCGGCCGCGGCCAGCGCGAACTGATTATCGGCGACCGTCAGACCGGCAAGACCGCCGTGGCTATCGACGCCATCATCAATCAGAAAGGTACCGGCGTTCTCTGTATCTACGTGGCGGTGGGCCAGAAGGCCTCCTCCATCGCCAACGTGGTGCGCAAACTGGAAGAGCACGGTGCCCTGGCGCACACCATCATCGTTGCCGCCACCGCCTCCGATCCTGCCGCGATGCAGTTTCTGGCGCCCTATGCCGGCTGCACCATGGGTGAATACTTCCGCGATTCCGGCCGCGACGCCCTGATCGTCTATGACGACCTGACCAAGCAGGCCTGGGCCTATCGTCAAATCTCTTTGCTGCTGCGCCGCCCGCCGGGCCGCGAAGCCTACCCTGGCGATGTGTTCTATCTGCACTCCCGCCTGCTGGAGCGCGCCGCCCGTGTCAACGCCGATTACGTCGAGAAGATGTCCGGGGTCAAGGGCCAGACCGGCTCGTTGACCGCCTTGCCGATCATCGAGACCCAGGCAGGCGACGTCTCCGCCTTCGTGCCGACCAACGTAATTTCGATTACCGACGGCCAGATTTTCCTGGAATCCGACTTGTTCAACGCCGGTGTCCGTCCCGCCATCAACGCCGGCCTTTCGGTGTCCCGCGTCGGTGGTGCCGCGCAGACCAAGGTGATCAAGAAACTGGGCGGTGGTATTCGTCTGGCGCTGGCGCAGTATCGTGAACTCGCGGCTTTCGCACAGTTCGCCTCGGACCTCGACGAAACCACCCGCAAGCAACTGGAGCGGGGCAAGATGGTTACGGAACTGATGAAGCAGTTCCAGTATTCGCCGATGAATGTCGCCGATATGGCCGTCACCCTGTTTGCCGTCAACCGTGGCTATATGGATGACGTGGAGGTCAAACGCGCCCTTGCCTTCGAAGCGGCTCTGCAATCTTTCATGAAGGGCAAGTACGCCGCCATCATCGACAAAATCCAGAGTAGTGGCGACCTCGACGGCGAAACCGAGAAGCAGCTTTCCGCCGCCATCGAAGACTTCAAGGCCAGCGCGGCTTACTGAGGACGGATAGAACATGGCAGCCGGCAAGGAAATACGCAGCAAGATCAAGAGCGTGGAAAACACGCGCAAGATCACTCGCGCCATGGAAATGGTCGCCGCCGCAAAAATGCGCAAGGCCCAGGACCGGATGCGCCATGCCCGCCCCTATGCCGAGAAGATCGGCCGCGTTGCCGCTCACTTCAGTCAGGCGCACCCTGAGTATCGCCACCCCTTCGTGGTAACACGCGTAACCGTCAAGCGTGTTGGCGTCATTCTGGTCACTACTGACAAGGGGCTCTGCGGTGGCCTCAACACCAACGCACTGCGCATGTCACTGGGCAAATTGAAGGCCTGGGACGAGCAGAAGATCGAAGTGGATGTCTGCGCAATCGGCAACAAGGGCCTCGGCTTCATGCAACGGCTCGGGGTCAATATCGCGTCTCAGGTCACCGGCCTCGGTGATACGGCACATATGGAGCGTCTGATTGGCCCGGTGCAGGTGATGCTGGACGCCTACAAGGAAGGCCGCATCGACGCGCTTTACCTGGTCTTCAGTCGCTTCATCTCGACCATGAAGCAGGAAGCCACGTTCAAGCAATTGCTGCCGCTCACTGCGGAAGAAGCCACCGAGAAGGCCGAACACCACTGGGATTATATTTACGAGCCGGAAGCCAAGAGCGTGGTGGACAGCCTGATGGTGCGCTACATCGAGGCACTGATTTACCAGGCGGTGGCGGAAAACCTGGCATGCGAGCAGTCCGCCCGCATGGTGGCCATGAAGTCCGCTTCGGACAATGCCAAGACCGTCGTCGATGAGCTCAAGCTGGTCTACAACAAGACGCGCCAGGCCGCGATCACGCAAGAAATATCCGAAATCGTCGCGGGCGCAGCCGCCGTTTAACAGATTCGAACTAGCTAGGAATGAATGCCATGACCGAAGGAAAAATCGTACAGATCATCGGCGCGGTGGTAGACATGGAGTTCCCGAGGGGTTCTCTGCCCAAGGTCTATGACGCGATCAAGATGGACACCCCCCCCCTCACCTTCGAGGTGCAGCAGCAGTTGGGCGACGGCATTGTCCGTACCATCGCGATGGGTTCCACCGATGGCCTGAGGCGCGGCGCGGTTGCCCGCAACACCGGCGCAGCGATCACCGTGCCAGTGGGCAAGGCGACCCTGGGCCGCATCATGGACGTACTCGGTGAGCCGGTTGATGAAATGGGCCCGGTCGACGCGGAAGCGCGTATGCCGATCCATCGCAAGGCGCCCGCCTACGCGGATCAGGCTGCCTCGGTTGAAATTCTGGAAACCGGCATCAAGGTCATCGACCTGATCATGCCCATCGCCAAGGGTGGCAAGGTTGGCCTCTTTGGTGGTGCCGGCGTTGGCAAGACCGTGACGCTGATGGAGTTGATCCGCAACATCGCGGTCGAGCACAGTGGTTACTCTGTGTTCGCCGGCGTCGGCGAACGCACCCGTGAGGGCAACGACTTCTATCACGAGATGAAGGAAGGCGGCGTTCTCGACAAGGTGGCGCTGGTCTACGGCCAGATGAGTGAGCCGCCGGGCAACCGCCTGCGCGTGGCCCTGACTGGCCTGACCATGGCCGAGCACTTCCGCGATGAAGGCCGCGACGTGCTGTTCTTCGTCGACAACATCTACCGCTACACCCTGGCCGGTACCGAAGTCTCCGCGCTGCTGGGCCGGATGCCCTCCGCCGTGGGCTACCAGCCCACCCTGGCCTCGGAAATGGGCGCCTTGCAAGAACGTATCACCTCCACCCGCACCGGTTCCATCACGTCGTTCCAGGCGGTGTATGTGCCCGCCGATGACTTGACCGACCCGTCACCGGCGACCACCTTTGCCCACCTGGATGCCACCCTGGTGCTGAGCCGTCAGGTCGCGGAATTGGGTATCTATCCCGCCGTCGACCCGCTCGATTCCACCTCGCGCCAACTCGACCCCCTGGTTGTGGGTGAGGAGCACTACAGCGTCGCTCGTTCCGTCCAGGCGACTTTGCAACGCTACAAGGAACTGCGCGACATCATCGCGATTCTCGGTATGGACGAACTCTCTCCCGAGGACAAACTCGCTGTGGGCCGCGCCCGCAAGATCCAGCGTTTTCTGTCGCAGCCCTTCTTCGTCGCGGAAGTCTTCACCGGCGCCGCCGGCAAGTACGTCACGCTCAAAGACACCATCGCCAACTTCAAGGCGATTGTCGCTGGTGAATACGACCACCTACCCGAGCAGGCCTTCTACATGGTCGGCACCATCGACGAAGCGGTCGAAAAAGCCAAGACCCTTCAGTAAGGACGCGCCCTCATGGCCATGACCCTACACGTCGACATCGTCAGCGCGGAAGCGTCGATCTACAGCGGACTCGCCGAGTTTGTCGTAATCCCCGCCGAAATGGGCGAGGTCGGTATCTACCCGCGCCACACCCCCTTGCTGACTCGCATCAAGGCCGGCTCGGTGCGCATCAAGTCGCCGGACAAGGCTGAAGAAGACTTGATCTATGTCTCCGGCGGCATACTCGAAGTGCAGCCGGGTGTAGTCACCATCCTTTCCGATACCGCGATCCGCGGGCAGGATCTGGATGAAGCGCGCGCCAGCGAGGCCAAGGCCAGGGCCGAAGAAGTCATGCGCAATCGGACTTCCGCGATGGATTACGCCCAGGCCCAGGCGGAACTCGCCGAAGCCGTGGCGCAGCTCGCCGCTATTGCAAAATTGCGCAAGGTCGGACATTGACGCAACTGGCTGGTGCGCACCTCCTCACCGGCCAGTTTTTCTCGATTAATCATTGACATAGCTTAGACCGGCCGGGATAATCCGCGCCTCATTTTGTACCCCGGTGATGTAGCTCAGACGGTTAGAGCGGTGGATTCATAACCCACAGGTCGGCGGTTCGATTCCGCCCATCACCACCAATTAAATTGGTGCATCCGTTCGGCAATTACAGATGTTGTGCTAGAGTCATTCCCAGAGCTTGGCTTACTGGCGTTGATTTACTAGACTTCTGCTCGTGGCAAGGATCGCGTCACGGTTGATCGGTTAACCGCCCTATATAACGACAGGTTTAGAAAATGAGCTTATTTGATAAGTTTTTAGGTGCTCTCCGCGTTACTGAACCAGTTTTCACCGCTGTTCCTCCAGATCACTACCAGCCCGAAGTTTCGTTTGTAAAACAAGTTCGAGTCTCTTTGTCTGATGGTAGTGTTTCAATGGGGATTGGAAATATGTTTACGCGAGAAGGCCACGACAAACTGTACGCCTCTCTGAAGAACTACCAATTTACCGAATAACCGATATATTTGGTGATTGTGTCGCCGCCTACGGGCGGCGTTTTTCTATTTGTCGCGTGTAAATATGACAGCACAGCAGAATGACGACCTCCAACATTTGCTTGATTTGTTCAAGTCTATTGAGCCACTCCAGAAAATTGTCGAGTCCTTGGGTGATGGGCTTGATGGGCCTGCGCTCAATGAAACTCGCAATGCTACGTTCCATCTGCTTTGTGCCCTGCTGGCCGAATCTGGCGACGTAAGACGAATCCAATTAGAAAAGGCGGAACGCCATGCGCAGCGTGCAATTTATGATTGCCATGAAGCCATGCTGCTGCGAGAGCTTGACCGCTTACGTGATTTTAAGGATAGCTACGCAAAAGTTGTAATATCTTCGATTATTCCAGATTGGGTAGATTTGGTGCGTGCGGCCAGAGACGCGCATTCAAGTATAAAAAGGGCTAGAGATCAGAATGGGGAGGAGCGGAACAACTTTTATGCAGAGATGGCGCCACATGTTAAGGAACTAAACAGGATTAACGAAATCTGTGAGTCGGCCCGCGAAGAATTAAACAAAATAATCAGAAGGGATAACGAAGAATTAAAGAGGCTGCATCTAGAGGCTTTGCGGGCACGGTCATTTGGTAAGTGGAGCTTGATTCTCGGCCTGCTGGCAGCAGTTGGTGCATGGATGTTTCCTGTCAAGTAGCATTCCCTTACGACTGTATTCATATTTCACCTCAATTTCCTGTGACAACTTCCCGCAAGGTCTACATCCGCACTTTTGGTTGCCAGATGAACGAGTACGACTCGGACAAGATGGCCGATGTGCTCGCCGCCGACGCTGGCTATATCGTGACGGACAAGCCCGAGGATGCCGACATCATTCTGTTCAATACCTGTTCGGTGCGGGAAAAAGCGCAGGAGAAGGTGTTCACCGATCTCGGCATGGTGAGGCACCTGAAACAGGCCAACCCGAATCTGATTATCGGTGTCGGCGGCTGTGTGGCCAGCCAGGAAGGCGCGGCCATCGTGCAACGTGCGCCCTATGTCGATCTGGTGTTCGGGCCGCAAACCCTGCACCGCCTCCCGGCCATGATGGAAAAGCGCCGTGCCAGCGGCCGGCCGCAAGTCGATATTTCCTTCCCGGAAATAGAAAAGTTCGATCATCTGCCGCCTTCGCGTGTCGAGGGCGCCACCGCCTTTGTTTCGATCATGGAAGGCTGCAGCAAGTACTGCACTTTCTGTGTCGTGCCCTATACGCGCGGCGAAGAGGTGTCGCGTCCCTTGGCCGATGTGCTGGCCGAAGTGGCGCACCTGGCCGGCGAAGGCGTAAAGGAAGTGACCCTGCTCGGCCAGAACGTGAATGCTTACCGGGGCGAGATGGGTGAAGATGAAGTGGCTGATTTTGCATTGCTGCTGGAGCTCGTGGCCGAGGTGCCCGGCATCGAACGCATCCGCTTTACCACGTCCCACCCTCGGGAATTCACGCAGCGTCTGATCGACGCCTATGCGCGCATTCCGAAACTGGTGTCCTACCTGCACCTGCCGGTGCAGTCGGGTTCGGACAGGATTCTGGCCGCAATGAAGCGCGGCTACACCACGCTGGAATACAAGAGCACCCTCCGCCGCATCAAGGAGGCACGCCCCGATATCAGCATCGCCTCGGATTTCATCATCGGCTTCCCCGGCGAAACCGAGGCGGATTTTGCGGCCACCCTGAAACTCATCGAAGACGTCGGTTTCGATGCTTCCTTCAGCTTCGTCTACAGCCCGCGTCCCGGCACGCCGGCCGCCAGTCTGGCCGACGACACCCCACATGAAGTGAAGATGCAGCGCCTCTACCGACTTCAGGAGTTGATCAACAAACAGGCTGCGGCCATCAGTTCAAGCATGGTGGGCAGCGTGCAGCGGGTTCTGGTGGAAAAGCCTTCGAAGAAAGACCCCAAGGAGTTGATGGGGCGCACCGAGAATAACCGCATCGTCAACTTTCCCGCGCCGGCCCGCCTCATAGGGCAGTTTGTCGAGGTGATGATTACCCAGGCCATGCCACACAGCTTGCGCGGCGAAGTAGTCGTCAAAACCTGATGCAGGTGAACTTCACGCCGGTGGATAACGCCCGCCTGGCCAACTTGTGCGGCGTTCTTGACGAAAACCTGCGCCAGATAGAAACCGCGCTCAATGTGACTATTTCCCGGCGCGGCGAGCTGTTTCAGGTGACCGGAGACAGCGAACAGCAGCAACACGCAATCAAGCTGCTCAAGGACTTCTACCAGCGTGCGCGCAAACCGCTGGACATCGACGAGATCCAGTTGGCCCTGGTCGAAGTGGCGCACACGCCGCACCTCCCTGACGCTGACGACGGCGACATCCCGGTATTGATGACCCGCCGTGTCGGGCTGCATGGCCGCACGCCGCGCCAGAACAGCTACATCCGCCAGATGCAGGAGTACGACATCACTTTCGGCATCGGCCCGGCCGGCACCGGCAAGACTTACCTGGCAGTGGCCGGTGCGGTGGATGCGCTGGAACGTGATCTGGTCAAACGCATCGTCCTGGTGCGGCCTGCGGTTGAAGCGGGCGAGCACCTGGGCTTCCTGCCCGGCGATCTGGTGCAGAAAGTCGATCCCTACCTGCGCCCGCTCCATGACGCGCTCTACGACCTGATGGGTTTCGACAAGACCACACGCCAGTTCGAGAAAGGGGTGATCGAAGTGGCGCCGCTCGCTTTCATGCGCGGACGCACCCTGAATCACGCCTTCATCATTCTCGACGAAGCACAGAACACCACGCCGGAGCATATGAAGATGTTCCTCACCCGCTTCGGCTTCGGCTCGCGCGCGGTAGTGACCGGCGATGTCACCCAGATCGATCTGCCGCGTGGCCACCGCTGCGGCCTGATCGAGGCACGCGAGATATTGAAGAACGTGCGCGGGCTGGCCTTCACCGACTTCCAGAACGAGGATGTGGTGCGGCATCCCCTGGTTGCCCGCATCGTCGATGCCTACGACGCCTATGCGAAAGGCCAGGTATGACCCAACCGTCCAAGCTTGCTCTTACCATTCAGTTCGCTTGTAAGCCCGCCAACCTGCCTAGCCGTGCGGAGTTCCGCCACTGGGCCAAGGCATCGCTCCAGCATGATGTGGATGCCACGCTACGCGTGGTGGATGAGGCCGAAGGCACGCAGTTGAATCAGGACTACCGGGACAAGCCCGCCGCCACCAATGTGCTTACCTTCGCCTACGGCGCTGAACTGGATGATGGCCCGCTGTGCGGCGATATTGTCTTGTGCGCCGCCGTGGTCGAGCGCGAGGCGATGGAACAGAACAAGACACTGCAAGCGCATTACGCCCATCTCACGGTTCATGGCATGCTGCACCTGCAAGGCTACGACCATGTAGCCGAGAACGAGGCGATTGCGATGGAAGCGATCGAAAGTTTTATCATGATGCGACTGGGATTCCCTGACCCATACCAAGATGGATGACAGTAGTAGTAATCGACCTGGCCTGATCGAACGCCTAACCTCCTGGCTCTCACGCGAGCCGGACAATCGCGAAGAATTGCTCGAACTCCTGCACGGGGCCTACGAGAAAAATCTGCTGGATGCCGATGCGCTCTCGATGATCGAGGGTGTCATGCAGGTTTCGGAAATGCAGGTGCGCGAGATCATGATTCCGCGCGCGCAGCTCGATGTGGTGGACATCAACGAATCGCCGGAAAAAATTCTTCCCTACGTCATCGAGGCCGCGCATTCACGTTTCCCCGCCGTGGACGGCGAACGCGACAACGTGGTGGGTATCCTGCTGGCCAAGGATTTGCTGCGGCTCTGTACCGAAGAAGACGTCAACCTGCGCGACCAGTTGCGGCCGGCGGTGTTCATCCCGGAATCCAAACGGCTGAATGTGCTTCTGCGCGAGTTCCGCGCCTCGCGTAATCACATCGCCATCGTGGTCGACGAGTACGGCGGCGTCGCCGGTCTGGTGACCATCGAGGATGTGCTGGAACAGATCGTCGGTGATATCGAAGACGAATTTGATTACGACGAGGACGAGGACAATATCCTCAAGCTGGACAGCAGCGCATTCCGGGTCAAAGCGCAGACGGAAATCGGCGACTTCAATCTGGCGATGGGTACCAGCTTTGCCGATGACGAATTCGACACGGTGGGAGGCCTGGTTACCCACGCCTTCGGCCGGGTTCCCAAACGGGGTGAGGCCGTTGAGATCAATGGCCTGCGTTTCCAGGTGCTGCGCGCTGATAGCCGTCGGATGCACAGCCTGCGGGTCGAACGTCTGCCGCAGGCCTCGTTGTTGTGAGCCGGTGTGGTTCTGCTGCTACTCGCACCAGGGCAGTCTATTGCCTGCACGCCGCAAGCGCGTCAGTGAAATAAATGGCGCGCTAAACTTGGCGCAACTTATCCGTTCAACCGGACAAGTGCAGGAAGCACCCCACTCTTTGAATGCTGCGAAAAAAGTTGTTGCAATGTCGCAACGTGGTTATGAGATGGACCTGCGGCAGTTGTGCTACTAGTCGAATGTTCTAATATTCGCAAATATACTGAGCGCTCAACTTTCGATTCACCGATTTCTCTTTCTTGTCAACGTTTTAGGAGTATTCCCATGAAGATGATTTCTGCCCTGGTCCTGGCCATGATCGCCACCGCCGCTTCCGCCGAGACCCCGGAACAAACCGCCGCCAACCTGCTGGATCCCGTCAAAGCTGCCCACATCGCTGCGGACCCCAAGGCTGCCGTCGCCACCATGACCAACCTGATGGACCCGGCCACCACCATGATCCTGATGCAGAAAGGCATGGATCCCGCCACCTTCACCAAGATGATGCAAGCCGGCATGTCTCCCGACATCCTGAAGGCCTACATGGCCTTCATCGACCCGAACATGTACATGAAGTGGCTGGCCGCTTCCATGGACCCCAACTTCTACACCGCCGCCATGGCTCCCCTGATGAACCCCAACATGTACATGAAGTGGCTGGGTGCTCCTCTGGATCCCCGCGTCCTGCAAATGGCCGCTGCTCCCCTGAACCCCAACATGTACATGAACTGGGCGATGGCTCCTGTTGCTCCGGCCAACCTGAACATGATGATGGCTCCGCTGAACCCCAACCTGTACACCCAATGGGCCGGCGCCGCTGCTGATCCCAAGACCTACGGCACCTGGGGCGGCTTCATCAACCCCGCCACCTACGGCAACATCGCCAACCCGTTCGCTGGTTTCTTCCCGGCCGCTCCCGCCGCGAAGTAATAACGGCTAAGCAGCAGGAAAAAGGGGTGGAACGCGAGTTCCACCCCTTTTTTTTGGTATGCCCGGTGCTGCCACGCTCCTGTGTTGGGATGCACGAACAATTACTCGCTGATCGGCAATCCTGTATCGGTGTTCTTGTTCCGGTTTGCGGGTGATACGGCTGCGCCTGAATCAACTACGGGTTGAGCGGAACACGCGGTACGCTCGTTCGGTGAGTACCGCATCCATAGGGATGTCCCAGGGGTCGCTGGGTAGTCTTCCCACCTCTTGCATAGAGAATGCCACACCGACCACCCGTGGCCGTCGCCAGGATCGAACACGCTTGAGGTGGGCCAGGCTGGCATCGTAGTACCCCCCTCCCATACCCAGGCGAAAGCCGTGTGAGTCAAAGCCCAGCAATGGCATAAATAGCAAATCCAGGTTCTGTACTCGCACGCGTTTCGCCAGCGGATGCCGATACTCGGGAATCCCATAACGGTTCAGAACCCAGGATGACTGCTTGCCCAATTGCGAGAACCACATCTTTTTACGCCCCCGACTGGGCACAATTGGAAGGAAACAGTGTGCCTGCATGGCCAAGGCGCGATCCCGCAAGGGGATAACATCAATCTCGCTCTTTGCCGGCATATAGATGCCGATGCGCCGCCCTTTAGCCAGTAGGCGGTGGCGCAAAGCAAGCCTGACCAAGGCACTGCTGGCGACGTGCCGAAAATGTGCTCCTACCGCTTTGCGACGCTCGCGGAGCTGCCGTCGTAGGGAGGCTTTGTCGATGTTGACAGCGGATGGAGGCATATTGGTGAGGGGGTCTCCCCGCTTGCGCCGACCTGGTTGCTTTCCTGAACCCAGGGGTCCAAGAGTGGTCGCAGCGCATCTGCTTCAGGCGCATGAACTAGCCAGGCGCACAACGGCAGACTTGATCGCCGCGACCTTCGCTTACGCGTATCGGTTCAAAGAATGCGCAACCTTCGCGAACGCAGCAGGGAGATTGATGGGCGGGCTGATGCAACCAGTCCGTTCAGAACAGATTATCTTGCTGAGCAAGCGCCTGATCAAGCAGGCTGGCCAGATGGTCAATTTTCTCGCGATGTAGCTGGTCGTCCGGATTGATCGGCTTCGCGGCCAGATAATCATGCGCGATATTGAGCGCGGCCATGATCGCAATGCGCTCCAGGCCAATTACTTTGCCGTGGTCGCGAATCTCACGCATCTTGCGGTCGAGATAGGTGACGGCCTGAAGTAGGCTTTCCCGTTCTTCTTCCGGGCAGGCGACCCTGAATTCCCGTCCCATGATGGCGACGTCGAGGCTGACGTTGGTTTGGGGGTGCATCCTAATCCGGGATTTTGGTGAGCAGCGATTCCATACGGCTGCGGGCTTCGCTCAAACGCTCTGACAGTTGCTTGTTGGTGTTTTCAAGGGTGACCAGTTGTTGGCGTAGCCGAATGTTCTCACCCCGCATGCCTTGATGGCGTTCGAGTATCTGCGTGAGTTTGCCTTCGAGGGCGTCCAGTTGAGCGTGCATGCGCGCACTATAATTGCCGGCATTTTCCCGAGTCAACCTGGGGTGGTCTTTATCTCTGTTTCTTCTCGTCTTACAAACAGAATATGAGTGCTCTTTTGTATCGCGGCCGCTTCGCCCCCACCCCCTCCGGACCCTTGCACTTCGGCTCACTGGTCGCCGCGCTGGCGAGTTATCTGGAGGCGCGGTCACACAATGGGAAATGGTTGCTGCGCATCGAGGATGTCGATCCACCGCGAGTCGTGGCCGGGGCTAGCGCCGGCATTTTGCGCAACCTGGCGGCGCACGGGTTCGAGTGGGATGGCGACGTGTTGTATCAGAGCGACCGAAACGAGGCCTATCAGGAGGCGCTGGCGCGCTTGATTGGCCTGGGCAGGGCCTATGCCTGCGTCTGTAGCCGCAAGCGCATGGCCGAACTGGCAGGGCCTGGTGTGGACGGACCCATTTACCCTGGGACTTGCCGGGGCAGGAAGAGCGTGGTTGTTGCCGCCGGGGTTTTGGCGGCATTACAACCACGGCCTACCCCTTGCGGGCAGGCCGATGCGGCGGGCGCCCTTCGCTTTCTCTTGCCCGAACAACGGGTGGTCTTTCACGACGCCTTGCTTGGCCGCGTTGCCTGCGATGTCACGCGGGAGTGCGGCGACTTCGTGTTGCAACGTGCCGACGGCGTGTTCAGCTATCAAATTGCCGTGGTGGTGGACGATGCCGAGCAGGGCATTACCCATATCGTCCGTGGCGCCGACCTGCTGACCTCCACGCCGCGCCAGATTGTTCTGCAGCAAGCACTCGGCTATCCCACTCCGGCCTACACCCACCTGCCCGTGGTACTGAATTCGCGCGGGGAAAAGCTCAGCAAGCAGACCCTGGCGGCCCCGCTGGATGACGCCGATCCGCTGCCGGCCTTGCGCCTGGCGGGGCGTTTCCTCGGATTGCCGGAGATTGGCGCTGTCGGAGGTGCTACCGCCTGGCTGGCGCAGGCGATTCGGCTCTGGCCCGGTGCCGCCACGCCGCCGTTGCGCGGCCGGATGTTGCTTCCGCCCAACCCTTCCGGCTAATCGCGGGCTATTTCTTCTTGCGCGAGATGGCACGCCAACCGATATCCCGGCGCATCTGGCGGCCGGCGAATTCGACGCCTAGCGCAACCTTGTAAGCGCGCGCTTGCGCGGTCTTGACCGTGTCGCCCAGCGCGGTGACGCACAGCACACGCCCCCCCGATGTAACGACCTGATCGCCGGCAATGGCCGTGCCGGCGTGGAAGATATGAAAATCCTCGCCGGCCGCGCCCAGGCCGGTGATCGCATCGCCCTTCCTCGGAGACTCCGGGTAACCGGCGGCGGCCAGAACCACGCCCAGGGCATAGCGCCGATCCCACTCCGCTTCGACCTGATCGAGCTTGCCCTCCACCGCCGCTTCCAGAAGCAAGGTGAGGTCGCTCTTCAAACGCATCATGATCGGCTGGGTTTCCGGGTCACCCAGGCGGCAGTTGAATTCCAGGACCTTGATCTGGCCTTGCGGGTCGATCATCAGCCCGGCATAAAGAAAGCCGGTGTAGGGGATGCCATCCGCCTTCATGCCGGCCACCACCGGGCGGATCACCTCGCGCATGGCGCGGGCGTGGATTTCCGGGGTCACCACCGGCGCCGGTGAATACGCACCCATACCGCCCGTGTTGGGGCCAAGATCGCCATCCAGCAGACGCTTGTGGTCCTGGCTGGTGGCGAGCGGCAAGACATTTTCGCCGTCGACCATGACGATGAAGCTGGCTTCCTCGCCGAACAGGCACTCCTCGATCACCACCCGATGCCCGGCCTCGCCCATGCTGCCGGGTTTGCCATCCGCATCCAGCATGGCAGCGACCGCCGCATGCGCCTCTTCCAGCGTGGTGGCGACCACCACGCCCTTGCCGGCGGCCAGGCCGTCGGCCTTGATGACGATGGGCGCGCCCTGGGCATCAAGATAGGCATGCGCGGCGGCGGCATCGGTGAAGGTGGCGAAAGCGGCGGTGGGAATCTTGTGGCGTGCCATGAACTGCTTGGCGAAATCCTTGGAGCTTTCCAATTGCGCGGCAGCCTGCACCGGCCCGAACACCTTCAGCCCGGCAGCCAGGAAGGCATCGACCACACCGGCGGCCAGCGGCGCTTCCGGGCCGACCACGGTGAGCTGGATGCCTTCTTTTTGCGCGAAGGCAACCAGCTCGGGAATGGCCGTGATCGCCACGTTTTCCAACCCTTCCTCGCGCGCGGTGCCACCGTTCCCGGGAGCCACGAAAACTTTTTGAACGCGGGGAGACTGCAACAAGCGCCAGGCCAGCGCGTGTTCGCGCCCGCCGGAACCGATGACTAGAAGTTTCATGGGGTATCTCTGTCCTGAACGAAACCGATGGAGCGGCCTGGTTTCTGTGGTGGGGCCATCAATTGACGCAATGCGTCGAAAACGGCTTTGAACTGTTCGTCGTAATGCTGTTCCAGCTCATCCAACCTGCGCGCAAGGTCCACGTTCTCGGCCAGGATGCGGCGCAGCCGGATGAAGGTACGCATGATCTCGATATTGACCGATACCGCGCGCGGGCTTTTCAACACGCTGGAGAGCATCGCCACGCCCTGCTCGGTGAAAGCGTAAGGCGGCGTGCGGCTGCCGCCCCAACTTGAAATCACAAAATGTGATTTCAAGTTCAGCCACTCGTCACGGCTCAGCTGGAACATGAAATCCTCGGGAAACCGCTCGCTATTACGCTTGACCGCCTGCATCAATACGCGGGGCTCGACCTCGTAGAGCAGGGCGAGGTCAGCACTGAGCATCACACGCTGCTCGCGCAGTTGAACGATGTGGCCGAGCAGGTCGGTGGCAACAGGCAAGGCCATACGGCAAACGCTCAATGCCGGAAATGGCGCACGCCGGTGAACACCATCGCGATGCCGTGCTCGTCCGCCGCAGCGATGACTTCTTCGTCGCGCATCGAGCCACCGGGCTGGATCACCGCCACGATGCCTGCGGCGCCGGCCTGGTCGATGCCATCACAGAAGGGGAAGAAGGCATCCGAGGCCATCACCGATCCGGGCACGCTCAAGCCGGCATGCTCGGCCTTGATGGCGGCGATACGGGCGGAGTTGATGCGGCTCATCTGGCCGGCACCCACGCCGATGGTCATGCCGTCCTTGCAGTAGACGATGGCATTGGATTTGACGAACTTGGCGATCCGCCAGGCGAACAACAGGTCGGCCATTTCCTTCTCGGTCGGGGCGCGCTTGGTCACCACCTTCAGATCGCCGTGCAGCAGGATGTCGGCATCCTGCACCAGCAGGCCGCCAGCCACCCGTTTCATGTCCATCTGCGCCACGGAGCCGCCTATGCCCGCCGCCGGGCCGCCCCAAGGCGGGCATTGCGCCCCCTCGGGGTACCGAAGGGTAGGGGCTTTATCAGGCAGCGAAGCGTGGGGGCTGTTCAACCTTCCACACTCCAGCAGGCGCACGTTCTTCTTGGCGGCCACGGCTTCACTGGCTTCCGGGCTGACTTCGGGGGCGATGATGACTTCGACGAACTGGCGCTCGACGATGGCCTTCGCGGTCTCGCCATCGAGGCGGCCGTTGAAGGCGATGATGCCGCCGAAGGCGGATTCCGGATCGGTCTGGTAGGCGCGGTTGTAGGCTTCCAGCAGCGTGGCGCCGTAGGCGACGCCGCAGGGGTTGGCGTGCTTGACGATGACGCAGGCGGGGCCATCGTTGAATTGCTTGATGCACTCCAGGGCCGCGTCGGTATCGGCGATGTTGTTGTAGGACAGCTCCTTGCCCTGGATCTGGCGGGCCGTGGCGATGGTGCCGGCCGGGGCATTGGCTTCGACGTAGAAGGCGCCGTTCTGGTGCGGGTTTTCGCCATAACGGCAGGTCTGTGCGCGGCTGAATTGCAGGGTGAGTTTCTCGCCGAACTGTTCCTTGCCGCCTTCAGCATTCAACGAGGTCAGGTAATTGCTGATGTGGCCGTCGTACTGGGCGGTATGGGTGAAGGCTTTTTTCGCCAGATCGAAGCGGGTGGCATCGGTCAGCACACCGCCGTTGGCCTGTATTTCCGTGACCAGCGCGGCGTAATCGGCCGGGTCGGTGACGATGGCGACGTGCTTATAGTTCTTGGCCGAGGAGCGGACCATGGCCGGGCCGCCGATGTCGATGTTTTCGATGGCGTCATCCAGGGTGTGCGGCTTCGCCACGGTTTGCACGAAGGGGTAGAGATTGACGCAAACCAGGTCGATGTAGCCGAGGCCGTGTTCACTCATGGTGGCGGCATGCGCGGCGTTGTCGCGCACCGCCAGGATGCCGGCATGCACCTTGGGATGCAGGGTCTTGACCCGGCCATCGAGCATTTCCGGGAAGCCGGTGTAGTCGGCCACGTCGATCACCGGCAGGCCGGCATCGCGGATGGCGCGGGCGGTGCCGCCGGTGGAGAGGAGTTCCACGCCGGCGGCGGCAAGCGCGCGGGCGAAGTCGATGAGGCCGGTTTTGTCGGAGACGGAGAGGAGGGCGCGTTTGATCATGATCGTAGTGTGAGAGGCGTGAGGGGTGAGTCGTAGGAGCGAGCTTGCTCGCGAATCGCGGCCAAGGCCGCTCCTACTTGATTCCATGCTGCTGCATCTTCTTGCGCAGCGTATTGCGGTTGATGCCCAGCCATTCGGCGGCGCGGCTCTGATTGCCGTCGGCGTGGTAGAGCACCAGGTCGAGAACCGGGCGCTCGACACAGTTCAGCACCATGTCATAGATGCCGGCCGGCGCCTCGCCGTCGAGATCCTTGAAATATTCGATCAGAACCCGGCGCACGCAGGCCGCCAGTTCGCTTTCGTCGATATGTTGTTCGGTGGCCATAAAATTCTTGTCTCGCTCGTGTCGTTCTTATGCCGCAGCGCGTTCGCCGGCGGTGGCTTCCAGGTAAACCAGGCGGCTGTTGCGGCCGCGCGCGCGCCAGAAGAAGTCGTTGACCGCGTCGAGTTGTTCGGCGGTGTGTTCCAGTTGGTTCATGGCGTGGCGGAAGCTGGCCGAATCAGCCAGGCCGCGCGTGTACCAGGCGATGTGCTTGCGTGCCATGCGCACACCGCCGATCGCGCCGTAAAACCGGTAAAGGTCGTCGAGATGGGCGAGCAGCACGTCGTGAATCTCGGCCACCTCGGGCGCCGGCAGTTTCTCCCCGGTCGCCAGGAAGTGTGCGATCTCGCGGAACAGCCAGGGTCGGCCCTGAGCGGCGCGGCCGATCATGATCGCGTCGGCGCCGGTCGCATCCAGCACGAATCGGGCTTTTTCCGGGGTGGTGATGTCGCCGTTGGCGATGATCGGGATGCGCGCTTCGGCTTTCACCCCCTTGATGGTTTCGTATTCCGCATCGCCGGAATAACCGCAGGCGCGAGTGCGGCCGTGGATGGCCAGCGCCTGAATGCCGGACTCCTGCGCAATATGCAGAATGGCGAGTGCGTTCTTTTGCGACTTGTCCCAGCCGGTGCGGATCTTCAGGGTGACCGGGGTATTCGGCACGGCCCGCACGACGGCTTCGAGGATGCGCGCCACCAGGGGTTCGTCCTGCAGCAGTGCGGAGCCGGCCATCACATTGCAGATTTTCTTGGCCGGGCAGCCCATGTTGATGTCGATGATCTGGGCGCCGTTGTCGACGTTGTGGCGCGCCGCCTCGGCCATCATCGCCGGAATGCTGCCGGCGATCTGCACGGAAATGGGTTCTACCTCGCCCTCATGGTTGGCGCGCCGCAGGGTTTTGGCGGAGCCATAGAGCAGGGAGTTGGAGGTGACCATCTCCGACACCGCCATGCCCGCGCCCATTTTCTTGCACAACTGGCGAAACGGCCGATCCGTCACGCCCGCCATGGGGGCGACGATCAGCTTGTTCTTCAGTTGGAATGGGCCAATAAACGGGCCGACAAGGGGGCCGGATTGCATGTGCGAGGGGGAGTGGGGGGCGGAGAAAGGCTGCGCATTTTATACGCAACGCGGGGAGGGACAAAGCCTGGATTCCCTCATGGCACCTCGTCTCGCAGCCGGAGGAACCGGACACAGGCCGGCAATGGCGCGCGTCTGGCGTGGGAATAGGGGGAACTGCGGTCGCTAATCCTGCCCCAGCCGGTGCTTGTGCCGGTTCAGGCTGCCGGTGAGTTCAGAGATGATCTCGCCCGCCGCGCGAATGATCTGGTTGGGGGAGAAGCCGCAGTGGCGCATTTCCTTGAAGAAGGCTTTCGCCAGCATGCGCGCGACCTTGTCCGGTTCGTGGGTCGACAGCGACACCACCGAACAGGCATCGGCGCGGCCTTCGAGGGTGAAGGCCATCTGCGCGAAGCGCGAGTCGAGGATGCGGTCCAGGCGCGCGACATGGATGATGCGGCCGATCAGGCGGGCAGCGAGTTCGGCCGCATCGAGATCGGAGGGGGTGAAGTACGCGCGTTCGATCGGTTCACTGACGCTGAGCACCCCCGCCGGTTTGCCGGCGAGGTGGATGGGGCAGGCGATGAAGCTGCTGGTGCCGCCCAGACGGCGCGCCAGGGCGCGCCAGCGGGAATGGCCGATATCTTTGACATGCAGGCATTGGCCTTGATTGAGGACATGTTGAGCGATGCTCTCTTCGGGCGGAGTGTCGTCGCGCCAGGCCACTTCCGGCAACTCGCCGTAAAGGGCGGCGAGTTTGAGCTTCACCCCCTTGCCACTGTCGGTATCCAGCAACATCAACGATACCCGGCGCGCGGCCAGAGCATCGCCGGTAATACAGGTGAGTCGATAAAAGTTGTCCTCGAAGCGGCCGGTGGGCTCGAAGCCCGCCAGTTCCAGCAATTTCCCCTGACGCTGTGGGTTCATGCGCTGACTCCTGTGTAAACGCTCAGTTCAAGACACGCGCCAGCTTGCGCCGATATTCGGGCACCAACGGACCCAGGCCGCCCAGCAGGCTGAACACGGCGAGGATGGCCTTGCGAGCCGCTTCCTCGTTCCAGGCACGGTCGCGCCGTACCATTTCCAGCAATTCCTCCAGCCCTTCCTGGTGGCGGCCGGCGGCCACCAACTGGTTGGCAAGCTGCATACGCGCCGCCATGTCGTCCGGTTGTTCCGCGATGCGGCTACGCAAGCCGGCTGCATCACCACTCTGCCGGCCACCTTCCGCAAAACCCAGGCGCGCCAGCACTTGTTGCGCGCGTTCTTCCATGCGCGCGAGGGGAGACAGACTGTCGAACAGCCGCCGTGCTTCATCCAGTTGGCCTAACTCCACCAGGATATCGGCGGCGTCCAGGCGCACCGCCTCGTTCCGGGCATCCAGTTGCGCGGCTTCACCCAGGAGCTTCAGGGCCTCCGCCAGATTGCCCTGATCGCGCGCGCGGCCGGCGGCGATGTGCAGTTCGCCCGCCGGCGAGGGAATCAGGCGCTTGAGAAATTCGCGTATTTCGGATTCGGGAATCGCGCCGGAAAATTCATCGACGATCGCGCCGCCGAAAAAGGCCTTCACACTGGGAATGCCGCGCACGCCGAATTGCGTGGCAATGTCCTGATTCTTGTCGGAATCCACCTTGGCCAGGATGAACTTGCCCTGAAATTCCGCCGCCAGTTTTTCCAGGAGGGGCTTCAATGCGCGGCAGGGGCCGCACCATTCCGCCCAGAAATCCACCAGCACCGGGACTTGCTGAGAGCCTTCGAGCACCACCTGCTGAAAATTGCCGGCATCGACATCGAAAGAATATTGCTCCATACGTGTCGCTCCAAAAATGGGCCATTGTGCGGCCGTAGGCCAGGATTGAACAATGGAACGGGCAATCGACGGGCCTACGCGCCCGCCGTATGGCCGCAGCAGTCGGAACTCCGGTAGACCTGAACCTGATCGCGGCCGAGCTTCTTGGCTGCGTAGCAGGCTACATCCGCCTCGACCAGGGCGCGGGTCGCGTCTTCGGTTTCCGGGGTGATGAGGGTGATGCCGACACAGGCGCTAACCGAATAAAACTCGCCCTGCCACTCGAAACGCAGGGCACGCAACGTCCCGAGCAGGTTGTCGGAGACGCGCACCGCCTGTTCCAGGGCGCAGTTTTCCAGCAATACACAGAACTCGTCGCCCCCCAGGCGCGCCAGGGTATCGGCACCGCGCACCTGGCCTTGCATCACCTCGGCCAACTGCGTCAGCAGCGCATCGCCGGCCGCTTGGCCGGCGTGATCGTTCACCACTTTGAAGCGGTCCAGATCGATGAAGCAAAGGGCATGCACCGCGCCTTCCTGGCGCGAGCGCAGCCAGGCACGCTGTACCCGGCGCTTGAACTCGCGCCGGTTGGCCAGCCCGGTGAGTGCGTCATGGTTGGCCTCATGCCTGATCTGGCGACTGATGCGTAGCGCGTCGGTGATGTCGTGGCCAACGCCACGAAAGCCGGAGAAATAACCGCTCGGGTCGATCAGCGCTTCGCCGGAAAGGCGGAAAGCCGCGCGTCCACCTCGCTCCAGTTCCAGTTCCAGCACGGCATCCCGAAAAGGCCGGCCTTCCTTCAGGGCGGCCAGCGTCTCGGCGCAGTGCTCACCCGGCAACAGCCCCGGCAGGCAGCCGCTGAAAGCATCGGTGAGACGGTCGCCTTCACGAATCGGCCCGTCGCTGGACCAGATGAGGTGGTGATCCTCGTCGGTTTCCCAGAACCAGTCGGCGGCGATACGGGCGAAGTGGCGCATGCGCGCTTCGCTCCATTTCAGCCGCTCGTGCGCCCGCTCCAGTTCACGGGCCTTGTGTGCCAACTTGACGCAATCCACCGGCTCGGAAGAAAGCGTGCGTGCATTTTCCAGGCTACAGGGCATGAAGCGCGCGCTGACACCGGCCTTGCGCAGGATTTCGCTGATTTTTTCGAGGTTGTTATCGTTGTCCTCGAATATGAACGCCTTTTTATTCATGGCGCCTCCCTATGAAACAGTAAATATGAACGCTGATTCTAGGGCCGTACCTGGGTAAGCGTTCAGCTTGTTTGCACCCGGATACCGGCCGGGTTCGGACTATTTTTTCCTGGCGCGTGGGTGGGCCTGGTCATAGACCAGGGCCAGATGCTGGAAATCCAGATGGGTATAGACCTGGGTGGTGGACAGGCTGGCATGCCCCAACATCTCCTGCACCGCGCGCAGATCGCCGGACGATTGCAGCACATGCGAGGCGAAGGAATGGCGCAGGGCATGCGGATGCACATGGGCCGTGACGCCGTGTTTCAGCGCCAGTTTGTTCAGTGACAGGCGCACCGCCGTGGCGCCGATGCGGCCACCACGGGTGCCCACGAACAGGGCCGGTGTGTCGCGGACCACCGTGCCGCGCTGCTCCAGCCAGGCGCGTAGCGCTTCCAGCGCCTGGCGACCGACCGGCACGATGCGGGTCTTGCGCCCCTTGCCGGTCACCGTCACCTCGCGGACAACCAGATCCACGCTGTCCAGATTCAGGCCGATCAACTCGGCGCGGCGCAAGCCGGAGGAATACATCAGCTCGAACATGGCCTGGTCACGCAGCGACCAGAGATCCTCCGCCGGCCCTTCCAGCAACTTCGCCATTTCATCCACGGAAAGCGCGTTGGGCAGTTTTCGGTCGCCCTTGGGGGGGCGCAGGCCGAGACAGGGATTGGCTGCAACGATGCCCTGGCGTGCCAGGTAATGATAGAAACTGCGCCAGGCGGACAACGTGCGCGCCAGGGTTTTCGGCTGCTGCCCGCGCGCGTGCAGGGTGGCCAGAGCACGTCTGATGTCGTGAACGGCGAGACCGGCGGGATCGACATCCCCGACCCATTCCAGCAGATGCGCCAGGTCGATGGCATAGGTGGAGACCGTGGCCGGGCTGTACTGGCGCGCTTTCAGGGCGTTCAGAAAAGCGTCGGACAGGGAAGAAAGGAGAGGGGGCACGGGGCAATCGGTTCGTTCGGAAGGGGCGACAGGACTATAGCGGATGCACCGCGTGGCGGCGCTGGGCGCTGCCTGCTTGACAGCCCCCATCGCCGTCAATAAAAGGTGGCTCTCCACGACCTGACCTTCGACTACCGCCATGTCCGCCGCATTCATCCCCCCAGCCCATCCCGTCACCGACGTCCCGCCGGTGCTGGAGGAAACGCTGCAACCCGGCGAGCGGGAGGGACTGATCGCGCGCATCAAACAACTCATGCGTGAACAGGATGCGGTGCTGGTGGCGCATTACTACGTCTCGGGCGAATTGCAGCGACTGGCCGAGGAAACCGGCGGCTGTGTCTCGGACTCCCTGGAAATGGCGCGTTTCGGCCATGCCGCCAAGGCGAAAACGCTGATCGTCGCCGGGGTGAAGTTCATGGGCGAGACCGCCAAGATACTCAACCCGGAAAAGCGCGTGTTGATGCCGGATCTGCATGCCGAATGCTCGCTCGACCTGTCCTGCCCGGCGGACGAATTCACCCGCTTTTGCGATGCCCATCCCGACCGCACCGTGGTGGTCTACGCCAACACCTCGGCCGAGGTGAAGGCGCGCGCCGACTGGGTGGTGACCTCCAGCATCGCCGTGAAAGTGGCGGAACACCTGAAAGCGCGCGGCGAAAAGCTGATCTGGGCGCCGGATCGGTTTCTCGGCGATTACGTCCAGAAGACCACCGGCGCCGACATGCTGCTCTGGCAAGGCTCCTGCGTGGTGCATGAGCGCTTCAAGGCCGAAGGCATCCGCGCCTTGCAAGCCGAATATCCGGAGGCCGCCGTGCTGGTGCATCCGGAATCGCCGGCCGCAGTGATCGCGCTGGCCGATGTGGTGGGCTCCACCACCCAACTCATCCGCGCGGCGGCGGAATTGCCGAACCCGGTACTGATCGTCGCCACCGACAACGGCATCTTCCACAAGATGCACGAAGTCGCCCCCGGCAAACGCCTGCTCGAAGCGCCCACCGGCGGCACTGGTGCCACCTGCGTGTCCTGCGCGCATTGCCCGTGGATGGCCATGAACGGCCTGAAAAACCTGCTCGCCGTGCTGGAAAACGGCGGCAACGAAATCCAGGTGGACGAGGCCGTGCGTGTGCGCGCCGTACGTTCCATCAACCGCATGCTGGAGTTCGCCGGCCAGGCCGGTATCGTGTTCGCCGGTCGGAGCGCGGACTGACCGGCTGGACTATTTTCCGGACACCGAGTGAGCGGCCTCACTGAGCCGCGCGTGGTGGCCGTGTTTCCATCACGTCGCCCAATCACATGAGGAGAGAGCTGTGAGCATCGTTCAGGAATTCAAGGCATTCGCCATGCGTGGCAATGTCGTCGACCTCGCTGTCGCGGTAGTCATCGGCGGCGCCTTCGGCAAGATTATCAATTCACTCGTCCAGGACATCGTCATGCCGGTGGTCGGCAGCATGACCGGCGGCGTCGATTTCAAGCAGCTTTACCTGAATCTGGGTAGCCAGACGTTCGCAAGCCTGGAGGCGGCCGAGAAAGCCGGCGCACCGCTGGTCAAATACGGCGCCTTCATCAACAGCCTGGTGGATTTCACCCTCATCGCTTTGGTCATCTTTCTGGCGGTGAAAGGCATCAACAGCCTCAAGCGCGAAGAAGAGGCCGCACCGGCAGCGACGCCCGAAGACGTTGTACTACTGCGGGAAATCCGCGATTCCCTGAAAAAATGAATCCGTTCAGACGCCAATTTATCCTCGCACTTACCGCGCTGGCCTGTTCAGCGGTGGCTCGCGCCGAGGACTGGCCTCCATCACCGCCGGCGAAGCCACCCAGGCACTGCGCGACAGCCTGGGCCAGGGGACGCGCGTGGCCATCACCCGATTGGGCCGGGAAAACGGCTATTTCGGCTATGCCAAAGTCAAGATCGGCCTGCCGAAAAACTTTGCCCGGGCCGAAGGCATCCTGCGTTTTCTGGAACTGGGAAAGCAGGTGGATGATCTGGTTCTGGCCATGAACCGTGCCGCCGAAGCCGCCGCTCCGCAGGCGCGCGAGGCGCTCCTGGAAGCGCTGCGGACGCTAAGCGTGGTCGACGCCAAAGCCATCCTTGCCGGCGGCGACGGCGCCGCCACTGCCTGGTTCCGCAAGGAAACAGAGGCGCAGCTCGCCGACAAAATGGCGCCGATCATTCACGCTGTCGCCGAACAGAGCGATCTGGTTCGCGCCTATCACGCGCTGTCCAGCGAACTGGCCAGGCTGGCTGGCATCAAGAGCGAGCTGGCCACGGTCGAGGACTATGTCACCCGCAAAACACTGAATGGCGTCTACACGCTGATCGCCGAGGAAGAACACACCATCCGCGCGCAGCCTCTCAATTACACCGGCGGTGTGGTCGGAAAAGTCTTTGGATTACTGAACTCGGCTGCACTCCCGCAGCCCTGAAAACCACGATTTAACAGGAGTCGAACATGCGTATTTCAATTTTTGTATTGAGTGCCCTCAGCGCGGCATTGCTGTCCACCATGAATGTCCAGGCGGCGGACGCGCCGTATTACAACCCGGCCAATTCGGCCAGTTCCAGCGGCATGACTTCGGGCTACGAGCTGTACAAGACCATCGGTTGCCCGGGACGCGGCATCCTGGAAGCGCCCTGTGCGGCGCCGGTGGAGGCCAAGGTTGCCCCGGTCGTGAAACCGGCCGAAAAATCAGTGGCGATGCCGATCGATAGCGATGGCGACGGCGTCGTCGATGCGAAGGACCGCTGCCCCGGCACCACCAGGGGCGCCAAAGTCGACGCCAATGGCTGCGAACTCGATGCTGATGGCGACGGCGTGGTGGATCGCCTCGACCGTTGCCCGACCACCCCGGCCGGCCGCAAGGTCAATGCCGAAGGCTGCGAACTGGATGGCGATGGCGACGGCGTGGTCGATGCACTCGACCGCTGCCCGACCACCCCGGCCGGCCGCAAGGTCAATGCCGAAGGCTGCGAGCTGGATGGCGATGGCGACGGCGTGGTCGATGCACTCGACCGTTGTCCGACCACCCCGGCCGGCCGCAAGGTCAATGCCGAAGGCTGCGAGCTGGATGGCGATGGCGATGGCATCGTCGACGCCGCCGATGACTGCCCCGGCACCCCGGCGGGCACCCCCGTCGACGACAAGGGTTGCACCCTGCCGAAAACGTTGACGCTGGAAGGGGTGAACTTCGACAACGACGAAGATGTCCTGCGCCCGGACGGAATCGCCATCCTCGACGGGGCAACCGCGACCCTGAAACGCTACCCCGGCTTCAAGGTGGAAGTGGCCGGCCATACCGACAGCCGAGGCAGCAGCGTCCACAACCTCGATCTGTCACAGCGCCGCGCGCAGGCTGTGATGAACTACTTCATCGCCCACGGCATCGCCGCCGACCGCCTCAGCGCCAAGGGCTACGGTGAAACCCGGCCGACCGGCAACAACTACCTGGAAGAAGGCCGCATGAAGAACCGCCGCGTCGAACTGCGCACCCTCGACTGAGGGTTGCGGATGTGGCCGCCCACGGCGTGCCGGTCAACGCTGTTTTGCAGCGCCGGCGAGCGCCGAGGGCGGCCAAAGTGCGGGTTGTCGCAAGGAGCTTTGCGGCGCCTGCGCCCTTATCAAGGGAGCGTCAGACAACGGCCAACTGCTGTTGTTTGCCTGCTGCCGACCAGTGTCCCGCAAGCCAGAAACAAAAACTGAAGTGGACCCACCGCGTCAAGACAAATTCCCACTGGATTTAAGCTGTGCATTCGACTTGATTAGCAGCTGGACGGCGCTGCCCCGGTTTTGCCTTTGACTTGGTTGTTGCCGCTGCTTCTGACTTTGCTTCTGCGGTGGAGGAATCCCCTGAGGAGCGCAGCGGATCAGGGGATTCCTCCGCCGCGCCGCCGAATTTATCCAGCACGCGTAGGGCGGAAAAGCGGCTTTATCGCGCCTTCCGCCGGGTTTGTCGGAAGGCGCCGGCATGAAGACGCCGGCTTTTCCGATCTACGGGCTACGGGCCCGGAGAACCGCATCGCCCACATTCGCGTTAGCGCGGTGCGGTTCGTCCCTCACCACACCCTACGGCGCTTACCCGGCCAGCCAGCCCATCACCAGCATCGCCGCCAGCAGGCCGGCGATCACGCCCAGCCAACGATTGCGCGCCTGTTGCTGGCGCAACATCAGCACCATGCCGGCTTCCAGCTTTTCCAGGCGATCCGTGCGCAGGGCCTGGTGCGCCATGCGCGGCAGTTGCGGGATCAACGCGCCCCAGTAAGGCACTTCTTCCTTGAACGTGCGCAGCCAGCCGCGCCAGCCGATCTGCTCGTTCATCCAGCGCTCCAGGAACGGCTTGGCGGTGGACCAGAGGTCGAGGTCGGGGTCGAGATCGCGGCCCAGGCCTTCGATGTTGAGCAGGGTTTTTTGCAGCATCACCAGTTGCGGCTGGATTTCCATGCCGAAGCGGCGTGAGGTCTGGAACAGGCGCAGCAGCACCTTGCCGAAGGCGATTTCCTTCAGCGGCCGGTCGAACACCGGCTCGCAGACCGCGCGGATCGCCGCCTCGAATTCGTCCACCCGGGTACCCGCCGGCACCCAGCCGGCATCCAGATGCGCCTGCGCCACTTTCTTGTAATCGCGGCGGAAGAAGGCCAGGAAGTTCTGCGCCAGGTAATTTTTGTCGCCATCGGTGAGCGTGCCCATGATCCCGAAGTCGAGGGCAATGTATTTGCCATCGGGGGTGATCTGGATGTTGCCGGGGTGCATGTCGGCGTGGAAAAAACCGTCGCGGAACACCTGGGTGAAGAACAGCTCCACCCCGGCCCGGGCCAGTCGGGGGAAATCGACACCCTGTCGGCGCAGCTCATCGGTGCGCGAGATGGGCGTGCCGTCCATCCAGCTCATCACCATCACTTCCGGGCCGCAGTAATCCCAGTACACCTCGGGCACCACCAGTAGCGAGGAGGTGGCGAAGTTGCGATGCAGTTGCGAGCAGTTGGCGGCCTCGCGCATCTGATCCAGCTCGTCACCCAGGTGTTTGGCGAATTCGGCCACCACCTCGCGCGGTTTCAGGCGCTTGCCGTCCCACCAGAGCAGCTCGACCAGATGGGCGAAGGCATCGAGCAGCTTCACATCCTGGCCGATGACCTTGTTGATGCCGGGACGCAGGATTTTCACCGCCACCGCTTCGCCGGTTTTCAGGCGCGCCTTGTGCACCTGGGCCACGGAAGCAGAGGCCACCGGGGTCGGGTCGAACTCGGCGAATACGTCGGCGGCATCTCGGCCGTAGGCGTGGCGCAGCACCGCCAGCGCCTGCTCGGAGGGAAAGGGAGGCACCCGGTCCTGCAACTTCGCCAGTTCATCGGCGATGTCCGGCGGCACCAGGTCGCGTCGGGTGGACAGCATCTGGCCGAACTTGATGAAGATCGGCCCCAGCGATTCCAGCGCCAGGCGCAGGCGCTCGCCGCGCGGCGCGGATAGCTGGCGCCAGAAGAACAGCGTTTGAACCACCCAACGCACGAGTTTCACCCGCTCGTGGCCGAGGAAAAACTCATCCAGACCGAAACGGCCGGCGGTGAGGCAGATGCGCAGGAGGCGGAAGAGGTACATCAGATGATGTTCAGCGGTGAATTAAGCGGCATAGCGTTGAATTTCGACTTCAACGTGGCGGGAAAAGCCCTGCTCCGCATCCGCATATACGCGGCGGGCAGTGATTTCATCCAGGTAATACTCGCCACAGTCCTCGCAAATTTCTGCGGGCACGTCACGAATGACCAGCACGCTACCCCCTCGCTGCAAGGTCACCGTGGTCTTGCCTGGGCGGGTGGTTCCGGTCTTGCAGATGCTGCATTTCATGTTGGTTTCCTTGATCTGAAAGTCTCGTCCCAAAGCGCCGGATCGGGCCGATACGCCGTAACCACTTGGCAATCTCCCGTTGCCCCATCCTGTGCAACTACCACGTGGATAGGTTCACCAGCATGGCTGCCGAGCAACAGTACGCTCGGATAGGGCGTGTCATCGGGATAGGCTGCGATCACCTCGCCATTAGCTATCACCTGCACCAGCGTGTCTGGCGGAATATTTCGCTGAAACATGCGTTCAAAGGCATGCCGTGAGTAACGCAATGTCCTGCATTTCACGCCCATTGGAATCTTGAGTTCAGTTCAGCGTTGTCGTTCCAGCAACCCCAGGCACGCTTCCAGCCGATCCGCGTCCTCGCGCAGGCGGTCCACTTCGGCGATGAACTCATGCACGGCAAACGGTTCGGCGAGCATGGCCTGCTCGTAGACGGCGTATTCGGCGAGGTTGCGGCCGGCGGATTCGAGCGCCTGGGTGCGCCAGCCGGTGAGGCCCTGGATGAACTGATCGACGCGGCTGGCGGCGATGTCGCCCAGGTAGGGGCGCAACGCCAGCACCCAGTCGAAATCGGCCAGGGCATGGGCGAGATCGGCGGCGAGCACGCCGTCGCCGGCCACCCGGAACAGGTCACCGAGCTTGCCGCCGTATTTGCCACCACTGAGCCATAGCGGCACGGCGGAAAGATCGGGAAACAGTCGCACGTCGGCGGCGGCCTCCTTTGATGCGGCGACAAAACCGCCGTCGGCCTCGATGCGCAGGGACAGCGGCAGCAGCGGCAGGACCAGGCGCACGCACTTGCCGACATGGCGCACCAGCCGTGTTTTCGCGGTCGGTTGCTGGTCCAGCAGGGTGTTGAGGGCGGCGGCGAAAAGGAAATCGGGGGTGGCGTCAGACATGGCCGGATTGTATGCGAAGGGATTGGCGGCGTTGCTGACGGAATAGCCCGCGAGCTATCCGCATCCGCACAAGCCAACCATTCCCTGCAAAGGAAAATATCAGGCGTAAGTCAGCCCAAACACCGTATCCGCCAGCCATCTCTTGAAGTCCGGGTTGTCGCTGAATTGCTTGAACCTAGAAACCTCAGTTGACCGCTCCTTGGCCCTCGTGAGGGCGCATGGATGCTGGCGTTAGCGCCTCCGATGGCGCTCACCCATTGGGTGACGCCGCTACGCGCCCGATTGCACGGTTTTCGGGCCGTCTGGCTGCGTTGCTCCTGATGAAACTACTAAGCGAAGGACTAAGCCGCCAAAAGACGGCGGCAAAGTCCCTGCTTATCCTTGCGGGCCCCGGCCCGCTGCGTCGTCGCGCCTTGCCAGCCGACCCGAAAACCGCACACTCGGGCGCGTCCAACTGAGGTTTC
>JAUYFG010000170.1 GCA_030690985.1 Pseudomonadota bacterium
ACGCCGGATTCGTAAAGCCGCTGAAGCGGCAACGACTCCGCTGCCCGCGATAACCGCCGTCAATCGCGGGCAAGCCCGCTCCTACGAGCTCCACCGTAGCGTGCGCACAGCGCACACTACCCTCGCCGGTATGCGGTTTGATCGGCGTGACTGGCCCGCCGGACTTCCGTTGCCCGCTTACACCCCGTACAACACGAAGCCGGCCCAATAGAGCGGGTCGCGGAGACTGCCGTCCTTGAGGAAGTTGCGTTTCACTTCGGCCAGGGCGGTGACGTGGTCCTTGCCTTCGCGCAACTTGCTGAAAAACTGTTTGCTGAACTCTCCGGATGGGCGATCCAGGATGGGCCACAGGGTGACCACACTGTTGACGTTGCCGGCCAGGAACAGGGCATAGGGCAGACCGGCGATGCCGTCACCGTTGACGACACGGCCGAGCCCGCTTTCACAGGCCGAGACGAACACCAGGTCGCTCTTCATCTTGTAGAGCGGCAGCTCGCCCACGGTGAGGAAGCCGTCCCAGCGATCATCCGCCCCGACCTGCGACAGGACGATGGCGGTAAGGGTGGGTTCTCTCAGGTTGAGATAGCCGTGAGCGGAGAACAACACATAGCGGTAATCGCCCAGTTCCCCCGTGCGGTCGAGTTCACGCAGGTGTGCTTCCGAGGCTTGCGAGTAGGTCATCACCTTGCTGCGTCCCGGGTCGAACTGGCCGGCGATGTCTTCGATCTCTTCCGTTGTGTAGGGCAGGTTCTGCCACTTTGCCCGGAAGCCGCTCATGGCCTGTTTGACCGAGGTGGCGCCCCCCAGCACCGGCACGGTTTCCTGATTGAGGCCGGGGGATGGCGCGGATAGATCCAGGAGAGTGTGATGCACGGAAATCAGCGGGCTATACGGCACCAGCTCGGTATAGATGGCGCCCCCCACCGCCAGCAGGTCTTTCGGCCGTTCCAGGCGGCGATAGTCCTGCATCCGGCGCGCGGCCTTGAGCAACAACTCGGCGGAGGGGGTGTAGACGACTTCCGTCTGTTCGATCAGGTAGCGCCCGTTCAGGCGCAGGGTTTCAAACGGGATGAGGGCGAGCAGGTGGTCGGGGGAGATGGCCAGGCGCTTCGCTTCGGGGAACTTGGCGAGGATGCCGGAGAGCAGGGTCTTGCCCAGCCAGGCACCGATTTCATCGGCATCGGCGCGCG
This sequence comes from Pseudomonadota bacterium, assembly GCA_030690985.1. GTDB lineage: Bacteria > Pseudomonadota > Gammaproteobacteria > Burkholderiales > Thiobacillaceae > PFJX01. The sequence goes on from JAUYFG010000170.1 coordinate 1,191, forward strand.
GCCGGTCGCCGATCTGATCGCGCTTGACCAGGCGGTAGCCGTTCTCGGATTCGCGCACCACTGCGTAGCCGGCCTGCTCCAATGCGCGCGGCCCGCCGCGCATTTGCAGTAGCGTGCGGTAAGCATGGATCGTATCCAGCAGGCCGACACCGGGTTTCGGCAGAGCCACGGCGCTGCCGCGTTCGCGGCTGACGCCGAAAACCAGCAGCACATCCTCGTCCAGCGCGAAGCTGACATAGACGACGCCGGCGCCAAGTTTTCCGGCCAGGGTGTTCCAGTCCGGTATGTCGAGCTGGCTCAGGGCTTGCAGTCGCGGTTCGCGCGCTTCCGCCCGAGCGCGTAGCTGGCTGAAGTCGTCAGCCAGGGTATCGCGCGCTTTTTCCAGGCGCAGGCGTTCGTCGGAGCCGAATTTCGCGCCCGCCACTTCCGCCTCGCTTGCCACCAGTTGCAGCCTGACTTTCTCCCAGGCCGTTTTCTCTCCGGACGTCAGCAGTTCACTTTCCAGTGCGTCGTAGAGGCTGGCCGTTTCGCGCAGGCCGCGCGCGCGGGCCAGTTCCATCACCCGGAAGGCTTGCGCGAAGTCTTTCAGTTTCACCAGGCTGTGCGCCTGAGTCTTGTAGGCGCTGGCCCAGCGCGCGAAGTAGTAGCGCAGGCTCTCCGGGGGCAGGTGGCGCTGTTCGCGCAGGGACTCGATGCGGGTAATCAACTCGCCGCCCAACTTTGCCGCCGTCTTGTAGTCGCCCTGCTGATTGCACACCCGCGCCAGTTGCGCCAGGGCCATCAGGCTTTCGTTGTGGCGCGTGCCCAGCTTGTGTTCCCGCGCCGCAGTGGCGGCATGGAGCAGCTGCCGCGCGCGCGGCAAGTGGCCCAGGCGCATCTCGACCAGCCCCTGGTTGTAGCGGATGCCGGTAACCATGTCGTGATGTTCCCCGAGCAAACCGGATGCCAGCGAGAGCGCCGTCTCGTTGCTCTGCCGCGCCGCTTCCCAATTGCCGACAGCGAACTGCATGCCCGCGAGCAGCTCCAGTTCGGCCAACGTGTCCAGGTGGCGCTCACCACGCAGCTTGCGCATTTCGCCCAGCAGCGCTTCCTGCATACGCAGCAGCTCGGGGGTGACGTAGACACGCGACTGCAATTTGATGAACAGGTGCTTGTGCCGCAGCTTCGCGAACTCATCTTTGGCGGGCAATTCTTCCAGCAACCTGGTAGCAAGAGCCCCCCACTGAAGGGCCTCCTCGCGGCGCCCCAGTTCCTCCAGCACATGGCCGACCCAACTGGCCAGAACAGGCAGAAATTCGACATAGGTGCCTGGCGCCTTTTCCAGCGATTGGTGGGCTTCGCGCAGATTGTCCAGTGCCCGTACAAAATTACCCATGCGATACCAGGACAGGCCCAGACGTGCCTGCGCATAGGCAGCCATCTCATGCGTCGAGCCCAGGGCGGCGCGAATATCGGCGAGGTTGGCCTCGTATTGGCGGTGCGCCTCGCCGCTCAACTCGGCCAGCGAGAGGGTCTCGGCCAGTTCGAGCCGTGCCGAGAGAACAGCGGGGTCACGCGGCCCACGCTCTTTGCTGCCCTGCGAAATGGCGCGGCGATACGCGGCCACCGCCGCCAGAGGGTGCGCGGATGAACGCAAAGCCTGCGCTTGCGTGGCCGTCGCGGCGAAATCAGCCCGGGCCGGCAACGCCGCCAGTGCCGCCAGCATGGCGAGCAACAGCCACCGGAACCAGGCCGGCAGCGCGCTTGCGCCGCCGGGGGCAACCCACCCACGACTCTTTTTCTTGTACAAGATCGACCTCCAGCAGGTATTTCTTATTGGGAACAGCGAGATGAATACGGGTCGATGCTTGGCAAGCGGCCCGAGAGCAAGAGGGTAGCGCGCACCAGTCGCACGGATTAATGCCCAATCGTGCGCTCGGCGCACGCACCCTGACAGAACAAATTCACCGTGCCCCCGCCACCCACCTACAGGTCTTTATTCGGGTTCCTGGCTGCGGCGGCTCGGCGTTGTTGCACGCGACCGGCGGCGCGGTCGTCGGTATAACGGATGACCGATTTGTCCAGGCGGCCGGCATAGCGTTGCGCTTTCAGACTGGCTTCCGGGTATTGCCAGAACCAGGTGCGGTTTTCGTGAACCGCGCCCTTGAAGTTCTTCACCTTCTCGCTGCTCAATTTGCCGGCGCCATATTTGCCGGCGAGGGCATTGACCACCCGCTGGAAATCCGTTTCCGCGACCGTGATCTGAATGCCGCTCAGGCTGCCGGCGTCGTAGAAGTAGAACAGCGCGGCCACGTTCGCCCCGGCGATGGTTTCCGCTTCGCTCGGGCGCAGGCTGCATATGGTGTCGCCGATTGGCGTGTTGACGGCGCGGCAGGCATGGCGCGGGTCGCTGGCGACACGGGCGAGGGGGGAACCAAGATCGACGCCCTTGAAGCCGAAACCTTCAGCCTGGGCAGCCAGGGGGAGCAGCGCGAGCGCGGCCAGTAAGGCTTTCAATCCATTTCCTCGATCCAGGCGGCCTGAATGGCTTCCAGTATCTTTTCACCGGAATGGTTGGGGTCGTCGGAAAACGCTTCCAGTTCCATCACCCAGCGGTGCAGATCGGTGAAACGTAGGTAGCGCGGGTCCACGTCCGGATGATGTTCGGCCAGGGCGATAGCAATATCCAGGGTATCAGTCCATTTCATGAGTTCTCTCCAGTTGGGGCGAGTCGCAAGTGGCAAGTGGCAAGTGGCTACTCGCTACTCGCCATCAATGCCCTTCTTTGACCATGTTGATGGTGTATTTCGGAATTTCGATCACCAAATCTTCCTTGCCCATCAGCGCCTGGCAGGACAGGCGCGAGGTGGGTTCCAGGCCCCAGGCCTTGTCGAGCAGATCGTCTTCCAGTTCAGTGGCTTCGGCCAAGGTGCCGAAGCCTTCGCGAACGACCACGTGGCAGGTGGTGCAAGCGCAGGATTTCTCGCACGCGTGCTCAATCTCGATGCCGTTTTCCAGAAGGAGGTCGCAAATGGAAACGCCTTTCCGGGCGTCGATAACGGCGCCGTCAGGACACAGTTCGACGTGAGGAAGAACAATCAGTTGGGGCATGGCGGTACTCGTTGGTTTTCAGTACGTAGGGTGGATAAGCGCAGCGCATCCACCAATGCCGCCGCCGAAGGTGGATGCGCAGCGCTTATCCACCCTACCGTTTGGAATTCGAGCCATTACTCACAGTTCCAGTGCATCGAGACGCTGCCCGGTAAGCGCTTTTTTCACGCTCAGATCCATGCGCCGGGCGGCGAATTCTACCGTGCCCTGGTTAAGAGCTTCGGTAGCGCGTTTGACGCTGGCCAGGTCGTCGCCGTCCAGGGCAACTTGGAGGACGGTCAGCAGTTTTTCAACCTGGGTACGTTCCGCTTCATTAAGCAGCGCGGCGCCGTTTTCCTTGAGCGCGGTCTCGGTCGCATCGACCAGGCGGCGGCCATCCACCTTGGCTTCGGCCAGATTGCGCGCGGTCATGTCGTCCTGGGCATGGGCATAAGAGTCTTGCAGCATGCGTGCGACTTCGTCGTCGCCCAGGCCATAGGAGGGCTTCACGGCGATATGCGATTCGACCCCGGTGCCGAGTTCGCGGGCGCTGACCGAGAGCAAGCCGTCGGCATCGACCTGGAAGGTGACGCGGATGCGCGCCGCACCCGCCACCATCGGCGGAATACCGCGCAGTTCGAAGCGGGCCAGGGAGCGACAGTCGGCCACCAGTTCGCGTTCGCCCTGCACCACATGGATGCTCATGGCGGTCTGGCCGTCCTTGTAGGTGGTGAATTCCTGGGCGCGAGCGGTAGGAATGGTGGCGTTGCGCGGGATGATCTTTTCGGTGAGGCCGCCCATCGTCTCCAGGCCGAGGGACAGCGGCACCACGTCGAGCAGCAGCCAGTCGTCGCCGCTCTTGTTGCCGGCCAGGACGTTGGCCTGGATCGCCGCGCCCAGCGACACGACCTTGTCCGGATCAAGGTTGGTGAGCGGCGAGCATTTGCCGCCCTCACCAAAGAATTCACCCACCGCAGCCAAGACGCGCGGGATGCGGGTGGAACCACCAACCATCACCACGCCCTTCACTTCTTCCACGGTCAGCCCAGCATCGCGCAAGGCGCGGCGCGTGGGCAGCAGGGTCTTGTTGACCAGGCTGGCGGTCATTTCGTTGAAGGTAGCTTCACTCAGGTTGAGGTTGACTACTTCGCCAGTGGAAAGCACCACGGTGATGGGTGCCGAGGTGTGCTCGGAAAGGGTTTCCTTGGCCTCACGGGCGCGCGCCATCAACAGGGTCTTGTCGCGGTCATCGAGGGTGTGGACCTTGGCCTGTTCCAGTACCCAGCAGTAGATGCGGCGGTCGAAATCGTCGCCGCCGAGAGCGGAATCGCCATTGGTGGCGAGCACTTCGAACACGCCTCGGGTGAGCTTGAGGATGGAAATGTCGAAAGTGCCGCCGCCCAGGTCGTACACCGCGTAAATCCCTTCGGCGGCGTTATCCAGGCCGTAGGCGATGGCGGCGGCGGTGGGCTCGTTGAGCAGGCGCAGCACATTGAGGCCGGCCAGACGCGCGGCGTCCTTGGTGGCCTGGCGTTGCGCGTCGTCGAAATAGGCCGGCACGGTGATCACCGCGCCCACCAGTTCACCGCCCAAACTGGCTTCGGCGCGCGCCTTCAGCACTTTGAGAATTTCAGCGGAAATCTCGACCGGGCTTTTCACTCCAGCGGCCGTCCTGATCTGCACCATGCCCGGCGCATCGACGAACTTGTAGGGCATGGTGGACAGATCCGGGATGTCCTTGATGCCGCGCCCCATGAAGCGCTTGGCCGAAATGATGGTGTTGTGCGGGTCTTCCGACGCCTGGGCCTGGGCGACCTGGCCGACGCTGGTGCCGCCGTCAGGCAGATAACGCACCACCGAGGGCAGCAGGCCGTGGCCGTGGGCGTCGTTGAGCACCACGGCAACCCCGTTGCGCACCGTGGCGACCAGGGAATTGGTGGTGCCCAGGTCGATGCCGACCGCCAGCCGATGTTGGTGCGGCGCGGTGGACAGGCCGGGTTCGGAGATTTGCAGGAGAGCCATAGGGGAGGAATAGGGGTACGGTGGATTTACTCGTCTTTCCCGCGAAAGCGGGAATCCAGGTCGTCGATCTGATTGCCGTTCAAAAGCAAGTTGGATGAACACACTGGATTCCCTGTCACCCCCGCGAAAGCGGGGGCTGCGCGGGTATGACGGCTAGGGGATGGCGCTCATTCGATCATTTCATACGCCGCGCCGACCTCGGCCAGCAACTTGTCGGTGAAACGCAGTTTGCGCAGGGTTTCCCCGGCGGCAGGGTAATCGTGGCGCTGGTCGATCTGTTCGGCCAGTTGCGCCTGGAATTCGCGCGCTTCGTTACGCAGAGTCTTTTCCAGGCGATCCAGCACCGCCACCTCTTGAGCGGCTTTTGCGTCGGCCAATTTCTCGCTCCATTCCATGTGCTGCACCAGGAAATCCATCGGCATCGAGGTGTTGTTGGCATCCATCGCGTGGATGCCCTGCAACTGCAACAAATAGTTGGCGCGATCGAACGGCCGCCGCAGCGTCTGGTAAGCCTCGTTCACCCGAGTGGCCCACTGCATGGACAAGCGCTGCTCGGCGTCCCCCGCATGGGCAAACTTGTCCGGGTGTATCTCCGACTGGATGTCGCGATAAGCCTGGTCCAGGCGCGCGCCATCCAACGCATAGCTGGCGGGCAGGCCGAACAGGGCGAAGTGGTCGCGGGAGAAGTCGAGCATTTGATTTAATTGGCAGTGGGCAGAGGCTTAGGTTGGGCAAAGCGAAGCGTGCCCAACATGGCGGTGGTTAGTTGGGCACGCTTCGCTTTGCCCAACCTACAGCTTTCAAACGTTGAACGACTCGCCGCAGCCGCAGGCGGACTTGACGTTGGGGTTGTTGAACTTGAAGCCTTCGTTGAGGCCGTCGCGCGCGTAGTCCAGTTCCGTGCCGTCCAGGTAGGCCAGGCTCTTGGGGTCGACGTAGACGGTGACCCCGTGGCATTCGAGCTTGGTGTCTTCCGGGTCTTCGACATCGACGAACTCCAGCTTGTAGGCCATGCCGGAACAACCGGAAGTGCGTACGCCGAGCTTGAGGCCCAGCCCCGAACCCCGTTTGGCCAGGAAATTCTTGACGTGGGTAGCAGCGCGTTCAGAAAGGGTAACAGCCATGGCAATGCCCTCTTAAGCGGCAACCGGCGGATTGCAGGCGGTGTATTCCGTGCTGCCCGCTTTGTTGCCGTGCTTCTGTTTGTAATCGGCCACAGCCGCCTTGATGGCGTCTTCCGCCAGGATGGAACAGTGGATCTTCACCGGCGGCAGCGCCAGTTCTTCGGCGATCTGGGTGTTCTTGAGGTTCATCGCCTCGTCCAGGGTCTTGCCCTTGACCCATTCGGTCACCAGGGAAGACGAGGCGATCGCCGAGCCGCAACCGTAGGTCTTGAACTTGGCGTCCTCGATGATGCCCTGCTCGTTGACCCGAATCTGCAACTTCATGACGTCGCCGCAGGCCGGCGCGCCGACCATGCCGGTGCCGACATCGCCGGCATCTTTTTCAAAAGCGCCGACGTTGCGGGGATTTTCGTAGTGGTCCAGGACCTGTTCGCTGTATGCCATTTGTTTCTCCTAACCAAATCAATGTGCCGCCCACTGCACCGTATCGAGGTCAACCCCATCCTTGAACATCTCCCACAGCGGCGACATTTCGCGCAGCTTGCCGATCTTTTCGTGCAGGAGCTTGATGGTGTAGTCGATCTCTTCTTCGGTGGTGAAGCGGCCGATGGTGAAACGGATGGAACTGTGCGCCAGTTCGTCGTTGCGCCCCAGCGCCTTGAGCACATAGGACGGCTCCAGGCTGGCTGAAGTGCAGGCGGAACCGGAGGAAACGGCCAGATCCTTGATCGCCATGATCAGGCTTTCGCCCTCGACGAAGTTGAAGCTGACGTTGAGGTTGCCGGCGATGCGGCGTTCGAAATCGCCGTTCAGATGCACCTCTTCCATGTCCTGGAAGCCTCTATAAAGCTTGTCGCGCAAGAACCGGATACGCTCGGTTTCGGCGCCCATTTCCAGCTTGGCGATGCGGAAGGCTTCGCCCATGCCGACGATCTGGTGCGTGGCCAGGGTGCCGGAGCGCATGCCGCGCTCGTGGCCACCACCGTGCATCTGCGCTTCCAGGCGGACGCGCGGTTTGCGCCGCACGTACAAGGCGCCGATGCCTTTCGGGCCGTAAGTTTTGTGCGCGGAGAAGGACATCAGATCGACCTTCAACTTGGACAGATCGATTTCCACCTTGCCGGCCGCCTGCGCGGCGTCGACATGGAACAGGATGCCTTTGGAACGGCACAGCTCGCCGATGGCCGGGATGTCCTGGATCACGCCGATCTCGTTGTTCACGAACATCACGGAGACCAGGATGGTGTCGGGACGTATCGCGGCCTTGAGTTCTTCCAGGTCGATCAGGCCGTCGGGCTGCACGCCCAGATAGGTGACTTCATAGCCTTCGCGTTCCAGCTCGCGGCAGGTATCCAGCACCGCCTTGTGCTCGGTCTTCACCGTAATCAGGTGCTTGCCCTTGCCGTGATAGAAGTGCGCCGCGCCCTTGATGGCGAGGTTGTTGGACTCGGTGGCGCCGGAAGTCCAGACGATTTCCCTGGGGTCGGCATTCACCAGTGCGGCGACATGGCCGCGCGCCTCTTCCACGCCCTTGTCCGCGTCCCAGCCGAACACATGGGAGCGCGAAGCCGGATTACCGAACATCTCGGTGAGGTAGGGGATCATCTTCGCGGCCACCCGTGGGTCCACCGGGGTGGTGGCCGAGTAGTCGAGGTAAATGGGGGTTTTGACCATATTCATCTGCTCCATCAGCTGCGTATCAGTACGCGGCTTTGAGTTCCGCCGAACCGATCACGCGGCGAGTTTCCTTGCGCGGGGATTCCGCTTCCTGCGCCTGCTTTACCAATTGCTTGGCGACCAGTTCACCCAGCGTCACCGATTCCAGGTAATCGTAGATGCGCGTATTCAGATTCGTCCATAGCTCGTGGGTCATGCACTCACGTTCGTCGTGGCAATTACCCAGGCCGCCGCACTGAGTGGCATCGATCGGCTCGTCCACGGCGCGGATGATTGCCGCCACCGAGATTTCCTCCAGCGGCCTGGCCAGGGTGTAACCGCCACCGGGTCCACGCACGCTATCGACGATGCCCTGGCGGCGCAGGCGGCCGAACAACTGTTCCAGATAAGACAGTGAAATGCGCTGACGCTCGCTGATGCCGGCCAGGGTGATGGGGCCGCGCTGATGGCGCATGCCCAGATCGATCATCGCGGTTACCGCGAAACGTCCTTTGGTGGTTAGGCGCATGGTGAACCTCGATGTTTAGTGAAAAATGCGTGGAAGAAGCCGACACTGTACTAATCCCGATTAATTTAGTCAACTATTTGACGTAGGAGCGATTGCAACGACGGCCCTCCGTGCAAACCTTGCTATCGCCGGCAAGCCGGCTCCTACGGCGTATTTCATTTTCCGGGGGCGCTACATACGCCATAAGCAGTCAATCGACAATCTTGTTCAGGTAAGCCGGATCGAAATGATCGTCGGGCTTGCCGCTGTCTTCCTCGGCATCACCGCCCAGGCGCTTCAATTCGGCAATGATCCATTCGATGCGCTGGTCGGTCAGGGCGGAGTGGTCCACCAGACCGTGGATGGCTTTCACCACCGGGTCGTTCATATCGCTGGACACCGCGTAAGCGGAGAAGCCCAGCTTTTTCGCGGCTTCCTCGCGCACCTTGTCTTGTTCGGCATCGAAAATCCGCGCCGGGATGCCGATCGCCGTCGCCCCCGCCGGCACATCCTTCACCACCACCGCGTTGGAACCCACCTTGGCGCCCGCGCCCAGGGTGATGGGGCCGAGAATCTTGGCGCCGGCACCGACGATCACCCCGGCTTCCAGCGTGGGGTGGCGCTTGCCCTTGTGCCACGAGGTGCCGCCCAGAGTGACGCCGTGATACAGCGTGCAATCGTCGCCGACGATGGCCGTCTCGCCCACCACCACCCCCATGCCATGGTCGATGAACACGCGGCGGCCGATGTTCGCCCCCGGATGAATCTCGATCCCGGTGAACCAGCGCGCCAGATGGCTGGAAAAGCGCGCCAACCACTTGAACCCGGCGTTCCACAGCCCATGCGACAGGCGGTGCCAGAGAATCGCGTGCAGGCCGGGATAGGTAGTCAACACCTCGAAAAAAGTGCGCGCCGCCGGGTCCCGGTCGAACACGACGCCGATGTCTTCCCGCAGGTGTTTGAACATGAAGCGATTCAGGATGAAAAAGTCCTGAAAGTATGCAATACCCGAGTAATCAGGTCAAACTTAGTCGGTGCGGGACACCCCTGATGTGCGCTCAAAGCACCGACTTCGGTACATGCCGGCGCGCGGCCTGTTCGTCGGTGAGGCGTTGGTCGCGTTTTTCCTCACGCTGAAGTTCCTGGTGGCGGTGGCGGTCGGCCAAAGCCTCGTAGGCCTTCACTTTCTGGCGCAGGGCGAGCCAGTTGTCGTGCGCGCTTTGCCAGTGCGCGGCCGCCTGAACGACTTCATTTTCCTGGTGGCGGATGGCGAGTTCCAGTTTGCCGAGAAAGGCGTGGTAGTCGCGCAGGAGGTGGATTGCCATGCCTTGCGAGCCGGCTTCCGCGGTCAGGCGCAACTGGTAATCCTGTTTGTAGCCGTGCAGTTCTTCCTGCCGCCGGCGCGCGGCTTCTTCCTTGCGTCTGAGGATGCGCAACAGGCGTTCCGCAGCTTCCATGCGGTGCCGGGAATGATCCAGCAGCGATTGCAGGGGGAAGCGGGTGGCCATCGGAACTCAGGAAATTTCTTCGCTCGCGGCCAGGCGCCGGGCTTCTTCTTCCAGCATGACCGGGATGCCGTCGCGGAGCGGAAAGGCGAGGCGATCAGCCTTGCAGATCAGCTCATCCTTCTGGTGAACCAGCGGGCCTTTGCATAGGGGGCAGACGAGGATTTCAAGCAGTTTGGGGTCCATGGCGGGCCTTCAGAGTGTGGTTGATGAGGGTTTTTAGTCCCGGCGAAAGGATGGCGTCAACCGCCAGAAACCAGGCATCCGGGGAAGCAAAGGGGGCGCATTTCACGGCATCCTTCTCGGTCATGAGCAGGGTGCCGGCCGGCAGATCGTCGGCACTGTAGGCATGGTGATCCGGGAATACGTGTGGAGTGATGTTCAGCCCGAGGTGTTCCAGGTGATCGAAAAAACGCTGCGGATGGCCGATGCCGGCCAGCGCGTGGATTTCGTGCCCGGCAAAATCCGCCGCGACCGCGGTCTGAGCCGGGTCACGCAGATTGCGAAAGGTGGCGCCGCGCAGACGCATGGCGAAGCTGGGTGGCAGCAGGAGAAAGTCATCCGGATCGCCGCCGTTGACCACCGCCGCGTCCACCGTGGCAAGGCGCCCAAGCGGCTCGCGCAGGGGGCCGGCGGGGAGCAGGCGGCCATTGCCGAAACCGCGCAGGCCATCCACCACGACGATTTCCATGTCGCGAACCAGCGCGTAATGCTGCAAGCCGTCATCGGCCACGAGCACATCCACCTCGGAGTGGAAGGCCAGCAATTGCCGCCCCGCCTCGGCCCGCTTGCGGCCGATCCACACCGGACAGGCGGCGCGGCGGGCCAGCAGCACGGGTTCATCGCCGACCAGCGCGGGGTCGCTGTCCGCCTGCACCGGCATGGGCGCACGCGCGCATCCCCCATAACCCCGGCTGATGATGCCGGGGTGATAGCCGAGTTCAGCCAGCCATTGCACGATGCAGAGCGTAAGCGGGGTCTTGCCGCTGCCGCCGACGCCGAGATTGCCCACCACGATGACCGGGACGGGCAGGCGCCGCACACGGAACAAACCGGCGCGGTAGGCCAGGCGGCGCCCGGCAACCAGCAGGAAGAAGATCAGACTGAAAGGGACAAGCAGCAGGGAGTAGCGGCAACGGCCATACCAACAACGCTCCAGAAAGTCTTTCACTCCTGAGCGGGACTTTGCGTCACGAAGGTCACGCGGGGATAGCCTGCGCGCCGGGCGGCATCCATGACCCGCACCACGGACTGGTGGCTGGCATGGGCGTCGGCGGAAATGACGATGACCGGATCGCGCTGCTCACCTGCCGCCGTTTTCAGCGCCTGCACCAGGGACTCGACGCCGGCATAGGCCACGCCGGTGGTGTTCACCGCATAGCTGCCACGGTCATCGACATTCACCGTGATCTGCGCGGGCATTTCCTTGGCACTGTCCCCCTTGGCTTCCGGCAGATTGATCTGCAACTCGGAAAAACGCGCATAGGTGGTGGTCACCATGAGAAAAATCAGGATCACCAGCAGCACGTCGATCAGCGGAATCAGGTTGATTTCCAGATCGTCGCGGCGGCGGCCACGCGAGAAGTTCATTGCCGCTCGCCGTGCACGATTTCCACCAACTTGATCGCCTGCTGCTCCATTTCCACCAGCAGGGCGTCGACCCTGCCGCGATAAAAGCGGAAGAAGATCATGCTGGGGATGGCGACGATGAGGCCGAAAGCGGTGTTGTACAGGGCCACCGAAATACCGTGCGCGAGCACTGCGGGATTACCGCCGGTGGGGGATTGCGAGCCGAAGATTTCGATCATCCCGACCACGGTACCCAGCAGGCCAAGCAGCGGAGCCACCGTGGCGATGGTGCCGAGGGTGGAGAGATAGCGCTCAAGATCATGGCCGACCGCGCGACCGGCTTCTTCCAGGGATTCCTTCATCACTTCGCGACTGGCGCCGATGTTGCGCACTCCCGCTGCGAGGATGCGGCCAAGGGCGGAGCCTTCCGCCAGCGCGCGCAGCAGATCGGGATTGGCGCCGTGGCGGCGCAGGTTGTCGATGGTGTGGTCGAGCAGGCCCTGCGGCACGATCAGGGGCCGGCGCAGGGTGTAGACACGCTCGAAAATAATGGCCAAGGCCAGAATGGAGGCGATGATGATCGGCCAGATGGGCCAGCCGGCGGCTTCGATGAGGGCTAACACAGGATTCCTTGAGCACTCGAAAACGCGCGGTACTGTAGCCTGCAACCCCCGCTCGGGCAAGCTGCGCGGCAGCGGCCAAATCCCGATATGTATAATGCGCCGGCTTTACCCCCCCAATTCTCCAAGGAACCCGGCGCTGATGATCCGCCGCCTGATCAACAAGGTCTTAGGAAAGAAAGCCGCAGCCGGGCCGCGCATCCTGCCGCTCGCCAAACATGGCATCCGCCGCGAGCAAATCCATAGCTGTGCGCTCAAGGTCACCGACACCCTGGCGCGCGAAGGCTATGCCGCCTTCGTGGTCGGCGGCGCGGTGCGCGATCTCCTGCTGGGGCACGAGCCGAAGGATTTCGATGTCGCCACCGATGCCACCCCGGACGAGATTCGCCGCCTGTTTCGCCGCTCGCGCGTCATCGGCCGGCGCTTCCAGATCGTGCACGTCTACTGTGGCCCGGATCTGATCGAAGTCACCACCTTCCGCGCCGCCACCCCGCCGGCGGAAGACGACGAGGAAGAGGATGGCCGCGTCACCGCCGCCGACGGCATGCTGCTGCGCGACAACGTGTTCGGTTCCCAGGAAGAAGACGCCGCGCGGCGCGACTTCACCGTCAACGCCTTGTATTACGACCCGGCAAATCAGGAAATCTGGGACGGACATGGCGGCGTCGCCGACGCGCAGAAAAAACTGCTGCGCATGATCGGCGACCCGGCCCAGCGCTTCCGCGAAGATCCGGTACGGATGCTGCGGGCGGCGCGTTTCGCGGCCAAGCTGGACTTCCACATCGACCCGGCCACGCGCGCGCCGATCGCCGAACTGGCCTCCATGCTCGCGCGCATTCCCCCTTCGCGCCTGTTCGACGAAATGATGAAGCTGCTGCTCTCCGGCCATGCCGAACGCGGGGTCAAGCAGTTGCGCGCGGAAGGCCTGCATCACGGCGTGTTGCCCATGCTGGACGCCATCCTGGATGACCCGGCGCGGCAGAAATTCCTCCATGCCGCCCTGCACGACACCGATTTGCGCATCCGCCAGGGCCAGTCGGCGTCACCCGCCTTCATGCTGGCCTGCCTGCTCTGGTTCGACATGCAGCAGGAGCTGGAGCGCAAACGCGCCCACGGCCTGCACGAGCAATCCGCGCTGTATGAGGCGATGGACACGGTACTGGAACGGCAGCGCCGTGCCTTGGCCTTCCCGCGCCGCTTCGACGGCATGATCAAGGAGATCTGGTCATTGCAGGGGCGCTTCGAGCAACGCAGCGGCGCCCGTCCGTTCCGCCTGCTCAGCCACCCGCGCCTGTCCGCCTGCTACGACTTCCTCCTGATCCGCGCCGAAAGCGGCGACGCCAGCCAGGAACTGGCGGATTGGTGGGGCCGCTTCCAGGATGCCGAAGAAGCAGAGCGCGCGGAAATGCTGAAACCTGCTCAGGGCTCGGACGCCAAACGCAAACCGCGCAAGCGCCGCAAGCCTGCCGACGCGGCGCCCAGCGAACCGGCATGACTTCGATAGCCAAGCCGGTTTCCCTCTCCCAGCGGGAGAGGGGAACGTCGAGAGTCGCTAACGCGACTTTCCCGGTAACCGGGCTTGGCTGAAGTGCAGGCCTTCATCGCACTGGGCGCCAATCTGGGCGACCCGGCGGCGCAGATCGAGCGGGCCTTCGCCGAACTGGCGCGCCTGCCGGACACCCGCCTGGTCGCGCGCTCCGGGCTGTATCTCGCGAAAGCGCAGGGCTATGAAGCGCAGCCCGACTTCGTCAATGCCGTCGCCTTGCTGGCCACCCGGCTGGGCGCACGCACCCTGCTCGAAGCCCTGCTGGACATCGAGGCGCGCCACGGCCGCCGCCGCGCGTTCAAGAACGCGCCGCGCACCCTCGACCTCGACCTGTTGCTCTACGACGGACTGGTGCTGCATGAACCCGGCCTCACCCTGCCGCATCCGCGCATGTGCGAACGCGTTTTCGTGCTCCAGCCGATGAGCGAGATCGCCCCGGATCAGTCCATCCCCGGCAAGGGAACCGTCGCCGATTGCCTGGCCGACTTAGCCGTTGCCACGTTGCGCCTCCTGCCGCGTAGCGATCTGAACGCCGCCTGATGCTCGGCCGCTTCCGCCACATCGTCGTCGAAGGCCCCATCGGCGCCGGCAAGACCAGCCTGGCACGCAAGCTGGCAGACCTCACCGGCGCCGAACTGATCCTGGAAAACGCCGACGCGAACCCGTTTCTACCGCGCTTCTACGAAGACCGCCGCCGCTACGCCCTGCCCACGCAACTGTCCTTCCTGGTCTCCCGCATGGAACAGGCACGCCGTTTCGCCCAGGGCGACCTGTTCAGCTCGACCAGCGTGGCCGATTTCATGCCGGAAAAGGACAGGCTGTTCGCCCGGCTGGTACTGGACGAGGATGAATTCCGCCTCTACCGGCAGATCCATGACGGGCTCAAACCCCAGTCCAGCGCGCCCGATCTGGTGATCTACCTGCAAACCGCCCCCAACACCCTGATGGAACGGGTGAAGAAACGTGGGCGCGGCTACGAACGCACGTTGAGCGAGGGCACCCTGGCCGAGCTGGCGCGCGCCTACAGCGAGTTTTTCTATCATTACGAAGCGGCCCCGCTCCTGATCGTCAACAACGAGCACCTCAACTTCGCTGAACGCGACAGCGATTTCGATCTGCTGGTGCAACGCATCCGCGACATGCGCGGGGCGCGCGAGTTCTTCAACATGGGGACGTGATCATGTTTCTTCCGCAACTGATGACCCGGGTCGAGAAGGACGAAAAACTGGTCGTGCTCACCTGCTACGACGCCAGCTTCGCCCGCCTGCTCGCCGACAACGGCGTCGACATCCTGCTGGTCGGCGACTCCCTGGGCATGACCGTGCAGGGACACAACACCACCCTGGCCGTCACCCTGGAGCAGATGGCTTATCACACCGAAGCGGTGGCGCGTGGCGCCGGCGGGCGGGCCTTCATCATCGGCGATCTGCCTTTCGGTGCCTATCAGCAAAGCCCGCAGCAGGCCTTCGCGGCCGCCGCCCGCCTGATCGCGGCGGGCGCCAACATGGTCAAGCTGGAAGGCGGCGCGGTGATGATCGACAGCGTACGTTTTCTGGTCGCGCGCGGCATCCCGGTATGCGGCCACCTCGGCCTGCTGCCGCAATCGGTCAACACCACCGGCTACCGCAGCCAGGCGCGCGAGGGCAGCGCCGCCGCCCGCCTGATCGAGGACGCGGAAGATCTGGAAAGTGCCGGCGCGCAAATGCTGGTGCTGGAATCCATTCCCGCCGTGGTCGCCGAGGAAGTCACCCAACAGCTCGCCATTCCCACCATCGGCATCGGCGCCGGCCCGCATTGCAACGGCCAGGTCCTGGTTCTCAACGACCTGCTCGGCCTCACCGAAAAACCACCGCGCTTCGCCAAGGACTTCATGGAAGGCTCCTGGAACATCGCCAACGCGGTACGCGGCTATGTCGCCTCGGTGAAAGGCGGTGAATTTCCCGGCCCGGAACACAGCTTCTGATGCGCCTCATCCACAGCGTTTCCGAATTGCGCGCCGCCCTGGCCGGGCAGCGGGAAACGGCCTTCGTGCCGACCATGGGCAACCTGCACGCAGGACACATTGCCCTGGTCGAACAGGCGCGGGCGAGCGGGCACCCGGTGGTCGCCAGCATTTTCGTGAACCCGCTCCAGTTCGGCGCCGGCGAAGACTTCCAGCGCTATCCGCGCACCCTGCCAGCCGATTGTGAACAACTCGAAGCCGCCGGCTGCGACATCGTGTTTGCGCCGGACATGCACGAGATGGTTCCGGAACCGCAAACCTTCCAGGTACAACCGCCCTTGGCCTGCGAACTCTGCGGTGCCTTCCGGCCCGGCCATTTTTCCGGGGTCGCCACCGTGGTGCTGAAGCTGTTCAACATGGTGCAACCGGCGGTCGCGGTATTCGGCAAGAAGGATTACCAGCAACTGTTCATCCTGAAAGGCCTGGTGCGCCAGTTCAACCTGCCGATTCGCATCCTCGAAGCGGAAACCACGCGTGCGGCGGATGGCCTGGCGCTGTCCTCGCGCAACGGCTATCTGAGCGCGGCGCAGCGGGAAGAAGCACCGCGCCTGGTTCGCCTGCTACGGGAAGCGGCGGCGCGCATCGGCGCCGGTGAACGCGATTACGCCGGCATCGAACAGGCGGCCAGCAACGACCTTGCCGCCCACGATTGGCAGGTGGATTACATCGCGGTGCGTAGCCAGGCCACCCTGCTGGCCCCCTCGCCGGACACCCGCGACCTGGTCATCCTCGCCGCCGCCCGCCTCGGCACCACGCGGCTGATCGACAACATCGAGGTCTGCGTGGGCTGAAGCCCGGCTGGGCGGGGTTTTTTGTTGCATCGCAATATGGCATATAATCGCCGCCCGTTCGTCCTTCACCCTTGTCAGCCATGCAACGCACCCTGCTCAAATCCAAGCTGCACCGCGCGCGCGTCACCGCCTCCGAGCTGGAGTACGAGGGCTCCTGCGCGATCGACGAGAATCTGCTGGAAGCGGCCGACATCCGTGAATACGAGCGGATCGAGATCTACAACGTCAACAACGGCGAACGCTTCGCCACCTACGCCATCCGCGGCCAGCGCGGCTCCGGCATGATTTCGGTGAACGGCGCCGCCGCGCGCAAGGCCGCCGTCGGCGACATCCTGATCATCGCCACCTACGCCACCTTCAACGAAATCGAGCTGGCCGGCTTCGAGCCGAAGCTGGTCTACGTCGACGAAAAGAACGGCATCAAGCGCATCGGCGCCCACATCCCCGCGCAATCCCTGTAGCGCCGGCTTCCAGCCGGCTGTTTTAAACCCAGATTGTCCATTAGCCGGAGGCCCACATGTAGCGCAGGCGTCCCGCCTGCTACGTCCTTCCGAACAGGCCTACGATGCAGGCGGGACGCCTGCGCTACAGGCCTACTTTGGCTAATGGACAATCTCGGTTAAAGACGCCGGCGCTACAGCACGCGTAGGGCGGATGAGCCGGCGTCTTCTTGCCGGCGTTATCCGCCGAATGCCAAACATTCGGCGGATAACGCGATAAAGCCGCTTTTCCGCCGAACCTGGGCGAGCAACCGGACGACCAGGCGGTGTTGCAGTACGCCATGGGGCGTGAACACGCCGCCATGCAGCACTACGGTGAATTGGCGCAGACCACACCGCCCGCCCCGATCCGCGACCTGTTCCAATACCTCGCCAGCGAAGAAACCAGGCACAAGCTGGAACTGGAAAAAATCTATTACGCCACGGTGCATCGCGGCGGCGGCGTATAAGGTTTTGTCATCCCACAAAAAAAACAGGCGACCGAAGTCGCCTGAAAAAAATGCTGCTATCGCACGCAGCTGTCCTGCTCAAGGGACTCGGTTAATCAGGGGAGGTAGCGCCACCCGATGTAGAAATGGCTGATCGCGATGCTCAACAACATGAGCGGAAACGCGCCCAGCATGAAGGGGAGAAAACGGATGGGTTGTCCGGCGCGCTCGGCGAAGCCGGCCACCACCAGGTTGGCGGAAGCGCCGAGCAGGGCGACGATGGCGCGGTTGATCCGCTCGGTGACGATGACCGCGTAGGTCAGGACGAAGATGACCAGCGATACCAGCAACGGCCCCAGGCCGAAGAGGACTTCAGTCACGACGGGATGAGCGGCGCCGTGCATCTCAGACTTCGCCCGACTGGCTGGCCAGGAACTGCATCAAGGCACGCTGGCTGAGGATGCCGACCAGGACATCCTGGTCGTCCAGCACCGGCAGCGGCCCTTGTGCGCGGGTCAGCAACAGGGCGGCTTCCAGCAGCGGGGTGGCCACATGCAAGGTCTCGGCGCGCGGGTCGAGCAGCGTGGTTGCCGGCTGATCGAGAATATTCCGGTAATGATCGAGCAGCATCGGCAAGGCATCGCCGGCAAAGGCCAGATCGTCCAGTCCGTGCGCGGTGCGTGCGGCGGCCGGAATAACCCGCTCCAGCGCGATGCCGACGCTGGCCAGGCCAACGAAACGTCCACCCGCGTCGACCAGGGCGACATGATTGATCCGTTGTTCGAGCAGCAATCCCAGCACGATCCGAACCGAGGTGTCGGCGGCCAGGACTTGTGGTTTCGAGCTCAGGGCAATGGTGCGTAACGGCATGAATAGGGAAGGAACAAGCGGTTGCGTGAGGATAGAGAAACAAACTGGAGCGCGAATTGGCGTACACGCGTAAGGGGATTACATATACGCGGCATCGGTCGCGGAACGGATTCATCGACGTGCGGCCGCAGGATATCTGCCAGGGGTTGCGGGGCCGCCCGGTCCTCGCGCAGCGGCAGGCTTTCGGTGACCGCGCGCATGGACGCCACCACTTGTTCCAGGGCGTAGGGCGGAATCCCCACAAGGGGGAGGCCGAATCCGTAAGCGCTGAAGCGCAACGGCTTCGCTCAAGCGGCCTTGTCGCGCCTTCCGCCAGGTTTGTCGGAAGGCGCCGGCATGAAGCCGCCGGCTTTTCCGACCTACAGCGCTATAGTCGCGGCTGAGACAAAACATCCAGGAGCCACCCATGACTACCCGCCGCGCGCTGCTGCTGCTCGCCGTTCTACTTGCCCCCCAGGCCCAGGCCGACGACCGCTACTCGACCAAGGACGTCGAGTTGTACAGCGTCGCCGTGCCCACCACGGAACTCACCGCCGAGGCCGCGAAGAACTACAACGTGGAGCGCAGCCCGACGCGGGGCCTGCTGACCGTGACCCTGGTGAAAAAAGGCAAATCCGGCAGCAAATCCGGCGCCAATGAAACCCTTGCCGGCCAGATTTATGCCGGCGCCATCAACCTGCGCAACAACCTGTCCAACATTCCCATCCGCGAAGTCCGCGAAGGCGGTTCGGTCTATTACCTGGGTGAATTCCAGGTCACCACGCCCGACACCCTGCGCTTCCTGGTCAATGCCAACGTGATGGGCAAAGTGATGAAAAGCGAGTTCGTGCGCGAGTTTCACGGCGCCCAGGCCCCGTAGGGCGGAATCTCCGCAAGAGGGAGGCCGAATCCGTAAGCCCGTAGCCCGTAGGGCGGAAAAGCGGCTTCATCGCGCCTTCCGCCAAGTTCGTCGAAAGGCGCCCGCATGATGAAACCCGTCGTAGGAGCGGGCTTGCCCGCGATTGAGGCGTTCGTACCCGCACCGAGGCCGAAAATCGCGGGCAAGCCCGCTCCCACGGGCGGTTTCACAGTAACTGAACCAGACCCCAAATCCCCATCGAGGCCACCCCCAGGCCGGCCACCCGTTTCACCCAGACCCGGCGCACCCATTCCCGCAGCGAAGTCGCCGCCCAGCCCATGAGCAGCAGATTGGGCAGGGTGCCCAAACCGAACAGCAACAGCAATGTGGCACCCTGCCCCGCCCCGCCGGAAGCCAGGGCGGACACCAGCACGCTGTAAACCAGCCCGCACGGCAGCCAGCCCCACAAGGCTCCCGCCGCCAGGGCCTGGGGCAGAGAGCGAATCGGCAGCACCCGCGCCAGCAGCGGCTGCACCCGCCGCCACACCACCCCGCCCGCCCGCTCCAGAATCAGCACGCTCTGGTTCAAGCCGGCGAGATAAAGCCCGAGCAGAATCAGCACGACCTGCGCCAGGAAATAGAGCCCCTGCTGCACCGGGTACAAGGTGTCGGAGAGGAAAGCCGCCGAGCCGATCAACCCCGCCAACGCCCCCGCCGCCGAATAACTGGCGATGCGCCCGGCGCTGTAAGCCAGATGGAACGTGAACGGCTGCCTCCCCCCCGGCTGCAAGGAAATCGCCGCAACGATGCCGCCGCACATGCCCACGCAATGCGCGCCGCCAAGGAAGCCGGTGAGAAAGACGGCGAGGAAGGAGAGTTCAGGCATGGGAGAGTCGGGGCAGTGAATTGCGCGAATAGTCACATAGGTTGGACGAAGCGCAGCGTGCCCAACATCGCTGCGGCGACAATATCAGCATGAGTCCACGCAAGGCGCGACAACGCCGTTTTGGCTCAACGCCCCTCTCATCCCGCCAGCGCCACCGGCAGTGGCGACCGCATCCCTTCCGAATAGAACCAGGCCTTGAACTTGGCCATTTGTTTGATCCGATCCGCGTAGAGCGTCACCTTGTCCGAAGAGGCGAATATCTTCGCCATCAACTTGGCGTCCGCCTCATTCACCCGCAATGCCAGGTAATTGGCGACGGCGTTGAATAACGAGGAGTCGAAATCCTTTGCCTCCTGCGACGCCACCACGAAAGACAGCCCGTATTTGCGGCATTCCTTGGCCATGGTCGGAATCAGCTTCAAGCGTGCCGCGCGATGCGCCTCGTCGAAGATGATGGCGTGGGTGATTCGGCTTTGCGTGCCGCGCCGGAACATGGACTGGTAGAGGTTGTGCAGCACGAAGGTGGAAAACGCCCGTTGCAGCACTTCGTTCTGGGAACTGTGGATTTGCACCAAGGTGGGGGTTGCGTTGTCGAGCAGGCTGGGCGCGCCGGTGGTGGACTCGAACAATCCGTAATCCGCCAGTTCCGCCAGCCGGGTCATCAGCCCCTTGTCCGGTTTGGGATCGGCCTTGAGCAAGTCGTAGAACGTGGCGAAGGGCGGGATTTCGCCCCGTGTGCCCAGGGCCCATCCCCGGTCGGCATAACTCTGTTTGATTGCCTCGCGCACCCGGCCCAACTGCACATCGCCCAGGTCGGGAAAGATAGCCGCGAAGTTGTCGCGCAGCAGGGTGATGTTGTCTGAAGTGGACCCCTGCGTCAAGACAAAAACCCACCTTATTTAAGCTGTGCATTCGACTTGATTAGCAGCTGGACGGCGCTGCCCCGGTTTTGCCTTTGACTCGGCCGTTGCTGTGGCCTTTGACTTTGCTTCTGCGGTGG